>NZ_DASVOB010000409.1:0-17884 GCF_036383575.1 Mucilaginibacter sp.
AAAATTGATCATAAGCCTATGACCTCAACCACAACCGAAAAACCCAAACGTCTTCTTTCATTAGATGTATTTCGCGGAATCACTATCGCCATGATGATCCTGGTGAATGATTCCGGCGATTGGGGACATATCTACGCGCCATTGGAACACTCCAAATGGAACGGCTGTACACCTACCGACCTGGTTTTTCCTTTCTTTTTGTTTATGGTTGGCGTATCGGTTATATATGCCATGGAAAGCAAAAAGGATACCGTATCGCACAGCAAACTCATTCTGAAAGCGCTATATCGTACAGGGATCCTGCTACTGATCCCCTGGATAACTCAATTCATCTTTCATCCCGATGGGGGACTGGCCCACTTGCGACTGCCGGGAGTGCTGCCGCGCATAGCCCTGGTATATTTTATCAGCACCATACTTTATCTCAAAACGTCACAAAAAACACGCGACTGGATCTTTGCGGGCGCGCTTATCGGGTATTTTATCATTATGATCTGTATCCCAGTGCCGGGCGTAGGCTATGCCAACCTTGAGCCCGAAACCAATATGGGCGCATGGATAGACAGGCTGGTATTTACCCCAGATCACCTCTGGCGCGAATCGCATACCTGGGACCCGGAAGGTTTACTGGGTACTATTCCTGCGGTGGCAACCGCCTTGTTTGGTATAAGGGTTGGCAGCTGGCTTAAACGTAAAGACCGTGACGATCAGGTAAAAACAAACTGGATGTTTACTTACGGAATAATTGCAGTTATGGCTGGCCTGTTCTGGGACCTCTTCTTCCCAATTAATAAAGCCTTGTGGACAAGCTCATTTGTATTATATACCGGCGGCCTGGCAACAATTGGGCTGGCGTTAAGCTACTGGCTTATTGATATACAAGGGTACAAACGGTTTACTTATCCATTTGTGGTATTTGGTACCAATGCTATTACTGCCTATGTATTATCCGGTTTTATTCCGCATTATATGGGGATGATCAGGATCCATGGCGCATCTATTTATCAAACATTTTTTGAACCTTATTTTTCGCCAGTAAATGCTTCGCTGGTAAGCGCTATATTTACAGTACTCATTTTATGGGTAGTGATGTGGATATTCTACATCAAAAAGATCTTTATCAAAATTTAATATGAACCTAAAACTTAAACTTATCGCACTTGCAGGGGGAATCCTGTTTTCTTTTTCGAGCGTAAAGGCACAAACTACAGATCAAACGCTAAGTCCTTCGCGCCTGGCTGCAGCACAGCAAATGCTGATTGCCCTTGGTATTGATAAACAATTTGGAACAATAGTTACTAATCAGATTGATGTTGCAAGTAACCAGGTTCCCGATGATAAAAAGGTTGCCTTTAAAAAGGTTATGAATACATTTATGGGCAAATATTTTACCTGGGATTTGCTTAAGGATAAGATGGCTGCCATTTATGCAAATGAATTTACAGAGGACGAGTTGAAACAGATAACAATTTTTTATAACTCGCCTGTAGGCCAGAAAGTTGGTCAGAAATTGCCATCGCTAACGCAAAGGGCAATGATGGTTGGGCAGGAAGCCGTGACAGCACATAAGGATGAGCTTCAAAAGATGATGGAGGACGAATTTGCCCAAAAAACAGATCCGCCTACTGTTAAAGAATTAGTTTCGCCTGCCCCTAAAAAGCCTGCTTCGAAAGCAGCTACAAAACATTAATTTTCACAACTATACTTTGTAACTAAGATTTTCGTTTTGCATCTTAGCATCCTGATTATTCAAACTTTATAATGAACCTGAACAAATACGTTCCGTTGGCCTTATTGGCTTTAACCCTTTCGGGGGGCAGTGCTTTTGCACAAGTAAAAAAGAAACCTGTTCCATCTCCTAAAAATAAGCCCGGAGCCCCGGTAATTGCTGCCAAAAGCGATGTTTTACCGGTTGATCAGAGCGTGATCATAGGCAAGTTGTCCAACGGCTTAACTTATTATATCCGTGCCAATGCCGAGCCCAAAAGCAGGGCTGAACTTTACCTGGTTAACAAAGCCGGTTCGGTTTTGGAAAATGACGACCAGCAGGGTTTAGCTCACTTTACCGAACACATGGCCTTTAACGGTACCCGCGATTTTCCAAAAAATCAAATGGTGGATTATCTGCAAAAAGCGGGCGTGAAATTTGGTGCCGACTTGAATGCTTATACTTCGTTTAATGAAACCGTATTTCAGCTGCCTTTGCCAACAGATACTGTAGCGGTGTTTGAAAAAGGATTTAACATATTAGCTAACTGGGCCGGTTATGTAAGCTTTGATCCTGCCGAAATTGATAAAGAACGCGGTGTTGTTTTGGAAGAGGAACGTCTTCGTGGCAAAAATGCCCAGGAACGTTTGCAACAACAAACATTGCCGGTACTGCTTAATAACTCAAGGTATGCGCTTCGTTTGCCTATAGGTAAGGAAGATATCCTGAAAAACTTTAAGCCCGAAACTATCAAAGCTTTTTACCAGGACTGGTACCGCCCCGATTTGCAGGCCGTTATTGCCGTTGGAGATTTCGATCCTAAACACGTTGAGGCGCTTATCAAACAAAATTTTTCGCAGCTTAAAAACCAGGCAGCCGAAAAGCCGAGGACAAAATATTCAGTACCGGCTACACCGGGTACCGCGGTCAAAATTGTTACCGATCCGGAGTATCCTTACACTATAGCGCAGATCATTGTAAAACATCCCGGCACGGTTACCAAAACTACCGGCGATTACATGCAGCAGGTAAGGGTGCAGCTGTTCAACCAGATGCTTAACTCGCGTTTAAATGAATTGCTGCAAAAACCTAATCCGCCGTTTTTGTATGGACGCACCAGCTATGGCAATTTTATAGGCGATCAGGATGCTTATACCTCATTGGTTGTTGCTAAACCCGGCGAACTTGAAAAGGCGGTTAAAGCCGTAGTGGCCGAATCAGAACGTGCCCGCAAATTCGGTTTTACCCTTACCGAACTGGAACGTGCCAAGCAGGATGCTTTAGTAGGCATCGGCAACGCCTACCGCGAAAGGGATAAAACCCCATCGGCAAATTTTGTACGTGAATATCAGGCCAACTTTTTAGCCGGTGAGGCTATTCCGGGTATCGACTTCGAATACAATTTTTATATAGGCAATATCTATAAAGTTAGCCTGGCGGATATGAACTCCATGGCCGGTAAATTTATAAGCGATCAAAACCGTGTAGTAGTGGTACAGGCACCGGATAAAGAAAAAGCCAACCTGCCCGATGATAAAACATTGCTTAACTGGATTGCTACGGGCGGTCAAAATGTTACTGCCTATATTGACAACGTATCAAGTGATCCATTACTGGCTAAAGTACCCGAAGGAACTAAAGTTGCCAAACAGGATACAGACGAAGCCATTGGTGCAACTACCCTTACGCTGGGTAACGGTTTAAAAGTAATATTAAAACCAACTGATTATCGTAACGATCAGATCCTGATAAACGGATATGCCTTTGGTGGTACTTCGCTGGCAAGCGATGATGATTTTACATCTGCCAACCTGGCGTCGCCAATTATAGGCAGCAGTGGTATAGCGCAGTTTAATCAGGGGATGCTTGATAAAAAGCTGGCCGGCAAAAACTTGAGTATTTCACCTTATATCAGTGAGTTTGCGCAGGGCATTTCGGGTAACACCTCGCCTGCCGATTTTGAAACAGCCCTACAGTTGATATACCTTTATTTTACCCAGCCCCGTAAGGATAAAGATATCTGGGATGCTAACATCGATCAAACAAGATCAATATTAAGTAACCGCGGGTTGGACCCGGGAAGTGTTTACCAGGATACAGTATCGGCTGTATTGAGTAACTACAATTTCCGTGGTATGGTTACTACCGTTCCAAGACTGAACGCGGCAACGCTTGATAAGGCCTACGATTTTTACAAGAAACGCTTTGCTGATGCCAGTGCTTTTACCTTTACCCTGGTAGGGAATTTCGATGTGGAAACAGTTAAGCCATACCTAGAGCATTACCTCGGCGGCCTGCCATCAACTAACAGTAAGGAAACCTATAAAAATATGTTTATCCAACCACCTGCCGGTGTGATCAGCAAAACGGTGAATAAAGGTGTTGGCGATAAAAGCACTGTTCAATTGGTTTTTAGCGGCGATTACGATTACAGCGACATTAATAATATACAAGTTGATGCACTGGAAGAAGTGCTGAACATAAAGTTGATCGAGCGTTTACGCGAGCAGGAAAGTGGCGTTTATGCACCGGGAGTAAGGGCAAGTTATCACAAAATCCCAGGCGGTCGTTATACCTTTACTATTTCCTTTGGTTGTGCGCCCGAAAATGTGGATAAGCTGATCAATGCTACTATGGAAGAAATTGGTAAGATAAAACAGAACGGCGCATTACCGGCGGATATTCAGAAATTTGTTGCCGAAGAGGCCCGTTCAACCCAGCAGCAGCTTAAGCAAAATGTTTTTTGGGCAGGATACCTTGCTTCCGCATCACAAAACGGCGAAAGCCCGGATCAGATCCTGAAGCATGTAAACAGCCTTGAACAAATAACTACTCAAAGCACCAAAGATGCCGCCAATAAATACCTGAGCGGCAAAAATCTGATTAAACTGATTTTAATGCCTGAGAAGAAGTAAGGTGTTAATGATAAATAAAGAAGGCCTTTCCAATGCGGGAAGGCCTTCTTTGTTTTAAAGACCGGTCATGTTCGAAAACGGCTGTCATGCTGAGTGTTTAAATCCGCGGATTCTAAAGGTGAAATGACATTAAATAAAGGGCTGTCACCCTGAGCCTGTCGAAGGGCCTCTGCGCACGAGTCTTCGACAAGCTTAGACTGACCAGATCTCTGTTGTAATTTCACCTTCAGAGTTAGCCGGCTTTAAACACTCATGACAAACGGTAATATCCTCAATGCATATTCAAGTAAGCCGATGCCGTATCATTGGCTTTATGCACAATTATACCAACACACCTGCCAGTACCATTTATTTCAAAAGAAATCCCTTTTTCTAAATCGGTATAAACCTGGATCTTGCCGCCATTTTTGCTATAGGTAGAGGTTGGTTTCAGAGTGTAATTTTTTTGAATGTCCTGTTTAGCCGAGCCCACACCAATACCATCATTAGTTTTAAACTGCGGCGATGTTACCAGGATCTTTTGCACGTAACTCACCGATTCATCTTTACCACCCATATTATGATGCGAAAAAACCGCAGTTCGGTTACCCGCAGAATTGTGATTGGCGTACCAAACCATCAATGAACTCCCCATGGCCGCGTCCGAACTATCTGGTTTTCCTAACCGCTTGATCACATTTTGAACATCATCGTTTAAAACAATATGCCCGATGCTTTTGCCCGGAGTGATAAGCCAATCAGTTTGTGCAATGTTGATTGTGCCGGTATCCGATGCCATGGTATGATGGGTAGTGGTATCGTTTTTATCGTCGAGGTGTTGCCCTGTGGTATCCTTTGGTACTTTGTTGGTATCGGCCAGCGTTGTTTCTTTTTTTTGGTTATTTCCGCAGGCCAAAAGACAGATGGCTATGGAAACGATGATTAAGCTATTTCTGATCATATAACTATAACCAATTTAATAGTTATTTTGTTGGCTCGGTTATGCAAGCTATAACCAAACAGCTTAAATTTTGTTAAAGGGATAATGACAAGCAAAGGCCAACAGGTTATACAGCAATGGTACAAGGAAAAAAACTGGGAACAGTTCCCTTTCCAGGCCGAAATGATGGACGCATATCTTGGCGGCTATTCGGGTTTGTTGAATGCTCCAACAGGTAGTGGTAAAACCTTTGCCTTGTTTCTGCCCTTTTTAGCTGGCTTTATCAATGCCAATCCGGATAGTTATAAAACCAAGCAGAATAATGGTTTGCTGATGCTTTGGATAACCCCTTTGCGGGCGCTTACCAATGATATCCGCAAGGCCATGCAGGAGGCCTGTGACGAGATAGGCCTGCCATGGCGTATAGCCACCCGCACAGGCGATACGCCAGCTGCAGAAAAACAGGCCCTCAAAAAAAAGTTGCCGGAAGTGCTGCTTACTACCCCCGAAAGCCTGCACCTGATGCTTGCCCAAAAAGAATATCCTAAACTATTTAGCCAGTTGCAGGTAGTGGTGATTGATGAATGGCATGAGTTGTTAGGAACTAAAAGGGGAGTGCAAGTGGAGTTGGGTTTGTCCCGGCTCCGGGCCCTTGCTTTAGTTGGCAGTGGGCAGTTAGCGGTAGGCAGTAATAGCCAGTTTGCAGTGGACGGTTTGCAGTTTACAGAAAGCAATGGCGGTTCAAAGGGGAATGCGAATGAAAACAAAAACTGCCAACTGCGGATTTGGGGTATTTCCGCTACCATCGGCAATTTGGAACAAGCTGCTGAAGTTTTATTAGGTAATGATTTCCCGCAGCATCAGGTAAAGATGGTTCGCGCGAACTTGGAGAAGAAGCTGGATATCCGGTCTATCATTCCGCAAAACATTGAGAATTATTCCTGGGCCGGGCATATTGGCTTAAAGCTATTGCCCGAGGTAATGGAGATAGTAGCTAAAAGTAAAACCACACTGATATTTACCAATACCCGTTCACAGTCGGAGATCTGGTACCACGCTATTTTGGATAATTATCCCGAATATGCCGGCATCATGGCCATGCACCATGGATCATTGGATAATGAGTTGCGCAACTGGGTGGAAGCTGCTTTGCATGCTGAAGCGCTGAAGCTGGTGGTGTGTACGTCGAGTTTGGATCTGGGGGTGGATTTTCGCCCGGTAGATACCGTGGTACAGGTTGGAAGCCCAAAAGGTGTTGCCCGTTTTATGCAGCGTGCCGGGCGAAGCGGCCACCACCCCGGCGCAGTATCAAGGGCGTATTTTGTGCCGACGCATTCGCTCGAATTATTGGAGGGAGCCGCATTGAAGGAGGCCATCAAAGCAAAAATCTTTGAAAGCCGCGACCCAATGCTGCTTACCATGGATGTGTTGATCCAGTACATGGTGACACTGGCGGTATCAGATGGTTTCCGTGTCGAAGAACTGTTTGAAGAGGTTAAAACTACCTATGCCTTTGCCGACCTGAGCCGGAACGAGTTTGGACAGCTGCTCGAGTTTATTACCAGCGGGGGTAAAACGCTTGCCCAGTATGATGAGTTTTTGAAGGTTGAGGTAGAAAATGGCCTGTATAAAGTAAACAGTCGCCGGGTAGCTATGCGACATAGGTTAAGTATCGGAACAATCACCAGCGAATTAAGTATCCGGGTAAAATGGCTCAGCGGTGGTAGTTTAGGTACTATAGAAGAATCTTTTGTATCTAAACTTAAACCCGGTAATACCTTTTGGTTTGCAGGGCGCAGTTTGGAGTTTGTGCGGGTAAAGGAGATGACAGCCTACGTTAAAAAATCAAACTCAACCAAAGGCATTATACCAAGCTGGAACGGGGGACGGATGCCGCTTTCATCCCAACTGGCAGCTGTATTCAGGCTTAAGCTGGATGAGGTAGCGCATGGTATCGAAAAAGATATGGAGGTTAAGGCCTTGAAGCCGCTTTTTGATTTACAGCAACAATTATCACATCTGCCCCAAAGTCATGAGTTTTTGATCGAGTCGTTTAAGTCGAAAGAAGGGCACCACCTGTTGTTTTATCCGTTTGAAGGGCGATTGGTTCACGAAGGTATGGCATCGCTGCTGGCTTATCGTATCAGTAAAATAAAACCTGCCAGTTTCTCCATCGCCATGAATGATTATGGTTTTGAACTGCTTACCGATGAGGACATCCCCATTGAACAAGCATTGGAAGATGTTGGCTTTTTTTCGATAGATAACCTGATAGATGATATTCAGCACAGTTTGAATGCCAATGAAATGGCACGCCGCCGTTTCAGGGATATTGCCCATATCGGAGGCTTGGTGTTTACAGGTTATCCTGGACAACAGGTTAAGAACAAACACTTGCAGGCATCAACATCCTTGCTGTTTGAGGTTTTCAGCGAGTATGAGCCGGATAACTTACTGGTGCGGCAGGCCTATAATGAGGCGTTGGCTTTTCAGTTGGAGGAGTTTAGGTTAAGGGCTGCTTTGCAACGGATCCAAACACAGAACATCATTTTAAAAGTGATAGAGCGCCCAACGCCTTTCGCCTTCCCTATTATGGTTGACAGCCTCGGCCGTGAAAAACTAACTACCGAAACCATGGAGGAACGCATAGCTAAAATGGCCCGCAGTTACGGTGCGGAAGGTGTTCCCGAACCAGCCGAACGGAAAACAAGGAAGCAGGGGATCACGAGGAAGAAGGGATTTTGATGAAAAAACTAACAAACGCGGGCTGTCAGTCTGAGCTTGTCGAAGACCTGTGCGGAGAGACCTGCCCACCATGGTTCGACGAGCTCACCATGACGTCCGTGTTGGCTAACAAACTTGTTACCTCTTATCCATTAAACCAGCCCCCTTTTTTTTACTCATAAGAATAAACACTTATCCTTATGAAAACCTTAAAACTCCGTTACTTAATCATTGCATTTGCTCTTTTTCTCACGTCATGTGCCGTCCCCGCAGCGGTTTATTTAGGCGACACCTATCCTGCAACTGATAACATTGATGTTTACTATGATGCCAAAGATGTTAAGCAGGATTACAAGGTAATAGGCCACCTGGCTATCGCTTATACTGCAGACTCGGCAGTTGCAAAAAAACTACTTTCTGATAAGGCTAAAACACAGGGAGCCAACGGCATCATTATTTTTCAGATAGAGGGCAATAATGCGAATGCTACTATCAGGGCTGATGCGATTAAGTATAGTAAATAAGCCCCTCTAAATCTCCCCGGTTGGGGAGCGTTTTTTAGCTACCCCTCATCCGGAGAGGGGTTGGAATGAGGCTCTTTTTACTTAATAAACTTAGCTGTCCGTAGACTCTGTCTACGGATTAATATGCTTGTAGTTTGTAACTACAGTAATGGCCATATTTTTTACCTTTGCCCCTATGGAAACCATCACCTGGCATGATTTTGAAAAAGTAGAACTCCGTGTAGGCACCGTGCTGGAAGCCGCTGATTTTCCGGAAGCCCGCAAACCAGCTTTTAAAGTAAGGGTTGATTTTGGCGAGTTCGGCATCAGGTGGTCAAGCGCGCAGATCACCAAGCATTATACTAAAGAAGAATTGGTTGGCAGGCAGATAGTGGGTGTAGTAAACTTTCCTAAAAAGCAGATCGCCAATTTTATGTCGGAGTTCCTGGTTACAGGCTTTGCCGACGAGAATGGTGATATCGTATTAACCGCTGTTGAAAAACCTGTGCCAAACGGCAGCAAACTTATTTAAATGAGATATATCAGTTTTGAAGAGGAGGCCGCTATATCGCCCGATGAGTATTTTATGGGCGAAGCATTAAAAGAAGCCCGTTATGCATTGGAGGAAGATGAGATCCCGATCGGGGCAATCGTGGTTTACAACGGTCGCATCATAGGAAAAGGGCACAATCTTACCGAACGGCTTAACGACGTATCCGCCCACGCAGAAATGCAGGCCCTTACCGCGGCAGCCAATTTAATGGGAGGCAAATATCTGCAGGGCTGTACGCTATATGTTACCATGGAGCCCTGCGTTATGTGCGCCGGGGCATCGTACTGGTTCCAGGTGAGCAAGATCGTATTCGGTGCTTATGACAACAAGTTAGGCTTCGGTCGTATCAATCAAAAAATAACCCATCCCAAAACAGTGATCACCGGCGGTATCCGCGAAGCCGAATGCAGTCAGCTGGTTAAAGATTTTTTTAAGGGGAAGAGGAAAAAGTAGGTTAGTGTCTGAACCGGAATTTATTGAATTAAGGAATTGACAGAATGCAAGGCAAATTCAATAAACTCTAAAAATTCGTTTAATTCGAGTTCAGACAAACTCAAAAACATGACAATTATTTAGAACAAATACCTCTATCAACGCTTATATTTGTTACGTCACAACAAACATTAAACTTTAAAATTAATAACTTAAAATTATGGCATTTACACTACCGGCGTTATCCTACGCTACTGATGCTCTGGAACCGCACATTGATAAACTGACCATGGAAATTCACCATGGCAAACACCACCAGGCTTATGTTACCAACTTAAACAAAGCTTTGGAAGGTAAGCCAGAAGCCGATAGCAATATCGACGATATCATCAAAAATATCTCTAAATTCCCTGCTGCTGTACGTAACAATGGCGGTGGTCACTTTAACCATACTTTATTCTGGACTTTGTTATCACCAAACGGTGGCGGCGAGCCTACAGGTGCTTTGGCCGATGCTATCAAAAGTACTTTCGGTTCATTTACCGATTTCAAAACCAAAGTATCTGAAGCTGGTGCAACCCGTTTCGGATCAGGTTGGGCTTGGTTAATTGTTACTGCTGATAAAAAATTAGCTGTAACTTCAACCCCTAACCAGGATAACCCGTTAATGGATATCGCTGAAGTTAAAGGTACCCCGATTTTAGGTATCGACGTTTGGGAACACGCTTACTACCTGAAATACCAAAACCGTCGTCCTGATTACTTAGCGGCTATCTGGAATGTAATTAACTGGAACCACGTTGCTGAGCTTTACGCAAAAGCAACTGCTTAATATTTTAAGCTCATGAATTTAAAGCGGCAGGATCTGATGGTCCTGCCGCTTTTTTTATTCCCAAAACCGCCGCCGCTCGGCTCCTGCCGAGTGGGAACTATCAAACGGCCTCTGGCCGACGTACATCAGCGTACACAGGCCAGAGGCCTGGAAATAATAGCCACTCGGCAGGAGCCGAGCGGCGGCTAAATTATTCCGTCCCTCGATCCGTGTCTCCACGGATCGTCGCAATTGCCAAGGCGTATATTTTACCTCCCAATTATATCCCCATACCATAGCTCTTAAATAATCTACTAACTTTGTGGACTTTTTTATATCATGATCAAAAAGCCCATAGAAACCCTGCTCCGCGAATCGAAGGAAGAAGGAGAACATTCATTAAAACGCTCGCTTGGGCCGGTTAACCTTATTTTAATCGGGATAGGCATCATTATAGGCGCCGGTTTATTTTCATTAACCGGCATTGCGGCGGGCCAGCATTCGGGGCCTGCGGTTACCATCTCATTTTTAATAGCCGCTGTAGGCTGCGCATTTGCCGCATTTTGTTATGCCGAATTTTCGGCCATGATACCTGTTGCAGGTAGCGCTTATACCTATTCATATGCTACCATGGGCGAACTTTTTGCCTGGATCATAGGCTGGGACCTCGCGCTTGAATATGCTGTTGGGGCAGCAACAGTGGCCATCAGCTGGTCGCAATACCTTATCAAATTTTTGTCGTGGTTTGATCTGTATCTGCCTCCGCAGCTTACGCTTTCACCCTTTGAAACGGCTAAGGCTTCCAATGGTGATGTTGTTAACGGTATAATCAATTTGCCCGCTGCGCTGATTGTGATTTTGGTTACCAGTATCATTATCCGCGGGACAAAAGGTTCGGCACTGATTAATGCCATTATTGTTACCCTGAAAGTTGGGGTAGTGTTGGTGTTTATCGCGGTTGGCTGGTCGTTCATTAATCCACAGAACTATCATCCATACATCCCGCAAAATACAGGCGTTTGGGGTGACTATGGCTGGTCTGGCATATTGAGAGGGGCAGGGCTGGTGTTCTTTGTGTTCATCGGTTTCGATGCAGTGTCAACTGCAGCACAGGAAGCCAAGAACCCGCAGCGTAATATGCCTATCGGGATCATCGGCTCATTGCTGATCTGTACAGTATTGTTTATTGTATTTGCACACGTAATGACCGGGATGGCTAACTATAAAGAATTTATAGGTTCCGGGGCACCTGTCGCCATCGCTATTGAAAAAACGCATTACCAATGGCTGAGCAAAGCGATTGTATTGGCTATATTAATTGGTTATACCTCGGTTATACTGGTTGACCTGCTGGGACAATCACGGGTCTTCTTTTCCATGTCAAAAGATGGCTTGCTGCCTAAAGTGTTTTCAGAGATCCATCCCAAATTTCGTACACCCTGGAAATCGAATATCGTGCTTTGCGCCTTTATTGCCTTGTTTGCAGCATTTGTGCCGATACGCGTAGTTGGCGAAATGACCAGCATTGGTACCCTGCTTGCATTTGTTATGGTTTGCGCTGGCGTACTTATTTTGCGTAAACAGCAGCCCAATATTCATCGGCCGTTTAAAACTCCTCTTGTTCCGCTTGTGCCGATACTTGGGATCCTTACCTGTTTTGCCATGATGACATTTTTACCCGGGGATACCTGGTTGCGTTTGATCATATGGCTTGCAATTGGTTTGGTTATCTATTATACTTACGGCAAAAAGAACAGCGTTATCCGCAGGATGCTTGTCGATAAACAACAGCGCTAATAATTAATGACTGAGGATATTTTAAAACTAAAAGTTGAACGCATAAAATGGGAAACTCCTGATACGGCTACGTTTTATTTGAGTAGCGTTGAAGGAAATCCTATCCCGTATACGGCGGGGCAGTTTATTACTCTGATATTTAACCACCGGCAGGAAGAGATCAGGCGATCATATTCACTGAGCTCTTCGCCTGACGAACCCTGGTTGGCTATCACCATAAAGCGCATTACAAATGGTGAGATCTCCCGGTTTATGCTTGCCAAAATAAAAGAGGGCTATGAATTAACAGCATTGGCCCCGGCCGGCCGTTTTACAATTAGTGATTATCAGCAGCAAAAAGACCTGTTTTTATTTGCTGCGGGCAGTGGCATTACCCCAATATTTTCGCAACTGAAATATGTTTTGAACCGGGAAGGTAAAAGCAGGCTGATACTTATTTACAGTAATCAAAATGCCAGTTCCATTTTATTTAAAGAGGAACTGGATAAACTGGCAGCAGAGCATCCCGAAAGGTTAATCATTATCCACCTGCTGAGCAGTGAGGCCAATCGCCTCAATACCGATAAGGTAGAAAAACTGGTGAAACAGCAAACAAGTTTTAACTTGACCGATGCGGAGTTTTACCTCTGCGGGCCATTTGCCTACATGCGCATGATCCGGTTTGATCTGGTATACATGGGAATTGATCGGGCAAGGATCCGCCGTGAAAATTTCGTACTCGAAACGGTTGCCGTTACAAGCAGTTATACCAGCTTCCCTCCTAAAAATATCAAAATACAGTACCATGGCGAGCTGCATGATATCGTTGTAGGCGAAAATCAATCGATACTACAGGCCGCCCTGCAAAACAATATCCAGCTGCCTTATAGTTGCCGTGGCGGGGTATGCTCAACCTGCATGATGAAGTGCACAGGCGGCAAGGTTGAAATGGTAAAGAATGATGTGCTAACTGATGCAGACCTTGCGCAAGGATGGATCCTGACTTGCACCGGGCATCCGCTGGATGATGGGGTGGTGGTTGAGGTATAAAAAATGTCATTGCGAGGAGCCGGCCAAGGGGGGGGGCGTTGGGGCGACGTGGCAATCTCGTAGCTCTGCATATTGGACATGCATTGGCTACGAGATTGCCACGCTGCGCTCGCAATGACATAATGTTGATAAGAGGCTTATTTAGTAGCCGGTAAATGCTGCCTTACCGTCCTCCTGTGTACCGCTGTTTTTACCTTTTTTGATTTGGATTTTTTGCGTTTTCCGAGCCAAATTATAAAGCCGGTTATTGGCAAGCTGGCACAAATGAGGCTCGCTAAAAAAGCGATGATCTTACCCGGAAGTCCCAGGATCTGGCCTACATGAATGTCGTAATTCATTTCATTCATCTTCATACCGACGCTTTTTTGCTTATGGGCGGTACGGTTCAGGAGTTTGCCAGTGTATTTATCAAAGGTGTAACTGTCGCTTTCATAATAGTGGAGGGCTTGCGCATAAGCGGTTACGCCTATTGCTCCGGCTTTTGCGGCATCATCGTAAATCAGAAACATTTCGGCTTTTGGTGAAGCTGCTTTTGCTGCCAGGAACGTTTTGTTGATAACCTGGGTAGTATCTATTTTACCATTCAGTAATGAATCTGATTTGAATACAACCTTCTCTTCGGGGTGTGCTTTGCCGAGGTTGGCAGTAGCATAAATGCCCTCGCGCATCCAGTCGAAAGCGATAGAAAGACCGGTTATTGCCAGAATGATGGCAACACTGGTAGCATAAAACCCCAGTACATTATGCAAATCGTAATTCACCCTGCGCCAGCGGCCATTCCATTTAATGGTGAAGCTGCGTTTACGGTCGCTTTTGCGTTTGGGCCACCAAAGCACGATACCGGTGATCATCAGCACTACAAAAATAATTACCGATATGCCAACTACCAAAGTCCCAATATTGGCAGGTAACAGCAGATACAAGTGGATGTACTCAACAATGATAAAAAAGTTAGTGGTAGGGCTTTCAGTGTGGGTGATCTTGCCGGTGTAAGGGTTCATGTAAACATACAGCAGGCCTTTTTTAGGATCACTTACCAATACCCCCGCCGGGCGATCTACGCCATAGTAGTAAATATAACTGGCAGTTGCTCCTTTATAGCCTTTTAGCGCTTCAGCCTTAAGAATTGATGGTGCTATGTATGGTTTATTTTGCACCTCAACCTTGCGGTAACTATGTACGGCATCCTGGATCTCGTCCTGGAAACAAAAAATACAACCGGTGATACTCACTATAAACACCACAAGCCCGGATATAAATCCGAGCCAGCGATGTATGAATAGTATCGTTTTCTTAAAACGCGTCATTATTAAAATTTAAAGGCTACGCTGCCGATGATCTGACGTAACATTTGCGGACTAACTGTAGTATAACCGATCCAGTATTCTTTATTGGTTAGGTTATTTACATTCAGCGCAAAGCGATATTTTTCTTTGTTATAAAAAACTCCGGTGTTTAACACGGTGAATGAGGGAAGGGTAAACACGCCATTGTATGAGTTGTTTATAACCTGGTTATCGCCAGAGTAGTTGCCTCCGAAACCTATGCCCAGTCCTTTAACCTGACCGGCGGTAAGGGTGTAGCTTAACCAAAGGTTAGCCGAATTTGCCGGGCCGGCAGTTTGTGGTCTGCGGCCATTGTCATAATCTCCTGATTTTTCCATCAGGCTGTTATTATGTGCATAACCGGCTATAATGTTAAAGCCTTTAAAAGGATTGGCTATTACTTCGGCTTCGATGCCTTTGCTTTTTTGGGTACCATCCTGTACATAAGCATTGGCGTGAGCTGCATCGGCCCTTACTTTGTTTTTAACGCTGATATCATAGTAGCTGATGGTACTGCTTAGTTTGCCGTCGAAAATGTCGATCTTAACGCCACCTTCCCATTGGTTTGCCTGCTCAGATTTAAACAGTTTAGATGCATTTGAGTTAGATGCAGCATCGTAAGCCAGGTAATAGCCCGGATTGCTAAAGCCATTCATGTAGTTGCCAAACAGGGATACTTTATCTTTTACAACCTGGTAAACCAGACCGAATTTTGGCGATAAAGTAGTTTGGTTATAACCTTGAGTTGATGTGCCGCTTACCGGGTCATTGATGGGTTTGGTAACAAAGTGGTCAACCCTTAAACTTGCCATAACCAACAGATTGTCGGTTATGTTCAGCACATCAGATGCATATGCACTGTAAGTGTAATTGTTATAACGGCTGTAAGAGCTTGTTACGGGAACATTTTGAAACAACGAATCGACTTTGGCTTTGTTAAAGTGGTTATAAGCCGGGATAGGGCCGGTTATGTTGATCACATCAAATGCGTCGCTTCCATTATTGGGGTCGGTGTATTTAATGTTTGATTTTTCGTTAAGGAAATCAAGACCGGCTACGATGCGGTTTCTTAATTTGCCAAGTTTGAAGTCGCCGGTAAAGTTTTGCTGAATTTGCAAAGTATTGGTGTTACCGGTAACATCCCATACATTACGTGAAATGCTGTTGTTGCCGGCAAGCAGGTAAAAGTAAGGCTCAGGCCCATCACCGCTGCTATGAGTTGTGCTGATGCTGGTTTGCGAGTGCCATTGATCTGAAATTTTATAATCAGCCTGCGCAAAAAAGTTGGCATTATCTGAAGTTTGTACAAGATCGTTTGACTGGTAAGCTCTTTTGTAATCAATATTGAGCTGATTGGCACGTGTTACACCCAGATCGGCAATGGTTGAGCCAAAGTAGAATATAGGAGGGGTAGTACTCCTGGTGTGGCTTATTTCGGCCTCGAATGATAAATTCAGGCGGTCGTTAACTTTATAAGAAAAGCTTGGGTCAAATACAAAGCTTTTGTTCATACCTACGTCCTGAAAACTCCCTGCGTTGGTATATGCTGAGTTAATGCGTAAAAGTGCTTTCTTTTCCTGGTCAATAGGAGTATTATAATCGATACTTGCCCTGTTAAATGAATAGCTGCCGAAAGAGTAGCTTATTTCGCCGGCTTCGGCATCGAATGGTTTTTTGGTTACCCTGTTCAATAAACCACCATAAGATACAAGGCTGCTGCCGTACAGGGTGCCCGATGGACCTTTTATTACTTCAAGTTTTTCAAGATTAGCGGCATCGGCAGCATTTGATATGTTGCCGCTTAAGCCATTTCTTAATTTTGCCTGTACAGGGAAGCCGCGTAGGGTAAAGTACGAACCTCCGTCACCTGTACGATTAGTTGGAGTCCATAATTTGGTAATTCCGGGTGAGTTTTTTATAGCGTCGTCTGCAGAAAATACTGCTTGTTCCAGTATCAGCTCTTTACTTACAGTGGTATAAACTTGTGGGTTTTCTAAATTATTTAACGGCATTTTGGCCACATCCTGGCTTTTAGTGCGTTTAAACTTATTTACCTTATTGCTGCTTACGCTTACCTCCTGCAGGTTATTGGTAGCATTGTTTACAGTGAAATTTGGTAACACAATAGTTTGCCCGGCGGCAAGCTCAACAGGGGTTTCCTGGCTTTTGCTACCCACCTGAGATATCACAATAATATATGTGCCTTGAGGTACTCTTAATGTAAAATCACCGTTTTCATTAGTGATGGTTCCATATTTGGTCCCTTTTAGTGAAACGGAAACATTTTCGGCCGGACCGTCACCTTGAATGCCTACATGACCTTTGATTGTTCCTTTAGTTTGCTGCGCAAGAGCGGGAATTGTATTGATAAGCAGCAGAATTGAAAAAAATGAGAGAAGAAATATCTTTTGGAAAGATAGTTGGGATTGATCCATTTTATTTAGACTAAATATAAATAATTGCGCAAAAGTAATCAGGCGGGCGTTACGATGCAAATTATTTATAATAAATCTAAATAAAGATGTTTTGTGTGCTGTAAATCAATAGTTTAATTGATTGTAATAATGTTTAAGTTTCGTTGTCTTGGTACAAAGGGATTGGTTCCCGGAGTAAGTATAAACGAAACGTCTGTTTGAAGCGACTACTCGAAAAAATCGAGTAGTTCAAAGAGAAGATAATAAGATTGTAAAAGGAGGGAGGGTATATCGTTCTGGGTGATATTCTTATTTAAGAAAGACTTACGAAGTTTTTAAAACTTCGTAAGTCTGGCAAGGGAGGGCTGGCAAATACCTAAATATCCATCACTTCCTTTTTCTTTTTGCTTTTCATGCGTTTAGGTACAAACTCCAGGATCTCGGCTTTTAATGCTTCGATCATGCGGCGTTTTAAAAAGTTACGCTGTATCACAATGCTTACCTCACGGGCTGGTTCGGGCGATTTAAAATAGCGTACTTTATCCAGTTGTTTGTCGCTCAATTCAGACAGGGCGAGTTCAGGTAATATGGTAGCTCCGTTATTTTGATCAACCATGCGTTTAAGGGTTTCAACGCTGCCGGTATTGTACTCAAAATGCTGAAACCCTTTGGTTGATTTACGTCGCTGGCAAATGTTCAATACCTGCTCGCGCATGCAATGGCCTTCATTCAGGATCCAGATCTCCTCCATATC
>NZ_DASVOB010000410.1:0-11779 GCF_036383575.1 Mucilaginibacter sp.
GTCATCGTTTTCAGCATGCTTAAACGGACTGCCGCCAGCCCCGTATTCGCTTACCGCGAATGGTTTCTGCGGATAATCATGATGGGTTTTATCAGCCCATGAGCCAATTTCTTTAAACTCGCCATCATACCATCCATAATACTTATTCCAGGCAATAACGTCAGATACTTCGTTAAACTGATCTCCGTTCAAAAAGGTAGCGGCAGTGGTTAAACGGTTTGGATCTTCTTTTTTCGCCAGCTCATTCAATTGTTTTAAAAATGGCACAGGATCATCGTGATCAAGTTTCAGCTCGTTGAACAACCCCCAAAAGCAAATAGCAGGATGGTTATAATTTTGGCGGATCATTTCAGTTAACACCTGCCTCACCTGGTTTTCCAAAGCCGGACTTTTCAAATATCCGGCTCCGGTATATCCCCCCGGACCAACAAAAGGGATCTCCGACCAAACAACCAGGCCATTCCTGTCGCAGAGGTCATAAAAATATTTACCATGCGGATAGTGGGTTAATCGGATGGCTGTGGCCCCTATCTCTTTGATAAGCTCCATATCTTTATTCAGATCGGTACTGTCAACTGCCGATGCTTTGCCTTCCACATCTTCATGAAAACCAACGCCATGCAGGTCGAGATACTTGCCATTTAGTATGAACCCTTTATCCGCGTCAACGCGGTAAGTCCTGAACCCTAAAGGCTGGGTAACCTGGTCAATCACCTGTCCGTTCCTAATCAGGCTCATGCTAACAGTATATAGATAAGGATCGGCCTTGCCATTCCATAAATGCGGTTGCTTTAAACTTATGGTTTGTTCGCATTGTTTGTTATTGGCGATGTTGTTTGTTGCGGATGACACTATATTTTTACCAGCATCCAAAATATCGGCCTTAACTTTTAAACCTGTTATGTTTTTTACGGATAATTTGGTAATAATACCCACCGTGGCAGCTTGATCAGATAAAACCTTCGGCGTTAGATAGACCCCTGATGAGGCATAATCTAAAGGAGAGATACAATCTTTTGACGTGATCAATAAGGATACGGGCCGATGGATGCCACCATAAACGTTAAAGTCGCCGCAAAGGGGCAAAACATCTGTTCTGGAAGCGTTGCTTACCTGTACTTCGATATTATTTGACTCACCCAGCTTAACGCGATCTGTTATTTCGATACAAAAAGCTGTATACCCTCCCTTATGCTCAGTAATAAAATGTCCGTTTATCAAAACTGAAGCCACACTATTAGCCCCTTCAAAATACAGGAATAGCCTTTTATTTTTCCAGCTTTCGTTTACAAAAAAGCTTTTTTCGTAAATGCCCGCTTCCCGGGTATAATTTGCTCTTCCCTTTAGCACATCATCGGCATTCCAGGTGTGGGGCAGCGTTACATTGATCTTTTCAGGTTGTTTCCTGATATCATAAGCGAAATGGAATTTCCAGTCGCTATTAAAATTGACAATCTGACGGCTATCATTGGCACCGACCTGAGCAAATGAATAATTTGTATTGATCAGTAACAGTAAAAAAAAGTATAAATATTTTGATAGTGGTTTATTCATAAAGCACGGGGAACTAAACCGATCAGCAGAGACCAGTTAATGTTGCGGTTTTAGTTGCGATAATGGTTAACTGATTATTGATTTACTGGTATACACGCACGTAGTCAACGTAGTACTTCAGCGGTAAAAGATCGTCATTAAACGGCCCGGCCCATGACCCCTCATGGCCTAATGCCAGGTTTAGCAACAGGTAAAAATTCTTTTGAAAAATATTGCCTTCTTTTTGCTGCGCCTTGCTGATATCAAACACAAAGTATTTCAGGTTATCATAATAAAACTCAAACTTATCGGGATACCACTCCAAAGCATAAATATGAAAACCATCGGCAGGTGCACCTACTACAGGGCTTTCACCCTGGTGCTGGTATTTCCCCAGCGAATCCGCATAATGTACGGTGCCGTATACTTTTGAAGGATCGCGACCGAGGTATTCCATAATGTCTATCTCGCCGCAATCAGGCCATTTTACTGCCCCGCGGTTTATTCCCAACATCCAGATAGCCGGCCATGCTCCTGCCCCGGAAGCTACTTTGGCGCGCACTTCTATGCGCCCGTATTTCCAGTCGGCCTTGCCTTTGGTGATCAGACTGGCCGAAGTATAATGCGCAAACTGCTCCTTCTCAGCCCAATTGGTCGATCCGGATTTGTAGCGGGCATTTGGAAATTCTTCTTTCCTGGCTTCAATAACTAATGCTCCGTTTTCAACGCGGCAATTTTCGAGGCGTTTAGTGGTATAATACTGAGGCTCATTGTTGCGTACAAATCCATCCTCATAATCCCATTTCTGAGGATCTGGCTGACCTTTATAATTAAACTCATCCGACCAAACCAGTTTCCTTTTTTGCTGGGCGTATGTGGATGCCCCGCATAAAACCAGGGCGATCAATAGAAATATTTTTTTCATTTACTGTTGTTTTAACCTCGCGATCAGGGTGTATTATCACTTTTAAATAAGCCCACATTTGTAAGCGTTGGGTTAAAGCGTGATGACTCAATTACCAACCGTATTTTACCGGAGGTAACCGGCTTAAAGCTTAGCAGGCGCTTATAACCTACTGTGGTACCAGAGATGATCTCTGTCCATTTACCATCCTGGAAATATTGCAGCGAGAATTTCTCTATCCGTTGGCCTTTAGTAATATCTTCTTGTAATTGCAATACATTAAAGGATACCGGAGCAGGCGATTCAAATTCAATTACAGCAGTAGAATCTTTCCCTTTAGTTGTCCAAAAGGATCGCTGGTCGCTCACAAGCATTCGGTTATTGATACCGTTTGTGCAGTGTACCGTAAATCCTTTCAGCAGGTTATTTTTAAAAAGTGATTCACGTAATTGCGCCCAATCTTTAAGGGCCTTTACATCGCTATCGCTGATGAGGCCCCGTGTGTCAGGTGGGATATTTAGCAACAGTAAACTGTTACGGCCAACCGAGGTAAAGTAAATATCCAGGAGCTCCTGCCCGCTTTTAACCTTAGCGTCTTCTGCCGGATGATAAAACCACCCCGGCCTGATGGATACATCAGTTTCTGCGGGATACCAAACCAATCCCCTCGCCCCTTTCAGCCTGTCGCGGCTGCCGAGATCTTCGCCTGCCTTATAAACAATCGGTTTTACCATCACATCTTTTTGCGATGCATCGGCTATTTTCTTTTCTTGCTGTTCATCAATAGGTAACACACTCCATTCGGTTAACCTGCCTTTGCCGGTTTCCGTACCAACCCAGCGCACATCCGGCCCTTGTATGGCAATTACCGACTGCGGCTGCAATTGGCGGATGAGCTTGTACCAGCTATTAAAGTCATAAACCTGCTTTTTACCATTGGGGCCTTCCCCGTTTGCACCGTCAAACCATACTTCGTCAACTTTACCGTAATTACTAAGCAATTCGGTTAACTGATTCTCAAAATAGGTATTGTACTTAACCGAGTCGCCGTAATATGCAGAGTTCCTGTCCCAGGGCGATAGATAAACCCCGAAACCTACCCCATACTTTTTACAGGCATTGGCTACCTCTTTAACAATATCGCCTTTGCCATTTTTGTACGGTGTGTTTTTAATGCTATGCTTAGTGAACCGGCTTGGCCACAAGCAAAAACCATCATGATGTTTGGCGGTAATGATCACCTGTTTGATCCCGGCGTCCTTAACAGTTTTAACCCATTGCTCTGCATTAAGCTCCGTTGGATTAAATTGTGAGATATCTTCCTTTCCATCGCCCCATTCCTTGTTGGTAAACGTGTTGATGCCGAAATGGAAAAATGCTGTCAACTCCAATTGCTGCCACCTCAATTGCCTTGGCGATGGCGTTACATGAGCGGCCTTGTAAATAATGTCCTGCTCTGTATCGCCCGGCAAAATACTTGTAAAACTATTGTTTTGCGCCTGTGCAGAAGCAGCCAGCAGCAGTAAAGGAAAAATCAGTTTGTTTAAAAACGACATATAATATGTGGTCAAATTATTTTAAAGTTTTACCGTATGCTTTATAAAAAGCACACGGTAAAAACTCTAATTTATTTAATTAATCCATCCATCATTTTGTTTCAGGTTGGGATTTCTTTGCGTTTCAACCAATGGGATAGGCCAGTTGTAAATATAATCGCCCTGGAATGAATAGGTGTATACGTTGGCTCCCCAAACTTGCTTTACACCGTTGCCTGCATAAAATACTTTGTCTTTCCATGATTTCCAGCGTAATTCATCAAAATAGTTGATGCCTTCGTTCGGAAACTCCACCCGGCGCTCGTTCCTGATGCGCTCGCGCAGGTCATCTTGTCCGGCTACGGCCGTGGCAGCACTTGAGTTTAATAAGCCAACGCCGGCCCTTGCCCGTACTTCGTTTACTTTGGCAACGGCATCTGACGTTGAGCCTTGCTCATTCAGCGCTTCGGCCCACATTAACAATACATCCGCATACCTGATGATCGGAAAATCTGTTGGCCCGTAGGCACGGTTAATAGTTTCAGAGATCCCTTCATAAACAAATTTCCTGTACAGGTAATAAAAATAACTCTGTGTATCTGTACGCAGATCACCGCCAAGGGCAGCTTCTGTACGGTAAGGCCAGCGTGAAGTTACTGTAGCATTCAGTGAGTTATAAGCGCCATTATAGGTAGAGTACGGTGTAATTACATTAGCCGCCAAACGCGGGTCGCGATTAGCATAAGCTTTAAGGATCCTGTCTTCGTTGCCTGTTGGCAGGTACAAATTCATTGCTGCGCCCCTGGTTGTAGCTGCTGTGATCTCGGCAGCGGTAAGGTTGTTCCTTAAAAAGAAAACTTCCCTTTGCGCAGGTGTAAGGCTCGAATAACCCGGTAGCACAGTATCCCAGTTAAAAGTTGAACCATCAAGGTTTTGATACAGATCAACCAAATTTGGTGATACCAGGTATTGGTTCCAGCACGACCCAAAAGAAGAACGGGTTCCGCAAAACCATTGCGTAGTTGAACCATAACCTGTTGTTCCGCCACCGGCAACAGCAACGTTCTGGATAGAAAATATCATTTCGCTGCATTGCTCATTGGCTGTTTTAAACAAGTTTACATAATTTGAATAAAGCGCATACCCGGCCGATTTTACCATATTAAAATCAGCTGCTGCCAAATCCCATTTTTTCAGATACATGTAGGCTTTACCCCGCAACGCGTATGCCGCTCCTTTAGTAACATGACCGTAATTGGCAGCCCCGGCCGCATATATCTGCGGTAAGGTCGGCTCGTTAATGGCGGCAGTTAAATCCGCTACTACCTGGTTCCATACTTCCGTTTCTGTGGAGCGAGGTTTTGTTGCTTCGTCTGCAGTAAACGGTTCAAGGTATATCGGTACGCCTTTCCATAGCTGGTTTAACCTCAGGTAAAAATAGGCCCTTAAAAATTTACATTCGGCAACGTACCTGCTTTTTTTGGCAGCATCTGATGGTGATTTCAATGGTATATTTTTGATGGCATCATTAGCACGCTGTACACCTTCATAAAGGTTTTGCCATGTGCTGCTGAAAAGCGAGTTACCGGTAGTGATGGTTCCCGACAGCATGGATTCCTGGCTCCGGTACTGCCCCGTATAGGCAAACCTGTCAAACATGTACAATTCCAGTTCGCTGTCGCCGCTTGCGTTTTCGCCTAATCTCAGGGCCTGGTAAACACCGGTAACACCCAGATCGGTAAAGTTATCGGTTGTCCACATGGTAGCCGAAGCCACAGACGAGTATGGTGAAGTATCAAGCAGGTTCTTTTTGCAACCTGTTACAATAATTACGGTAAGTAAAGCTATAAATATCTTTTTCATCATTTTTTCTCCTTAAAAAGTAGCGTTTAAACCAACTGAATATTGACGCATGGTTGGGTAGCCCACACTTGCCCCTATTTCCGGATCAAGGCCAGGGTACTTGGTAATGGTCAGCAAATTTTCGGCAGCTACATAGATCCTTATTTTAGTTAAAGCCCATTTCTCCGAGATCCTTTTAGGAATGGTATAGCCTAACTGAACGTTTTTAAGTTTCACATACGACGCATTATACAAGTAGAAATCACTGGCTACCGCGGCATTCTGCACATCAGATGTGTTTTTTAACCTTGGATAATGCGCGCCTGTATTATTTGCCGGATCGGAAGGATTGGCATCATTGTAATAGTAGTGGTTGTCGGCTACCAAAGTGCTAACCGCGTTACCCAATGACACAATAGAGTTATTGTAACCTGTATCATTCCAGTAATAGTACATGCCAAAACTGCCCGCCCATATCATGGAGCAATCAAAGCCTTTGTAAGCAACATTGAACTGCAAACCTGCATTGTATTTAGGAACTGAAGATTTTTTTGTCAGTTGCGCGTCGTAACTATTGCCATAAATACCGTCGTTATTGGTATCGCCATAAATTAAATCGCCATAATAGATCTTGGTTTTCCCAATACCATTGCCCGGCTGAAATTTATAGCCTGCATCAATCATGCCTTGCAGCCATGCCATATCCTGCGCGGTGCGGATCATGCCATCTTTAGGACCGCCGTTTTTGTTCACGGTTCCATCGGCATTAAAGTAGCTGCCGTTGCCTTTATACACCGGGTACAGGTAATACTCGTTGATCAGATGTCCCTGTATTACCCTTGTTGTGCCACCGCTTGATACCTGCCCGATATTTGATGAATACACCGAAGCACCTGTTGCATCAGTCGCATACCCTTCCTGCAGGGTGCCTTTGTATTTTTCAACCCGGTTAAAGTTATAAGCAAAATTGCCCGATATGTTGAAGCTTAAGTCACCCGCCTTGCCGTGGTAACCCAAAGTAACCTCAATACCACGGTTTGATATTGCGGCAATGTTTTGTGTTGCGGCTGTTGCTGTACCCACTGTTAATGGTACTGTCGGTGTAAATAAAATGCCGCTGGTATATTTTCGATAGGCATCAATCTCGAAATTCATTTTGCCTTTAAACAACGATCCGTCCAAACCGATATTGGTTGTGGTTGTAGTTTCCCACTTTAGGTTTTGATTAGCTGTTTTTGACTGGATCAAACCGGTTACGGCCGCTCCGTTAAATGAATAGGCTGTGGTACCATAGGTAGCCATGTAATCATAATTACCTAAGGAAGCCGAAGAGTTGAGCACGTTATTACCGGTCTGCCCCCATGAAGCCCTCAATTTCAAATTGCTTACATAATTGTTAATGTTCTGCATGAAAGGCTCTTCAGAGATTCTCCATCCCGCGGCAAAGGCAGGGAAAAAGCCCCAGCGGTTTGCAGGTGCAAATTTTGATGAACCATCATACCTGAACACCGCCTCCAATAAATAACGTTGTTTGTAATCGTAGTTCAACCTGCCGAAGAACGACCTCAGCGAATAATCATAGGCATCACCCGTGGCAGCCGTTGGTGTTGTAGCCGAGCTTAAGGTAGTTATTGTAGGATCGATAAGGCCTAACTTGGTGGCGTCAAAATAATAGTAGTTATAGTAGTATTGGTCAAAACCGCCCAATATGCCAATGTTATGATCTTTGGCGATAGTGGTATTGTACCTTAAAACTGCATCCCAGGTAAGCAGGTAGTTTTTGTTAAAATCATAGTAAGTGCTTAGCTGCGCCGGGGCCGTTGCTGCCGATTTTAAAGTATTGGTTGAAAAATCCCAGCGCTCCAATGGAATGGTGTAGGAGTTGTTCTCTTCAAAGCGGGTTTGATAGTTGAACTTGGTTTCGAGCACTAACCCTTTATACAGATTAACGTTTGCAAAAATAGTACTGTTAAACCGCGATTCCTGGTCCCTGCCGCCCGTGCTGTTTAAATAGGTAAGGATATTATTGGCTGTTGATGATTCTTCAGGTGCCGAAGGGAAGCCATATTTACCATTATAATATGGATATACGCCCGGTGTGGTTTGCCTTAAATAATTAAAGGCATTGCTTGTACTGGCCAGTCCATAGCTTTGTAACGATGCAAATGTCTGGGTACCGACAGTTAAAAACTTGGTAGCCTTTGTTTGCAGGTTCACCCTGAACTGGTATTTGTTCGACCCTGTATTTTGCATGGTACCGGGGTTACCATTATATCCTGCCGATAACAGGTACTGTGTGGTTTCATTGCCGCCATTCAGCGCGATATTGTGGTCTTGCAGTACATTATTTTGGAAAATGGTTTTCGCCCAGTTTGTATTGGGATAAGCAATGTAATTAGGCACACCAATGATATTTAACCCATTAGGATCAGCATTGGCTTTTTGCCACAGGGCTATGGTTGCATCGGTATAAACCGGTGTTTGGCCCAGGTTTCTGTAACCCTCGTTTACCAACTGCATGTGCCTTACATAATCAGTCACAAATGCAGGCATGTTAGTTGGATTGGTTTTAGATGCTATACCGCTGTAAGTAATAGTGGTTTTGTTTTTGCTTCCTTTTTTAGTAGTTACCAAAATAACGCCATTTGCTGCCAGCGAACCATATATAGAGGCTGCAGCAGCATCTTTCAGTATCGAGATACTTTCAATATCATCAGGGTTTACAGCATCCAACGTGCCCTGGATCCCGTCGATCACTACCAATGCGCTATTATTATTTAAGGTACCCAGGCCCCTGATGCGGATAGTTGCACCATCGGCCCCAGGCTTTCCAGAGCTTTGCATTACCGACACGCCTGAGCTTAAACCGGTTAATGCTGATGAAACGTTGGTTACCGGACGGTTTTCCAGGTCCTTTGCACTGATCGTAGCTACGGAGCCAACAACGTTTACTTTTTTCTGTGTTCCGTAACCCACAACTACCACATCATTAAGACTGGTGCTTTGTTCGGTGAGCACAACATCAACTACCGAAGCATCGCCGGCCGGTTGTTCCTTTGTTACAAAGCCTATGTAGGAAAATACCAATACAGCACTGCCGTTAGGTACATTTAAACTATAGGTCCCCTTACTATCGGTAATAGCACCAGTGGCCGTTCCTTTTACCTTAACACTTACCCCCGGCAAGCTAAGGCCTTTGCTATCCTTTACTGTACCGGTGATCTTTTTTGCCTGGGAATAGGCATTGGGAATAAGCAAGAGGAGTATTGCCAAAATTCCCAGGGCATGTTTAAAGCCCCTTTTTGCAATACTTACTTTAAAATAACTGCATAAGTAAATTTTATCCATTTTGATTCATTTTGATTTGGGTGTTTCATTTATTGTGATTGCTTAAAATAAAATGGAGATCAGGTACTTATTGATCCGGCAACACTATTTCATTATAGCATGCGGGCAATAAGTAAGATCATGAGGCAGGTCAATGAATTATCATTTCTTTCATGGTTCGTTTATTTTTGGTTTAAACAAAACTGACTTAAATGACCTGTTTGGAGGGGGTAATATCCTAATGAAATGGGGCGAAAATCCTAAAGCCCTATGCAGAATGACTCTTTTTTATCTTGAAACCGGCAACAGGGTAATGAATAAAGTTTGTACGACCCGTCTTTTTAATATAAAAGTTCCGAACTGAACTTTCTTGTTGTGATTGCCTGCCTGATATCCAAAAATTAATGAGATTTTTGTTTAAGAACATTTACTTATGAATTTAGGATTAGATCAAAAGGTAGCCGTTGTACTGGCGGCAAGTAAAGGATTAGGGAAAGCCTCTGCGCTGGCCTTATCCGCAGAAGGTGCAAAAGTCATCATCGGCTCCCGTAATATAACTGAACTGGATTTGGCGGCAGACGAGATCCGGTCAAAAACAGGAAATGAAGTAACCTGCTTCCCGGTAGATGTTACCGATAGCGAACAACTGAATGCATTTATCGCCCAAGCCGGCGGTGTGTACGGGCAGATAGATATCCTGGTTAATAATGCAGGCGGGCCTCCGTTCGGGAAGTTCGAGAGCTTTGACGATACACAGTGGCAGCAAGCCTTCGAGCAGAATATGCTTAGCTTCGTCAGGACATCCAGGTTAGCTTTACCTTTTATGAAGACTACCGGCAGTGGCCGTATTATCAATATTATCAGTGGTTCCGTTAAGTCTGTACTGGCCAACTCGGTGCTGTCTACAGCGATGCGCATGGGCGTGGTCGGTATGGCAAAAATGCTGGCCGATGAATTGGGTGCTTATCAAATTACGGTTAACAATATTGCACCCGGTCTTATCTTAACCGACCGGATCAAACACACACTGCCCCAGGATGTAGATCCCGAAGAAGCGATCAAAGAAAAGACAAAGAACATTCCGCTTGGACGTATTGGCAAGCCGGAAGAATTTGCAGCGTTGGTTGCATTTCTTTCATCTGCCCAGGCCTCATATATCAGCGGGACAACCATACAGATAGATGGCGGTGCGAACCGGGGTATTATGTAAAGGATCTAACTATATTTTAGAAGCTGTTTAAAATAATATCGTCATTGCGAGGAGGAACGACGAAGCAATCCCCTACTTACAGAGCCGCTCAGTATAATTGGGGATTGCCTTGTATCTTATAATTACATGATAGTAAGTCATTGATTATTGAGTATGTCTTCTTGATAAATTTTATAATATGGGCATTGCCTGCGGCTCGGGCTGTACGCTCATACTACACGCGGCCTTAGCCACAGGCCGGTATCCGCTCCCATCCCTAATGCGGCCCAGCGCGCCATCTCTAAAGTATATTTTGCACGTCATCACGATTTTTTCCGGGATTTCCCTCGCGGATACTCGCAATGACGCTTTTTTCCTTATAACATTTTATGACGCTATTGTTTTAAGTAGCTTTTTATAAACCGTTTAAAAATGATAAAACTCTTTTTGTGGAGACGCGTCAAAAGCATATCACATTTAAAAACAATATTGCCAAAATGATCGCCAACGCAGTATTATTGTTACATTAACAGTTAAAAACGTTATTGCTTTTCAGTTCAATTCTTCGATATTTGATTTAGCCGCGCATATGTGTTGGCATTAACCAGTTTACCTTTTAATTAACGAAAAACGACAGGCGCTTCCCCCTAACCGCGTCCGTATTTTCTGAAGAAAAACACCTGCAAACCAAACTATTTACTACATGGAAAAATCACGCCGTACCTTTATCAGGCAGGCCGCGTTAGCCGGGGCCGGGATCATGCTTGCCCCAAAAAGCTGGAGCGCTCAAAGTTACAAACGCATTATTGGTGCTAATGACAGGGTCAGAGTTGGCGTAGTAGGCTTCTCCGACAGGCACAGGAGCTCGCACGTACCCAGCTTTATGAACCATTATAAAGAACTCAATTTTGAGGTGGTGGCCGTATCTGATATCTGGAACAAGCGGCGTGAGGAAGGTGCAGCCCTGTGGAAAGACAAGATGCAGCATGACGTAAAAGCTTACCGTAATAATGAGGAATTATACGACAGCAAAACGATTGACGCCGTATTTATCAGCACTGCCGATTTCCAACATGCCCGGCATACCATTGAAGCGGTAAAGGCCGGTTGTGATGCCTATGTAGAAAAACCTTTCGCCGAAACCATGGAAGATAACCGCGCTGCCTTAAAAGCGGTAAAGGAATCGGGCAAGATCGTGCAAATTGGGTCGCAGCGCAGAAGCGGTGCTAATTATCATGCCGCTAATGAATTTATCAGCTCGGGCAAGTTTGGGCCTATTACCATGGTTGAGCTTACCTGGAATGTGAACCAACCCGGCCGCTGGCGCAGACCTGAATTGTTAGGACAATTGAAAGAGCAGGATACCGATTGGAAACGCTTTATCATGAACCGGCCATACGAAGATTTTGATCCGCGTAAATATTTGGAGTTCCGTTTATTCTGGCCGTA
>NZ_DASVOB010000411.1:0-14509 GCF_036383575.1 Mucilaginibacter sp.
GGTTTTACCCAAAAATTTGGTGACAGGGTAAAAAGTATTCAGTTTATCATATGGCAAAGCAGGCAGGTTGTCCTGGTCTAAAAGGTCTTCCTTAGCGGTTTTGACGATCTTGCCATCGGTTGCTTTATAGATCAGATTGCGGATAAACTCGTAAGGCTCATCTTTCTCCAAGGCATCTATTAAAGCCGGGAAAGCGTGATCGCCGGGCCCATTGATAATAAAATCAACGTAACCCGAATATAAAACCGCGTTAGGCTGGTTTGACGGAAAGTATCCGCCCCAGATCATTTTAGTATCAGGGTATTTTTGCTTGATAGTTTTGGCGGCTATAATAGCCTGCCTCAATTGCGGGCCGGGCATAACCGTAAACCCAAAGTATTTAAATTCGCCGGTGCTCAAATAACTATCGATCTTCACCATTGGGTCGTGCTCACAATTGCCGTCAACAATAACCCAGTCATATTTTCCATCAACCGATGCCGCTATATTCAATATCGAATTTGGTATGCGATACTTGTTATTGGCGCTGCGCGGGTTAAATAATAATATTTTGTTCATCTGTTAGTCGTAAAACTTTGCTTTTGCCTTCAATCCCCCGGCAATGGGTTTATTCTTCAGTTTAATGCAGCCTGTAAATGCACCCCTGCCAATACAAGCCAACATCCAAAATAAAACCCATTGCCAAACCCAATCACAAATGCGGGGGATTGCCCATACAACAATTATTTCTGAGCCCACCTCAACAATATCGCTTTCACATTAGTAAATACGCCTCCGTTTAAACACGGGTTGCCTGTCTTTATAAATAAAATAGCTGGCAACCATTATTATTTAACAGCCGTATTTGTTGATATAAGGTTATTAATTAAACACCCCTGAAATTGTGATCCAAACTGTAAAAAACTACATTAAGCAGCGCTTTTTCCCGCCAAATATCCTGGAGAAAAATTCGGTGGATGCTTATGATATCTGGGCCAAAAACTATGACGAACAACCTGGCAATCTGATGCTTGACCTGGATGAGGTTTTGTTCCCACGATTGGTAAACAGTGCAATTATCACCGGTAAAAACGTGGCTGATATCGGCTGCGGAACCGGCAGGCACTGGGAAAAGCTGTTTACATTAACACCAGACACTTTAACCGGCTTCGATACCTCGGGCGGGATGCTGGGCCGGTTACAGCAAAAGTTTCCTTCGGCAAATATCTATCGCATTACTGATGACCTTTTCAGCGATATGCCATCGGGGAGTTTTGACACCATAGTTTCAACGCTTACCGTTGCACACATCAAAAACATTGAGGCTGCTTTACAGGCATGGATGAGGATACTGAAACCAAACGGCGATATTATAATTACCGATTTTCATCCGCAAACATTGGCTAACGGCGGCAAGCGCACATTTAAACATGGCAGCAGTTTTATTGCTGTCGAAAACTATGTGCACCCGGTAAATACCATTAAAAACTTGCTGTTGAATAACGGTTTTACGCTGGTTGCCGAAGAAGAAATTAAAATAGATGAAAGCATGAAGCATTACTACGCTGATAAAAATGCACTTCATGTATATGATAAATATAAAGGCTTCCCCATTATTTACGGGCTGCATTTAAGGAGAACCGATGGTACTGAATAATGTGACAATACCGGGAAACGATGCCGTGGTGAGCATAAGTATAAGCGAGGGCAAAATTAAACAGGTTGCCCCTGCTATTGCCGATGACCGCGAACAGCTGACCTTTGTGGATGCTATTGCTTTTCCGGGACTGATCAATTCGCACGACCATCTTGATTTTAACCTTTTTCCGCAGTTTGGTGATCAAACCTATGAAAGCTACACCGAATGGGGGAAACACATTCACCGGGTTTACGCTAATGAAATCGCGTCTGTACTAAAGATCCCTATTGCCCTTCGCGAACGCTGGGGTATTTATAAAAACCTGCTTTGCGGTGTTACTACCGTTGTAAACCATGGCGAAAAGGCCGTAATAAATGATCCCCTGATCACCATATTTGATAATTGCCAGAGCATCCATTCGGTCCGGTTTGAAAAAAACTGGAAAAAGCGATTAAATAATCCACTCAAAGCAAACCAGTCCGCCGTGATCCATACGGGCGAAGGGACAAATGATGCTGCACATGCCGAAATTGATGAATTGATCAAATGGAACCTGTTGAGGCGTAAACTCGTTGGCATTCACGGGGTAGCTATGGATCCCGGGCAGGCCAGGCGCTTTAAGGCCCTGGTTTGGTGCCCCGAATCAAACTATTTCCTGCTAAATAAAACCGCGGCTATCAATCAGCTGAAAACAAAAACAACCATTTTATTTGGCACCGATAGCACGCTTACCGGGGATTGGGATATCTGGCATCACATTCGTCTTGCACGCAAAACGCACATGCTTACTGATTATGAGCTTTACCAGGCCCTTACCACATCACCCGCCAAAGTATGGAAGCTGAATACCGGCAGAATTGCAAACGGACTTGATGCCGATGTGGTGATAGCCAAAGCAAAACGTAAAACAGGCTTACAGGCATTTTACGATGTAACACCTGAGGATATTTTATTGGTGATACACAAAGGCGAAATTCTTTTGTTTGATGAATCGCTTTATCACCAGCTTACCGGCATCATTGGTCACCATTACAGCAAGGTTTTTACCGGAAACCATTTCAAATACATACAGGGCGATATCCACGGGTTGATGGCCGAAATAAAACGTTATAAACCCGACACCAGTTTTCCTGTACCCTATCCAGCACAGCCGGCAGCATGAGCATCCTGAAAAAAATATGGTCAAGATCAAAGCGCGAGGCAGCTTATTTAAGCGGCGATGCACGCCATGTTTTGGGGCTGGATAAGGAATTGTATCAAAATGCCCGAGGAAGCCGGATCATTCTTTACCACAATGTTTGCAAGAGCGATCCGCATAAATTCAACACATTGTTCCTCACCTGCGAAAGATTTGAAGAGCACCTACAGTATTATAAAAAGTACTTCAATGTGGTTTCGCTCGATGATTATTATGCAAGCCGGTTTAGTAACGACAAGTTTAACATCTGCCTTACTTTTGATGACGGGCTGGCCAATAACTACCACTATGTATTGCCCCTGCTAACCAAATACCGCATACCGGCCACTTTTTTCATTACAGCCATTAGTGATGCCGGCTTTGATATTTTATGGAACGATATGCTGAGCATTGCAGGGCACTATGGCCCCGAAAAATTCATCTATAAAAATCAAACTTATCGTAAAAACAGGAACAATAAATACATAGACGAACAAGGTATCTCCTACGCCGATAAACTAAGGTCGACAGGGTTTAATGAAAAGGCCGCGCTGATAAGTTTTCTTGATCAGCTCACCGGTTTTAAAACTAAGCGGCAGGATGAAGACTACTGGCTGCAAATGACGCCCGCGCAAATCAAAACCATGGCCAGGTCTGCTTATGTTACCATTGGCGCGCATGGTTATTATCATAACGATCTTGCCCGCATCCACCCTACAAATGCGGCGGGCGAAATGACCATGTGCAAGGAATATCTTGAAAACATAACCGGAAAGCAGATCAACAGCTTTGCTTTCCCTTATGGTTCGTATAACGAGCAGGTTTTACACGATGCTAAAGAAGCCGGTTATACGCAATTACTTGCCACTGATTTTATCAAACCGGATGACGAGCAGGATAATACCATGCGCGAACGCCTTACCGTGAACCCGTTTATATCCACACCAAACCAGCTAAACGCCATAATAAGGGGGAGATATGTATAGCGACGGGTACAGGATTGAACGTTTAACTGAAGACCGGCTCGCCGACATGACCAGCCTGCATAAGGCTGTTTATGGCAAAGCTCTACCCCCCGATTTTTTCAGCCGGAAATATAATACCGCTTTTACCGGGGTGATGTATACAGGGTACCTGGCCTATGCAGGTGATATACCCGCGGCATTTTATGGTGTGATCCCCTGCTTTATTGAGTGCGACGGACAGCAGGTTTTGGCAGCCCAGTCGGCCGATACCATGACCCATCCCGATCATCGTGGCAAAGGGTTGTTTATTAAACTGGCCGAATTGACCTATGAGCTTTGTTATGCCGAAGAGATCCTGATCCTGTTTGGTTTTCCCAATCAAAATTCCCTGCCGGGTTTTGTAAACAAGCTCGATTGGCAGGTAGCTGCTCAGATGGAATGTTTTATTATTCCCGTTAAAACGCTCCCGCTGGAGAGATTGGCAAACAAGTTTTCATTTTTAAAAGGTTTATACAGGCTTTATGTACTGAACGTGCTTAAAAAGCACAAAGCTCATCAAAAGGGAGTAACAAGTACATTGATCGGCGAAGGTTTTTATGGACTACACAGAGATGGCTATTATCTCGACCATAAAACCTATACCGAAAGTTTCACTATTAAAACGGGCGATACTTCAGTTTGGTTCAGGATAGTCGACGGTATGGTGATAGGCGATGTTGACCTTGCTCATAATGATTTGCCCGATATTATTCCCCGGCTTACAAAAATAGCCCGACAATTGGGATTGAGAAAACTACAGTTCCAGGCTGATAAAAGATCTGCACTAAATACATTTTTAAAAAAATTTGCAGAGCCAATCCCCTCGTTCCCGGTGATTGTTAAAGACCTTGGCTCGCGATTGCCATTGGATAAAATGGCATTCGCTTTTGCAGATATAGATATTTTTTAAATAGCGATATGATAACTCAACCGATCAAAAAACTTCTGTTTAACGGAAGTCCGGTAAAAACCTTCTACATAACCCGACTGCAACAAAGCCAGATCAGGGAGAAAGTTTTTTTGAACGTTGCAGGAAAAAGTTTGGATATCACCCGCAACAACAGCATGATCTGCCTTGATCCTTTTTGCATGGCTGCCTGGTTACCGGCTAACGAGATAAGCAACATAGATGCAGCAAGCGGGATTATCGAATTTAAGACAGATGACATGCTTAGCGCTTCGATAAATGTATCCTTGATTGAAAAGATCGATACGGCAAAGGGCAGCCTGCTTTTGTTCAGGATACAAAGCGTCAGAAACCATCAGCTTAACACGTTGAAGCGTGAAATGCTTTTCCGGTATTTTCTTCGCTCCAAAAAGAACACCTATGACAGCCGCAGGGTGGTGAGCGCGCTATACTCCTATCCACGGAGCATTATCATCGTTTCTTATGCTGATGATGAGTATTGCAATGTTTTCCCGATGGATATTCATGGATATATTGAGGAAGAAGACATTTACCTGCTGGGCCTGCGCACAACCAACATCACTTTGGATAAGATCCTCAACGCAGGCAAAGTAGTAGTATGTGATACCGATACCGTTGATATCAATTCGGTTTATGCTTTGGGAAAGCATTCCAGTACTGCCCCTACTCCGGTTGATCAGTTGCCATTTGATACCATTAAAAGCGAGGTATTCGGTTTTCCGGTGCCGGCATGTTCAGGAGGATATAAGGAGATAGAAGTATTTGAGCATAAAAAAATGGGGTATCATATGTTGATGATCGGCAGGGTGATCAATAACAAAGCTTTGAAGCCGAACCCGGAATCACTATACCACGTTGGTTTTCTGCAATTTCAAAACAGCAATTATAAAAGTATTGAGGGTTTATTTTAATGAGATACGTTTTTGTAAGCTATAACTATACACCTGAGTTTGATGATCCGCAGGCATGGTTTATCCGCACCCTGGGTTATACCGGACTTATGGACCAGCTAAGTAAAAGACATGAGGTGATCAACGTGAAGCAGATCAACTATGAAGGCATTGTTAATCATAATAACATCGCCTATCATTTTGTAAACTTCAGCAAAAAAAAGCTTCATTTTAATTTCCAGCTTAACCGCTATGTTAAAAGCCTGAACCCAGATGTAGTAATATTTCACGGACTTCATCAGCCGGTTCAATTAATTCAGCTGGGGTTGATGCTTGGCAAGCATACCCGCATTGTTGTTCAAAACCATGCAGAGAAACCGTTCCCTGCTGGTATAAAAAAGAACCTGCAAAAAATGGCTGACAGATATGCGGATGCCTACCTGTTTGCCTCGCATGATATGGGGATAGAGTGGGTAACCGCCGGCAACCTGAAGTCACCCGGTAAAATACACGAGGTGATGGAAGTATCCTCTGTATTTTTTCCAGTTAACCGTTCAGAGGCTACAGCTAAAACAAAGGCAAAAGGCAAACCGGTATTTTTATGGGTAGGCCGGCTGAATGACAATAAAGACCCGCTTAATGTGATTAAGGCCTTTTTAAAATTCGCCCAAAGCTCACCCGGGGCAAAGCTTTATATGATCTTTCATACCGAAGAGCTACTGTCCGAGATCAAAGAATTGCTAAACTCATCCTCCAATAAAGAAGCTATAGAGCTGATAGGCAAAGTGCCTCATGCCGATTTATTATACTGGTATAACAGCGCCGATTTTATCCTTTCCGGTTCGCACTATGAAGGTAGCGGCACTGCTATTTGCGAAGCCATGTCATGCGGATGTGTGCCATTGGTTACCGATATTCTATCGTTCAGGATGATCACCAATAACGGGGAATGTGGTGTATTGTACGAACCAGGAAACGAGGCTGCATTACTTGAAGTACTAAAGCAAACCAGACAAATGAACGTAGTGGAAAAACGCCGCTTATCCATTGAATATTATAAGCAAAATTTATCATTTGAGGTTATTGCAGAGAGGATTGAGGAGATAGCCATGAGCCTTTAAACAGGCTCTGTTACCCTTGCACTTAGTCTTGCGCTCGTTTTTAACGATAGCTACTGGAAAGATAAGAGATCGTTGGTGTAAAAAGCCATGTCATTGCGAGGAGCAGCATGGGGTAAAGTAAGGGGCGACGTGGCAATCTCGTAGCCAATGCATGGTCGCTTTGCATATCCGATAGAATAGCTACGAGATTGCCGCGCTGCGCTCGCAATGACATTTTTTTGTTTGTTTTTCCAGGAAACTTTCATCGTCTCAGCACTTGTCGTTTTTAACAAATGCATCGCTAAACCATATTAAGCGCACGTTGCAAACGTGCGCAAGTAACGAGATAAAAGCAATGCTTTAGATATTAAACACTTCTTTCATCTTCCTCACATTATCCCTGATATCATAAACCAATACCGGATCATTTTCCAGATCTGTACCATCAAGCACGCTGTGAATAGTCTGTTCAACCCCGGCCATATCATTCACAATATGCCAATTGGTTATATCGGCGTCCATGGGCTTAACAAAACTTACCACTTTCGCTCCGGCATAAAGGGCTTCAAGACAAACAGAACCAAAGCCTTCATATTCTGAAGGATGAAACAGTACCCTTGAGCGCTGCATCATTTTAAGTACGTCATCATGCTGTAGTTCCCCTGCCAGGGTAATGTTATTTTCAAGATGTTTGGATTTTATCAGGGCCAATAATTTATCCTTTTCCGGGCCGTCACCACAAATTACAGTTTTGATATTTGGGTAGCGTTGCTTCAGGATAGCAACAGCTTCAACAAACAGGTGAAACCGTTTCAAGGGGATCAACGAACCAGCGCCTAAAATATCAATGTCTTTTTCGATAAATAATGAGTCAAACAATGAGGTATCAATCCCCACCGGAATAACATTTTGCGGCTTTACACCGTAATTTGAATTAAACTCCCGAACAATAAAATCAGATAGCGCTATCAATTCCTCTCCTCTCGGTTTTATCCGCCTGGCATATCTATTTCCAGCTTTCGCATCCTGCCCCAGCATCCAACAGCGGTGTTTAATATTGTTTGTCCGGGCAAAATAATGACCAACAAAAACACATTCATCAAGCCAAAAGCTTAACAAACCCACTATTTCATACTTTTTATTCAAAGTCGATAAAGTCCTCCATACCTTCATCCATGTGTTCAGCCTGAATAATTTACCGCGTCCCATCCCCCCAAAACTCATAACTTTTACGCCATGCCAGTTATATTTGGCGGCAAAAAATGGATATTGAAAACTTAATACAATGATATTGAGCTCCGGATTTTCGGCCTTTAATGCCCGCACAAAAACCTGTTGAGGGGGCAGGCAAGTAGTATCGGCTTCATTTTCGGGGAAACCGGGACTTAGAATGACTAATGTTTTTTTGCGGTTATACATTGGGGGATATTACTTTATTACAAATAGCCAAACTGGCTTTATTATGGGTTATCATGATGATCATTTTTCCCCGGCGGGCCAGTTGCTGCAATTTAATTAACGACTCATTTTCAGCATCGGCATCCATCTCACTGAAAGGTTCATCCAATATCAACAGATCATGTTCATGATATAATGCCCGTGCCAGCATGATCCTTTGGCGCTGGCCACCGCTGATGTTTTTACCATTTTCGGTAATGATCTTGCCCGTGCCTTCCGGGTAGCCGGCAATCAGTTTATTTAATCCGCAGAAATCCAGTACTTCTGCCAGCTTCTGCTCATCGGGCGCCACATCATCAAGTATTATATTTTTAAGAATGGTATCGTATATAAAAAACGGTTGCTGCTTTACCAGCGAGATATTTTTACGGTAGAGCCGGCGCATCGCCGCAGCGGCGTTTTTATTATTGATATAAATTGTTCCTTCATCAGGCTCTAAAAAGCCGGTTAACAGATTAACAATAGTTGTTTTCCCCCGGCCCGAATTACCCGAAATGCCCATAATATCGCCGGGAACTATCTCAAAACAGAGCCCGTGCAAAACGGGTCTATCCGGGTAACTGAAACTTACTTTTTCAAATTTCAAGGATTGGACCTGTTCATCGACCACCTCATCAACCTGCGGCTTATCTGTTTGTTCAACAACCAAATCGACCAGGATAAACTCGTAGGTTTTCATTTGCCCGCTGCCATTCAGTATCTTTACGATGCCAGGGATGATCTTATACGCAGCCGCTACAAAAATACCGATGGTGAGGATACTAACTACAGGAGCATCTCCCGTTAGCTTGTTTATAGCAATGAGAATAAAAAAACCCAGAACCGCAAATACTTCCATCAAACGCGAAGGCAGGTTTTGCCAGGTTTGCTGTGAGGCTATATTTTGATTCAGCTGCTGCTGATAGCTAAAAAACCGGCGACTGAAGAAATCATTTTTCTGATAGATATTACTCTCCACATAGCCTGATAATGATTCGTTTAAATGCTGAAGCGTTTTTTCGCTTACGGTTTTGATCTGCCCGCGAATGGACTTTAATTTGCTTTTAATGAACCAACCCAAAACCGCTACAGGCGGCAGTAATAACACAAACAGCAAAACAAACAAAGTTGGATGGTACAGCATGATCGCCCCAATGGTAAACAGGATCAATACTGCCTGTGATATGATCTGCTGGAAATTAGTGAGAATATAATGGCTGAACTCAATAGGCTGCTGACTGATCCGCCGGGTGTGGATGGATGAATCGACATGTGTAAACTCATCAAAACCAGCATCAAGATAATTCCGGATATTACGTTCGGATAGCCTCGACGCTACCTGATAAAAAAAATGATGCTGCGCATTTTGCGCAAAGAAACCGATACAGTTTTTCATAGCAAAAAGCACCAGGAAAATCCCGATCAGCCACAATGATTTGTTATTGGCAAGGCCGGCTGGTAAAAAATGATAATTATTCGTTGCCCCCTGCTGCGTGTAAAAATTAACCAACAACAGCAGCAGCGCTAAAAATGTAACATCCAGCAGGGCGATAACAATATCAGCAATGATCAGCCTGATAAGCCTCATTTTTTCAGGCCGGGTAAGTATGAGCAGGATGTTTTTTAAAATTTGCTTCAAGGGGATATCAACAACAAAGCCAGGTTCATTACTGCCTTTATTGTTGATTACGGTTTGTACGGAGCAATGGTTGCTTCGCATAAGAGCCTGTCGATATAGCCTGTATTTTGTTTATTAAATCTTGTATTGAAAAAGTTCCACACTAATGCTTTTCAAATCGTTCACAATTAATTGAATTACACGAATCTTAAATCACTACTAATTCAAAATTGGTGTAATTCGATTAATACGTAAAAATTCGTGGGGAAACTCTTTATTTAATATTAGCCTCCAAAGTTTCCTTCTGCAAGTTGATATTCGCTCCTTCAAAAATCAAAAGAGATCATTTCTAATCCGTTGCTCTGATAAATCATAAGCATAGTTTAATAATCTCTATAAAATTGTTAAATTTCGGCTTCGCATTTATAAAAGAAGTAAAACAGCCTTCATGAGTTTAGAACCTTTCCTTGCCGTATTTGTGATCACCCAATACAGGAGACACCTGAAAAATGATGATCTGCTAACCAAGTGGAACAAATACCTTAACATTGGTTACTATATAGCCATTGCTATTTTCATATTTGATGTAAGCTTTGATCATGGGCACAAAGTGGCAATAGTATTTGCCCACCTGTATTTTTTGGGTGTTGTAATTGCGCCATATTATATTGATGATCTGAAATCGGGCAAACAACTGGCTTTTGCCCTGATCCCTTACGCAATCGCGGGGTTAATACAGGATGTACTGGAAAAATGGTTCCCTACATTTTATGATAACCACGACAATATGATACAAAGCTTAGTGGTGTTCTCCCTCATTTGGGCATTTTCACTTTGGCTTATCAGCCGGAAACAAACCAAAGCACTCGAAAATGAGCGTAAACAACGCTTTGCAGAGCAAGCACAAAACCGCATGATGGCTGCCATGAAAGTAAACCTTGAAAGCGAGGTACGGGAACGCACAGCCGAGCTGACTAAACAAACGGAGGAGCTTCAACTGGCGTTGTCCGAGCTTAAAAGCACCCAGGCACAGTTGATCCAATCGGAAAAAATGGCCTCATTAGGTGAGCTTACCGCGGGTATTGCCCATGAGATCCAAAACCCGCTTAACTTTGTGAACAACTTCAGCGAGGTAAGTATCGAATTATTGGAAGAATTAAAGGATGAAGTGCTTGATAAACTGCCCGACGATGTGAAGGAAGATGCCGGCGACATCATTAACGACATCACTCAAAACCTGAGCAAAATAAACCAGCACGGCAAACGCGCCGACGCCATTGTTAAAGGTATGCTGCAGCATTCGCGCGCAACAACAGGTAAAAAAGAACCAACTGATATCAACGCCCTGGCCGATGAATATCTTCGCCTAAGCTACCATGGTTTACGTGCCAAGGATAAATCATTTAATGCCGGCATGAAAACCAGCTTTGATCCTGATCTGGGTAAAATAGAAGCTATTCCGCAGGATTTGGGCCGCGTATTGCTTAACCTGTTCAACAATTCCTTTTACTCGGTTACCGAAAAAAAACGGGTTTTAGGCGAGGGATATGATCCAACGGTAACGGTTAACACCAAAAAAGTACTGTCGCCATCAGGTATCAATATGGTGCAAATTACGGTGGAAGATAATGGTACAGGCATCCCGCAAAAGGTGCTGGATAAAATTTACCAGCCTTTTTTTACTACCAAACCTACCGGGCAGGGAACCGGTCTTGGGCTTTCCATGAGTTATGATATTATCACCAAGGGGCACGGCGGCGAGCTTAAGGTTGAAACTGCCGAAGGTGAGTTTGCCCGCTTTGTGATCTGTATACCCGTTGGCAATGTTGTCTAAAGTTAAACGCCGGTAATTTTTGCGCTTAACCACTAATAAAACCATACAAAAATTTAACTTTGAAGTACTATGAAAATACTTGTTGTTGATGACGAGGCTGATGTTCAGCCCTTGTTTTTACAACGTTTCAGAAAAGAAATAAAAAACGGTGAAGTGGAGTTTAACTTCGCATTATCAGGCGAGGAAGCGCTTCATTTTTTGGAAGAACATCATTCGCAGGTGATCCTGATCTTATCTGATATCAACATGCCGGGCATGAGCGGTTTGGAGCTTCTGCGCAACATCAGGCACAGCTATGAAAAACCACCACCAGTGGTCATGATGATCACTGCTTACGGCGATGATGAAAACTACAAACAATCAATGGAGCTTGGCGCCAACGATTTCCTGACCAAGCCACTTGATTTTAATAATTTAAAAGACAAACTTAAACACTTAGAACAATAATGGCCAAGATACTGGTAGTAGATGACGAACAGGACCTGGAATTACTGATCAGGCAAAAATTCAGGAAAAAGATACGGGAAGGGGTATATGAATTTGTATTTGCCCAAAATGGTTTTGGAGCGTTAACTCAACTATCCACCCACCCCGATATTGATGTGGTTTTAAGCGATATCAATATGCCCGAGATGGATGGGCTCACCCTGCTTACCAAGCTCCCCGATGCCAACCCTATTTTAAAAGCGATAATGGTATCAGCGTATAGTGATATGGATAATATCCGCACGGCTATGAACCGCGGTGCCTTTGATTTTGTGGTTAAGCCTGTAAACTTCGAAGATCTGGATATCACTATCGAAAAAACGTTACAGCACGTTATCGAACTTAAAAAAACCATGCAGGCCATCAAGGAAAACAATATCCTGCGCATGTATGTGGATGAGAACGTGCTCAATTTCATGACCCATAAGGAGTTTGAGAACAGCTTGCTGAGTAATGAAACCATTGAGGCAACAGTGCTGTTTATTGATATTTGTGGCTTTACCGCCATTACCGAGCACGTTGCGGCCAATACTGTTGTAGGCATGATCAATAAATACTTTGATATAATGGTACAGGAGATCATCGCCCAAAATGGCCACATTGATAAGTTTATGGGCGATGCCGTTATGGCCGTTTTCCGCGGCGAGTACCATCTTGACCGCGCTATTGACGCCGCCCTTGCCGTTCGGGATAAGATGCATGATGCAGATGAGATCCAGGCGGGCGATAAAACATTTAAACCCTCTGTTTCAATCGGCATCAATTCGGGCGAAATGATCTCAGGCAATATCGGTTCGGCTACATTAAAGCGACTGGATTATACCGTAATAGGCGATGCCGTGAACCTGGCCCAGCGCCTGCAAACCGTGGCACAGGCCAACCAGATCATTGTAAGCGCCGACGTTTATGAACAGGCCAAAGGCTCCTTCGCCCTCAATAAAATTGGAGAGGTGAGTTTAAAGAACAAACTAAAACCAGTGGAGATTTACGAGGTGGTTGATTAGTTTTTAAGTCGAAAGTCAGGAGTATTAAGTCAGAGTCAAAACACGAGTATTATCATTTGCGCTCGTTTTCAACAAGTGCTTAAAATGGTTTGGCGATTGCATCGCCTGTATGTATAAACGCAAACCCACGTAAGTACTCATCACAGATTAGCGCAAGAAAAATAGTATTTTATTTAAACCCGTCATTGCGAGGCACGAAGCACTCCCAGATCTGCAGAGTCACTCTGTATAGTTCGCGATTGCTTCGTGACTCACAATGACGTGGTGAAGATATCAATGCTCTCTTACTCTCTTCTTCAACACCCCACCAGCCGCTTCTTTAATACTATTTGTAAAAATAAAAGCTTTGGGATCAATGCTGTGTACGAGGTTTTTTAGCCTGCGTACTTCAAGGCGGGTTATTACGGTGAAGATGATATCTACCGGCTGATGAACATCAAAGCTTTCTTTCAGGAAACCACGCTCGCCTTTGTAAATGGTAATACCACGCCCAAGCTCCATCACTAATTTTTCTTTAATGATCTCGCTCTGACCCGAAATGATATTTACGGCAGTGTACTCCTCCAAACCATCAATAACAAAACTGATGGTGCGGGATGCTGTATAATAAGTTAAGATAGAATATAATGCTGTTGGTAAACCAAGCTCAACCGCAGCTATCAGGAAGATAATGATATTGATACCTAAAATGATCTCACTGATGGTAAAGCTACTGCGCTTAAGGGTATATAGTGCAAGGATCTCAATACCATCCAGCGCGCAACCGCCACGGATCGAAAGCCCAACCCCCAAGCCCATAAACACACCACCAAATATCGATACAAGCAACTTATCCGAAGTAATTACCGGGTAAGGCACATACAATAAACAGATACCAAGGGCAATAACACAAGCAAATGTTTTTAGTGCGAAGGTTTTATTAACCTGGAACATACCCATGATAATGAAGGGTATGTTGGCCGCTATGATCACAAAGGCAATGTTGATATGATACAGCTCATGAATAAGCAACGAAATACCGGTTACACCGCCGTCAAAGAAGCTATTGGGCACCAAAAAACCTTTAAGCGCGAACCCGCAGAATAAAATGCCGATAATTACTGTTACTACGTCTTTTAAAATTTCTTCAATTTTCAAACCCGGTTGTGTCATTAATAGCAGTATTTAAATTTTTGTTGTGATAATTTTCAAATGCTCGTTTTTACCTTCAGCCCTGAGCCTGAGTGCGGTTTGGGTAAAATAATGATGACTCTGCAGGAACTTCACCTGCTGCCTGTCCCACTCCAATTCCGATTCAAGGTGATCTGTAATTACAAGTTCCGAAAATAACCTTTTACTGAGGATAAAAAAATCATTTCGGCCCAAATAATCCAAATCGGCATCACAAATTATTTGTCCTAAATGATTGTGAGG
>NZ_DASVOB010000412.1:0-4457 GCF_036383575.1 Mucilaginibacter sp.
ATATCGGGTTATAAAAAACGACCGCCTCAACAGAAGCGGTCGTTTTTGTTATGTATAAATCTCAATAAATATTAATGGTGATGACCATTATTGTGTACACGGTGTTCAACCACACGGGTACGTTTAACCACTCTTGTATGCGGCCTTGAGTTATGGTTTACCACCCTGGTGCGGTTAACTACGTGTGTACGGTTCACTACCCGGGTATGATAATGATCACGAACGATAACGTTCCGGGTGCCGCGGTAGCGTGAATAAGTATCACGGTCATGCGCAAAATAAGTGTATGGCCTTGGGCGGTTTACAGCTACCTTGTAACCGGTGGCAATGTTGTAACTTCTATAACGAGGGGGTAAAGCAGCCCTTCTAACCCATGTGCCGCCATCTAAATAAACATATTGATGGGTTGGCACATAGTAGTAACTCTCTACATCGGGCAGGTAATAATAGTTAACACCTGCATATTCGGCGGGCGGGTTCCATAAACCAACGTTTACATTTACGCTTACCTGTGCATTTGCTTTTGTAACCGAAGCTGCAAGCACAAAACATCCCGCAAGCATTCCTAAAATTAATTTTTTCATGGTGTCTGTCTAAGTATCCGGCAATATTCAATTACTGTGCCTTTTATAAATAGACGGCATTAATTACCGAAAGTTTAATGGGATGATGGCGGGCATATTTGAATTGGATATTTTCAGGGCCTGATCGGCAATCAACAGCCGTCAATCTCTATAACCCCTACCTTGCTACTATATAATTGCACTTTTAGCGTTGTTTTAAAAGCAAAATGGTGCTTTTACTGTATTAATCTTTATATATTTGACTTTTATACATCAGTAAAATCATAGCTGAATTTTTATTTTTATGACAGTTCTCGCAGACGGGGTAGCCGAAAAGTATGAGTTGGTAATAGGCCTCGAAGTACACGCACAGCTATCTACATCAAGTAAGGTATTCTCGGCAGATTCGGCTGCCTTTGGTGCCGAACCTAACCGCCATGTTAGTGCGGTATCGCTGGGGCATCCCGGCACCTTGCCCTTTATTAATAAAAAGGCGGTTGAATATGCCGTTAAAATGGGCTTGGCCTGTAATTGCACTATCAACCTTAATAATAGCTTCGCCCGTAAAAATTATTTTTATGCCGATTTGCCTAAAGGTTACCAGATCAGCCAGGATCACGCGCCTATCTGTCTTAAAGGTCACGTACCTGTAAAGCTTGCCGATGGCACTGAAAAGAATATCGCCCTGCACCATATCCACATGGAAGAGGATGCCGGAAAAAGCATGCACGACCAGCACCATGCCGATTCACTGATCGACTTGAACCGTGCCGGTGTGCCACTGGTTGAGATCGTATCTGAACCGGATATGCGCAGTGCAGAAGAGGCTGGTCAGTTCCTGACAGAAACGCGTAAGCTGCTTCGCTACCTTGATATTTGCGATGGCAATATGGAAGAAGGCAGTATGCGTTGCGACGCCAATATCTCGGTAAGGCTTAAAGGCGCAACCGCCTATGGAAACCGCTGTGAGGTGAAAAACCTTAACTCCATCCGTAACGTGCAGCGTGCTATTGAGCATGAGTTTGTTCGCCAGGTAAATATTATTGAGGCCGGAGGCCATATCGACCAAAATACACTAAACTTTAATGCCGATACAGGCGAAACATCGGTTCTCCGCTCGAAAGAAATGGCCAATGATTACCGCTATTTCCCGGAGCCGGATCTGCCGCCGTTGAAGCTTAGTAACGAGTATGTAGAGAACATCCGCAAAAGCCTGCCTGCTTTACCTGCACAGTTATATCATAAATATATAGAGCAATTAGGTTTAACGGCCTATGATGCTTCGGTAATTACTGCCGATAGGGATACCGCTGTCTATTTTGAGTCGCTGATAAAACATACGGATCATTATAAAGCTGCTGCCAACTGGCTGATGGGCGCGGTACGTTCGTACCTGAATGATCATAACCAAACCATTGGTAACTTTGCTGTTACGCCGCAAAACCTTGCCGCCCTCATCAAACTAATTGACACCGGGGTGATAAATAATTCTGTAGCTTCGCACAAGTTATTCCCTGCTATGGTCAGGGAGCCGGGTAAAAAACCGGAGGATCTGGCCAAAGAACTTAACCTGCTGATCAGTGCTGATGGTGATGATGTAACCCGTTTTATAAAGGATGCCATTGCCAAATTCCCTGATAAGGTTAAGGAATACCAAAAGGGGAAAAAGGGCGTTTTAGGCCTGTTTATGGGCGAGATCATGAAAAGCTCCAAAGGCAAGATCGACCCACAGAAAACTAACCAGCTATTGATAAAGGAATTAGAAGCTAAATAAATGAAAGTTAAAAATATGGCTGTCGGCGCGCTGTTATTGCTTAGCGCAGGCATGTACTCTTGTAAAAATAAATCGCAGTTCAGCGTTTCAGGAACTATTAAAAATCCGGGTAATCTTAAGGCTGTTTATTTGATCGAGGCTGACAGCTCGGGCTTAAAAGTTGTCGACTCTACTTCATTGGGCGAGGGCGGCAAGTTTGAGTTCAAGCATGTGGCGCTTTATCCAAACCTGTTTAAACTTCGTGTAGGCAATACCGGTCCGCAGGGAAGCGAAATGCAGGGCGAGAACCTTTTTGATTTCATTGCTAAAAATGGCGACGATATCGAGTTTGAAACAGACAATAACAATAAAAACCACGAGTACACCATTAAGGGCTCAGATGATTCGGATAAAATAAAAGAGTTTAACCGTATCAGCAATATTTATGGTGATAAAAACGCCAAGCTTTTTGCAGAGTACCAGGAAAAATCGCATGGCGAACGTAATGATTCGTTGCTAAAAATATACATGCCTATATTTTTGAAAAACGTGAGCGAAAGCGGAGAGGCCGTTTTGAAATTTGTGAATGATAACAAAAAATCACTTGCAGGTTTTTATGCAGCTACCACACTTGATCCTACCAAATACGAAGGGCAGCTGATCAAATTTGCCGATGACATCCGGGGTGATTTTAAAGATAACCCTACTGTACAAAAGTTCATTAAACAAATGGACAAGGTTAAGCCGATATCAATTGGTCATAAAGCCCCTGAGTTTACTGTTAAGGGTATTGACGGGAAGCCGATTAAACTATCTGATTACAAAGGCAAATATGTGATGATCGATTTCTGGGCTTCATGGTGCCAGCCTTGTCGCCAGGAAAACCCTAACGTGGTGAAACAATACAATACTTTTAAAGGCAAAGGCTTTAATATTTTAGGTGTATCGTTAGATAAGGGGCAAGGGGAGTGGCAAAAAGCTGTTAACGACGATAAACTTACCTGGGCGCATGGTTCTGATTTAAATGGCTTTGAAGGCCCTACAGAGGCTCTTTATCATATTGAGGCTATTCCGTCAAATTTTATCATTGATCCTCAGGGAAATATAGTTGCCAAGAATATTACGGGCGCCGATCTTGAAGCTTTTTTAAATAAAACATTTAAATAGCCTCAACTTACGGTTAATATTAGGTAACGTTTAACAATTTGTTAATATTGGCTTAACCATTAGCTGTTGTAAAGCGTATACTTTTATACAAAAAAATTAACGCAACATGAGCAGCACCGCAAAACAGAAAATACTTATTGTTGATGATGAACCGGATATTTTAGAACTGATTGAGTATAACCTCAAAAAGGAGGGTTACCAGGTGTTTTTAGCGCGTAATGGCCAGGAAGCTGTTGCCGAAGCAAAGAAAGCCCTGCCCGATCTGATTGTACTGGATATCATGATGCCTAAGATGGATGGGATAGAAGCATGTCGCATTATGCGTACCATGCCCGAGTTTAAGAACACTTTTATGGTATTTTTGACAGCCCGCAGCGAAGAGTATTCAGAAATTGCCGGTTTTAACGTAGGTGCCGATGATTACATTGCAAAACCTATAAAGCCCCGCGCACTGGTTAGCCGCATAAACGCTATCCTACGCCGTAACGCCCCATCAGAAGATGTAGTTGATAATAAACTGGAAATAGGCGACCTGGTTATTGACCGCGAAGCTTACCTGGTTTACCAAAAAGGTGTTAAAGTAGTTTTAGCCAAAAAGGAATTTGAACTGCTGTACCTGCTGGCTTCAAAACCAGGCAAGGTTTACACCCGCGAGGTGATCCTTAAAAACATCTGGGAAGATTCGGTAGTAGTTACCAACCGTACCATTGATGTACACATCCGTAAACTACGCGAAAAATTGGGCGACGATTGCGTTGCTACTGTAAAAGGAGTAGGTTATAAGTTTGAAGCTTAACCCTCCGGTCGGTCCGCCAGCTGGCGGAGAGTTTTAAATGAGTCGTCCTAAAATAGGTTGACAGAAATTAATGCTTTAAAGATAGTCCTTGTTGGTCGATACCAGCAAGGATTTTTTGTTGATGTACAAATTGAGGTGTTTGATAATTTAAAGCCAAATGAGGTCTTCGACAGTTATA
>NZ_DASVOB010000413.1:0-10333 GCF_036383575.1 Mucilaginibacter sp.
AATAAAAATACGGGAATGAGCAGGGTGATGTATCTTGTTTTGATCATAAAGCGCATACTAACGATAGTGCGAAAATAGCTAAACCAAAAAGAGGCTTTTCACATTAGAAATTAACAATTGTGGATAACACTTCTTTTAACGAAGGTAATACTTAAGATAATATCCGTGTGGAAAACTTTAAAATTGTTGAGTATTACCGGGGCTTCGGTGGCGGGCGCTCAAAGGTAATGATTAAGCGTACAACGGTACAATTTATTTGTATTTTGAGCGATATTATAACCTGGGGGCAAAGTTTCCCGTTTTTTATTTTTATCAGTTATGAGTGTTGTTTTTAACAGGGCGGAACTGTGGTTGCCGGTGATTTTGTACATGCTTGTGTTTTGTCCGTTAAATTCTAATGCACAAAAAATAAATGCCGAAATTGTTTTAACAAACAAACAGTTAACTGAAAAAGCAAGCGAGTTTTATATAGCCAATGTTGTTGATGAGCGGGCCGACCGAAGTGCCGTAGCCTGGTTATTGCCCGCCCCTGGTAATTTACCCGCGGTAAAATATAAAGCTGATCTACAAGGGGGAGTAGCCGTTGCGGTAAAGCAATTTGCCGATTATGCGATCCCTGTTAATAAAGCTTTGCGCCCGGTAGGCATCCGCATAAAAAAACTAAAACTTAACGAAACTGCTATGGCTGACGGCAGGGTAGAAGGCCGGCTTGAAGTACAGTTATGGTTTGAATTGAAAAAGGATGACGGTAACGTTCATTTGATTGACTACCCGGCTGCCACAACATACTACCGCAGCGCGACGCAGCAATATGATACCGGGGTGCTGATAAGCCGTGCACTTACGGCTGGTCTCGATTTCTTTAATAAATGGATAAACCGTGAAGCGGATTCCAATATTAAACTTGCCAAAGGAGTAAAACTAATTTTTACGGATTATTCAGAACAACCCGAAGGCGACACCATTTATTACTCGGCAAAGCGGCCCTTAACCTGGAATGATTTTCAGGAGAAAGCCCGAGGCGGGAAATATATTGCCGAAGTGTTGCCTGGTTTTGGCTATACCGAAAAGGTAGATGTTGTAAGATCGGTAGTTGTTGTAAGAATAAGTATGCGGGTGTTTTTGCCTAAAAGTGCAGCCTGGGTAAAGCCGGAGGGGCGAACCGAGTTTGCGCTAAACCATGAACAAAGGCATTTTGATATTGTAAAGGTAGTGGCTCAGCACTTTAAGCAGGCCCTTATGGCCATGAAACTTCCGGTTGATAATTATGATGGCTATATTAATGTACAATACCTCGACTCGTACCGCGAAATGAACCAACTGCAGGAGCAATATGATAATGAAACCAGTCATGGCACGAACCAATACTATCAGCAGGAATGGAATATGAAGATAGATGGGTTGTTAAGAGGTGATTAATTTTTAGAGATTAGAGGTTGGAGGTTAGAGATTAGGTAAGGCCATGGGCAAAGAATTGATCTTTTTGTTGATAATATTTTGAAACCCTGCATCCGCAAGCCCGTTCAATCTCTAATCTCTAATCTCTAATCTCTAATCTCTAATCTCTAATCTCTAATCTCTAATCTCTAATATCTAACATTAATTTTCATTTTTTTTTGAAAGTTTAAAAACTTGTTTATATTTGTGCATGGAATTGGCAGAGGCAAAGTTAAAGTTCATTGAGGCGTGGGGGAAGCTGGGGTCGGAGTGGGGGATAAACCGCACCATGGCCCAGGTACATGCCTTGCTGATGATCTCGCCGGAAGCCTTGACTACCGAAGAAGTAATGGCCGAGCTAAGCATCTCACGTGGTAATGCCAACATGACCCTGCGCGATTTGATTGATTGGGGGCTGGTTGAAAAACAACATAAAACCGGCGAACGTAAAGAGTTTTTTTACGCCGAGAAAGATGTGTGGACTATTGCCCGCCGTGTAGCCGAAGAACGTAAAAAACGCGAGCTTACACCTATTATCAAAATACTTGATCAGTTGGGCGCAGTTGGAGGTGATGCAAAAGATCCGGCTTATAAAACGTTTAAAACTACGGTTACCGATATTAACAAGCTGGCTAATAACGTAAACAAAACATTGGACACCATGCTTAAAGCCGAAGAGAACTGGTTTTTTGGTTCGATACTAAAAGTGTTCAAGTAATATTTTTTTGAAATAAAATTTCAATTTTTACTGAAAATTCTAAATAATCAATAATAATTAAATCTTTAATATCATGAACTACTTTATTTTAACCTATGTTATTTACCTGTTGCTAAGCATAGCATTAACCGTGTGGGTTGCCAAGGTGTTGTTTAAAAACGGGCGGATCTTTTTAGTGGATATTTTTCACGGCAACAATGAACTGGCCGATTCTGTAAACAAGCTGCTGGTGGTGGGCTTTTACCTGGTAAATATAGGCTATATGAGCCTGGCGCTTAAAGAGTATGGCTCTATTGCCAATATGCAGGTAGTAGTTGAAGTACTGAGCTATAAAGTGGGCTGGATAATTTTAATATTGGGCGGTATGCATTTCCTAAACCTTGTCATTTTCTTTAAGCTACGTAACCGCGCTAAACGGGAAAGTGCATTTAATATAAGTGCTTAATTTTTAGTTTTTGTTTTGATTTGGCGGGGTAGGCGAGTATTTGTCTGCCCCGTTTTTTATGGTTGATACTGTACATCAGGCAGCGGCCCGTTTTAATTGGTTGTTTATCCTGTTTAATAAAACATCAATATCAAAGGGCTTGGCTATAAAATCATCGGGAGATCCATCCTGGTTAAGCCGGCCCGGATCGTGGCTGGCCGAAATTAATATAACGGGTATATTTTTAGTCTCCTGTTGGGTTTTAAGGGCTTTGCAAAGTTCACGGCCATCTAAATTGCCAAGCATAATGTCAAGCAAAATTAAATCGGGTTCGTGCTGTTGCACGCGGTCGAACAGGCTTTTACCATCTGCTAAGGTGTCAACCTCATAACCTGATTCTTCCAGGATGTATTTTATTATTTCTAAAATGTCTTTGTCATCGTCCACCGCTAATATCCGTCGCATAGGTAATGTGTTAAAAATGTATCGGCAAAAAACTACTGCGATATTGCTTATCCAATATCTCGCAACATCAAGCAATTACTATACCAAGTATTATGCTGACCTATTTTAGGCTTCAATCTCTATTTTATGCAGCTTTACTTAAGGAGATGCTATTGTTATGTGGGTATTAAGGATATGTTATTGTATACAAATGAGGGCGGCGTTCTAAAATAGCAGCATAATGCTGTATAAAAACAGGTTGTTCTATACGCTGAAAGGGGCAGAATATTAAGCTTCTGAAAGAAGTTACGATGGATTGCGCGTTATTTTATAATAACAAGGGCCGACTTTTTACACTTGGCACAAAAGTATTTCCTTACGGGTATAAAAAACAGGATGTTTTTTAAAAACCAACTCCTTCGCATCTGGAAATGATAAGGGGCACCGCATTTTGAACAATAGTACTTTTTTCTTGACTTGGCTTCGTTTTCTTCCACAAATTTTTAAATAACAGGAAGCCAAAATACAATATCTATGTTATCGGCGGAGAAGAAATAGAAGAAAAGTACTTTTAAGTAGGTGCTAATTTCTTTTTATGAAAAAAAATAAATTAACCTATCGTAGTATGTACCGCTTGCGTTGGCATCTGTAGCACATATATCTTTTTAGAGGAAGGAAAAACAGGAATTTTTTTACGAAAAAGCCACGGGGCACACGGCTGTCAAGTTCGGATTTACACCTTGGACATACGGGCGCTTTTTTTACTTCCGCTTTTTCTTGTTCGTTTATCGATAGTACCATAATACAATCAGGGGTTATTGTATTTAATTAATTGTTTATATTAACTTATAAAACAAAGTTAATATAATTAGTAATATTTCAATTAGGTTATTAAAATATTGCTAATTGCTTAAAAAAAGCTATTAAAATGAAATTTATTTATAAATACGTGTCCTTTTAAGTACTTTTTTTACTTTTTTAATAATCCCTGTTTGGGATAAGCGAGAAAAAAGCCTGTAATTGAGGTTTAAAAGTTTTAACGTAAAGGAGAGGTGAGTGATTTTTAGCTATTGAGAAAGGAGAATGTCCTTGTTCTTAAAGCAGGTTATTAACCTTTTCAACAAGTTCGGTCAAATCAAAAGGTTTACTGATTATTGCATCACAACCGTAACTAATGAGCTCGCTTTCACTACTCACATAAGCCGAAAATATAATTACAGGTGTGTTGCCAAATTTAGGGTGTACTTTTATATTCCGGCAAATTTCGCCGCCATTAGTGCCTGCTACCCGGTAATCAAGTATAACAAGATCTGGTTCAAAGTCTTCGATCAGCGGAAGTACATCAGTACTTATTGAGGTGCTTTTAACTTCAAATTGTTCATAAGTAAGGGTTTCATGAACAATATCAAGGATGTCCTGATTGTCATCTAATACTAAAATACGCTTAACCATAATAAAAATTAAAGAAATGAATGCCGAAAAGGTATTAAAGTATGTTCGTTAAAATACAGTGTCCTGTAAATAGTTGGTTTGGGCTTAATCTTAATCGGATAAAACTTTAACGCAAAATTAAAACTATTTTTTATAAAATTAATGAAACGGTGTTATAAATAGCAAAACGTTGTGAGTTAATTGCACAGGTTTTTTATTTATTAGCATGTAATATACAAAAAGCTCTTTAAAGTGTTTTGATATTAACTAAGCTAATTAAATGCTTTTACCATTAAAAATCCGAAACTCAAATTTTGTTATTACTTTAGTTGGCAGCAGCGGGTGTCCAATACCTCAGGGTACATGCCTCTGGCCATACATAAACATATAATTTAATGGTACTGTTAACTATCTTTTTTTGTATTGTGCTACTGGTTTTGCTGGTGAGCCTCGTAAAAGTAAATCCTTTCATTGCGTTTCTGATCGTTTCAATAGTAGCCGGGTTATTGTTGGGTATACCGATTAATAAAGTAACGGCTTCAGTACAAAAAGGCATGGGCGATATTTTAGGCCAGCTGCTCATTATTATTTGCCTGGGTGCTATGCTGGGCAAGCTTGTTGCTGTAAGCGGGGCCGCGCAAAAAATAGCTGGTGTGCTTGTTGACGCCGTAGGCGAAAAATACATTCAGTGGGCACTGGTTGCCGCCGGGTTTATTATAGGTATTCCATTATTTTACGGTATTGGCTTCGTGCTGATGGTGCCGCTTATATTTTCGGTAGTTTATAAATATAAGCTGCCGGCAGTATATATAGGTTTACCTATGCTGGCCTCACTATCGGTAACACATGGCTTTTTGCCTCCTCATCCATCGCCATCGGCATTAGTGGCCTTATTTCATGCTAATATGGCCACAACCTTTATTTATGGGCTTATGATCGCTATTCCTGCTATTATACTGGCAGGGCCTGTGTTTGCGCAGTTTCTTAAAAAGATCCCATCAGAGCCGCTGGCTACCTTCCGGGCCGAGGAACTACCTGTAGAAAAACTGCCCGGCGCGTTCAATAGCTTTTTCACTGCTTTATTGCCGGTATTGTTATTAATGCTAACTGCTTTTTTTCCATACCTTAATATAAAAGATCCGGGCGTGGCTAAGGTTATTACATTTCTTGGCGATCCGTCAATTGTTATGCTGATTGCGCTTATTGTTGCCACTTATACTTTAGGTATAAAACAAGGTAAAAGCATGGGCATGCTGGCTGGAAGCTTTACCGATGCTGTGAAGGATGTCGCATTGATATTATTGATCATAGCAGGATCGGGTGCTTTTAAAGAAGTTTTAACTGCCAGTGGTGTAAGCAGCCAGATAGCCTCACAACTACAGTCTTTTAATTTGCCTCCATTGCTTTTGGGTTGGGTAATTGCGGCAATTATCCGTATTAGTTTAGGCTCGGCAACCGTAGCCGGATTAACAGCAGCGGGTATTGTTGCGCCATTGGTTTTGCAAAATCATATTAACCCTAATTTAATGGTGCTATCCATTGGGGCTGGCAGCCTTGCATTTTCTCACGTAAATGACTCAGGATTCTGGCTATATAAAGAGTATTTCAATTTAAGTATTAAGGATACCATCAAGTCATGGTCGTTAATGGAAACACTTGTTTCTGTTATCGGGCTTGTGGGGGTCACCGTTATTAACCTTTTTGTTAAATAAAACTTCGCTTGTTATGAAAAAGCTGTCGATAAGTTTGTGCCTGTTAATTTTTATGCTGATTAGCGGCAATTGTGCTTTTGCGCAGCAGGTTACTCCTGCAGGCAGCTACTATAGTTCGTTCGATGGCGTTAAGATCTATTACGAAGTTAAAGGCGACGGCTTTCCGGTGATACTGGTACACGGTTTTTCGGGTACGGGCGAAGGCTGGAAAAAAGGACAACTTTATGCCGATCTGTTTACAGCAGGCTACAAAGTGATCATATTGGATCAGCGGGGCAACGGACGGTCGGATAAGCCGCATACCGACGCAGGTTACGCCAACGACGCCGAAGCTAAAGACATTATGGGTTTAGCTACAAGCCTTGGTCTTAAGCAATATGATATTGTTGGGTATTCGCGCGGATCGATCATCACTTCGCGTGTGTTTGTGCTGGATAAACGGGTGAAAAAGGCTGTGATGGGTGGCATGGGCGATGCTTATACCAACCCCGAATGGCCGCGAAGGATCCATGCATATAAAGCTTTAATGGGCGATACCAGCTTCCATGATGTTGACGGAATGATCAAATACATCCGCAGTAACCCTTTTGATCAGCTTGCTTTGGCCTATCAGCAAAAATGGCAACCTTCAACCAATAAGCAGGAGCTGGCCAAAGTAAAAATACCGGTATTGCTTATAAACGGCACTGAAGATCACGATGGCGGCGACGAGATCGCGCTTAATAATGCTATCCCGGGCTCAAAACTTGTCCATGTTCCCGGTGATCATAATGCTGCCAGCCACACGCCTGAATTTTCAAAGGCTGTAGTAGATTTCCTGAAATAACCTTGTCAACTAATGCTTTTTTCTTGAAATTTTGAATAGCTATTTTCAAAAACGGCCTGCTATTTGTATAGGTGTTTGTGTTAACACTTATTAAATGCATACTGCTATGAAAAATTTAATGCTATATATGTGCTTTTTAATCGGCCTGATGTTATCCATGAGTATCAATGCCGGCGCACAAACCACTAAGAAAAAAGGGATCAGTAAACAAGGTAAAGGCGCCATTATAGGCGGCGCTGGCGGCGCGGTTGCGGGCGCTCTTATTACCCATAGTGCAGGCGGTGCTTTAGTTGGTGGCGCACTTGGCGCGGGTGGTGGGTATATTATCGGTAATGAGGCCCGCAGACGCGAAGAAAAAAGAAAACGTGCAGCGCGCATTGCCTGGCGCAGGGCACACCCTCATCATCATTATACAACAACTAAAACAACGGTAACTAAAACAACAACTTACCATTAATTTAAAGGGTTGTGATTAAGGCCTGTAATCATTGATTTTACAGGCCTTTTTTTATTTAAATTAAAATTTAGCTAAATTGAAGCGATTGCCCTGTTTTATTCGTTATGAATATTATTAACGGCCAAACTTCATGGTGATATTTTCTGTTTAAAAGCGATGGTGAAAGGGTTATCTGTAATAATTTTATGTTTAATTCCGGTAATGGTGCTGGCACAGGAGCCGGTTACTGACACCATAAGCATAAAAAGGGATACAGTACCTCAAAGGGATGTTATCGATATAGTACGTTCAATTTTCAAAATAAAGCCCCGGCAGCAGGCGACTGTAAGAAAAAAAATCTACTTTTCTGTTTTTCCTACATCAACAAGTGATGGTCGAAGCGGGGGGAGGGCGCTGTTTACTTCAACAACAGCCGGGTTTTACCTCGGCGATGAGGCCACCACCAATTTATCAAGCTTTACTTTTACACCTTATTTTAATTTAAGGGGGAGGTATGGTTTGCCCATCAGGTCAAATATCTGGCTTAATAATAACGAGTGGAATATACAGGGTGATACCCGACTAATGGTTTATCCGCAATATACCTGGGGCCTGGGCGGCAATCAGGGTCCGCATGATAGATTTTTGGTGAATTATAACTACCTCCGCTTTTATCAGAGTGTGCTAAAACAGATCAAACCTTACTTTTACGCGGGTTTGGGTTATAATTTGGATTACTACATGGATATTGAGAGCAATGGCGATCAAAACCTGCGGAAGTTTACCGGTTATAAGTATGGTACAGCGGCCGATCAGGATGCTTTCTCATCCGGAATAACACTCAATTTATTATACGATTCGCGGAGAAACTCGATCAATCCACTGCCCGGAGCTTATGCCAATGTGGTTTACCGGGTTAACGCCAAAGCATTTGGAAGCCATACCGACTGGCGATCATTATATATTGATGTACGGAAGTATATACAGTTAAGCAATTCGGGACCTAAAAACGTGCTGGCATTCTGGTCTTTCTTCTGGACAACGCTTACGCCGCGCACACCGTACCTAAACCTGCCGAGTCTTGGCTGGGAACCTTACCAGCGGTCGGGCAGGGGATTTCCGCAAAGCCGTTACCGGGGCGACAGGCTTGCGTATTTTGAAACAGAATACCGCCGCGATATTACTCGTAACGGTTTATTTGGCTTTGTGGTATTCGCAAATGTTAACTCAGTTAGCGAGCCCGGAAATCATGCCTTTGTATACTGGCACCCGGCCGGTGGCACGGGCTTACGGTTCAAGTTCAATAAAAAAGCCGGCACCAATATCAGCCTTGATTATGGGGTGAGCAAAAACTTCTCGTCAATAAGTCTTAATTTAGGCGAGGCGTTTTAATGCTTCGGTTCATAGGTTATAGATCATGGTTCATAGCCTTTTGGGTATTTGTCACATTTAATTTGATTTGCTTGTGATCTTATCCATGAACTATCAACCATGAACCATCAACAAAAAATATGACCAAACAAAAATATACTGTACTCATCCTCATATTGGGTTCGCTTACTGCACTTGGGCCTTTTTCTATCGATATGTACCTGCCTGGTTTTAAGGCTATAGCCAAATATCTGCATACCAGTACGGATGAGGTAGCATTGTCGTTATCAAGCTATTTTATCGGTATTGCCGCCGGGCAGCTGCTTTATGGTCCTTTGCTTGACAGGTTCGGCCGTAAAAATCCGCTGTACTGGGGGCTCGGGCTTTATATTGTATCATCAATGGGGTGTTTCTTTGCTTCATCGCTCGAAATGCTCATTGTGCTCCGCTTTTTCCAAGCAGTAGGTAGCTGTGCAGCCAGTGTGGCGGCCATGGCCATGGTGCGCGACCTGTTCCCGGTTGAAGATAATGCCAAAGTATTTTCATTGCTGATATTGGTGCTTGGTGCATCGCCCATGCTGGCACCCTCCATAGGGAGCTATATCACAGCCACTTTTGAATGGCAGATCATTTTCCTGGTGTTAACCATTATAGCAGTACTGATATTGCTGGCCGTAATATTCTGGCTCCCCGAAAGCTACCACTCTGATCCAACATACTCCTTAAAACCAGGGCCAATTATAGGCCATTTTATAACTGTTTTAAAAGATGCGCAGTTTGTAACCTATGCCATAGGCGGCGCATTCGCGTTTGCAGGTTTATTTGCGTATGTATCGGCATCACCTATAGTATTTATTGAAGGGTTTAAAGTAAGCGAAACGCAATTCGGGTGGATCTTTGCTGGTCTGTCGGTTGGTTTTATCGGTTCAAGCCAGTTAAACAGTGTGCTGATCAAAAAATATAAAAGCGAACAAATGATCGGTGCATCATTGATTTTGATGGTTATTATTTCGATAGTGTTTTTTGCAGGCTCATTAAATCATTGGTTTGATATAGGCGGAACCATAGCGATGATATTTGGGGTATTATGCTGCATTGGGATATGTGCACCGAATACATCTGCATTGTCACTTGCTCCGTTCACTAAAAATGCGGGTTCGGCTTCTGCCATATTAGGTGCTTCACAGATGGCTGTGGGCGCTTTGTCATCTATAGGCATCTCGGTAATAAAACAACATAGTTCACTGCCTATGGCAGCAGTTATGGTAGCCTCATCAATTTTGGCGCTCTTAATTGTGTTTATTGGCAAGCGGTTTATAAAACACAAGGTTGAAGCCAGTGGGGATGTTGTTGTGGCGCATTGAACCTTGATTCTTAGGATTGAAGGATTCGCATGATTTTAAACTATGCCGTTGTTGGTGTTGTCACCATAGGCGTTCGGAAGATCAAATTATCTCTTTAAAAAAGTATGTCATTGGGAGCGTAGCGCGGCAATCTCGTAGCCAATGCATGTCCGCCCTGTATAGCTACGGGA
>NZ_DASVOB010000414.1:0-7406 GCF_036383575.1 Mucilaginibacter sp.
TTACAAGCGGTATCTGTAAAGCTTACAAAGTTGAAGCTTTATTGTTGAAAGCCAGTCCGCTTTACAATGGCAATACCGATATGGCATCGTTAAAAAACCATGATGGTAAACAATTGATAAGCCAAACGGTTGACATAACCAAATGGACTGCCGCTGCCACTGCTGCCAAAACATTCATCACCACGTTTGTGCCAACCGTTTATGATCTTTACCAGGAAACTGATGCTGATCCTTTTATAGCTGCCTATAAATCGTGCCGTGATGTGGTAATTACCGATTGGAATAGTGAGTGGATCTTTGCGAGATCAAACAGTGGTAGTTATACCCAGTATGACCGTACGCCAAAGCATGTTGGCGCGGCTACTCCAAGCTCGGCCAATCAGGGTGGTGGTGCATTGGGCGTAACGCAAACTATGGTTGATGCTTATGCTATGGCTAATGGTCTGCCTATTACTGATGCTGCATCAGGTTATGTTTCAAGTGGCTTTTCAAGCTTTAAAGCACCATTTGATGTTGCTGCAAGGAGCACCTTTAATCCATGGGTTGGTCGCGAACCGCGTTTTTACGTAGGCGTAACCTACACCGGTAGTTATTGGTTAAACCAGGTATCAGGTTCAACGCTTATCACCGATTTTACTTTCAACGGTAACTCTGGCCGTGTACAAAGTACATCGGATGTTACTCCAACCGGTTACGTTATACGTAAAGACGTTACTAAGAGTGATGGTGCCAGGGGAGCTATCATGTTAAGGCTTGCCAATATCTATCTGGATTATGCCGAAGCGCTTAACGAGTCGACCCCTGGCGATGCGGATATTTTGAAATATCTTAACCTGATCCGTCAGCGTGCAGGCGTGCCTGCATATGGCAGCACAGGTTTACCGGCACCGGCAAACCAGGATGCAATGCGCCTGGCTATCCGTGCCGAACGCCGTGTTGAGCTTGCTTTTGAAAACGCGCGCTACTTTGATACACGCCGTTGGAAAATAGCCGAAACTACTGATGCCGGCCCGTTCTACGGAATGGACATGACCAAAAGCGACAATACATTTTATAATAAAACGCTATTGGAAACAAGGGTATTTAAGAAACGTGATTACCTGTTCCCGATCCCTAACGACGAGGTGTTGAAGAACAACAACATGGTTCAAAACCCGGGCTGGTAATACAGTAAATTCCGGTGTTAGCAAATGCCGGGTATCTGTTGATCTTTCACAAAAAAGCCCCGTAGATCGCGGGGCTTTTTCAAATGTCATCTCTATGAAAACAATATGTTATTTTATTTGCGCAGTAGGCATAATAGCTATGGCCTGCAGCAAAAAAGCAAGTGCACCTGTTAAACAAACCGCTGTTAATATCGATCCCGGTGCCCCTGCCGCCACATGGAAAGAACATTGGTTTGAACACAACCAAACCCTTAACCGCATATATTACGACACGAGTGTTGTAGTGTATTATGATGCCGACGTAAAAGCATCAGTAACCTGGCCTAAAACCTATATGGCCCAAGCCTGGAACTACACCAAAAAAACTTACGGAAGCTTCGGCAGCGATTCTCGCTTGTATGCCGTGTTCCATGCTGCTAAATATTCGGGAGGGCATCCCTCAACATATATGGATGCCAGCCATGATTATCATAACGTGACGGATTGCGGCTCATCTGACCCTAACGCCTGGACATCGGGTGTGGGCAATGATATCGACCTCTCAACCCACGAAATCGGTCACATTGTTGAAGGTGCATCCAAAGGAGTACATGGTTCACCTGCTTTTGCTATCTGGCATGATAGCAAGTGGATGGAAATTTACCAGTACGATGTTTACCTGGGCCTTGGCCGGGATGATGATGCCGTACGCTGGAGCAATATGAAATTGAGCACTACCGATGATTTTCCGCGTGCAGGTACCCATTGGTTCAGGGATTGGTTTTATCCTATCTATACCCAGCATGGAAAAACAAAGGCGTTAAACAATTTCTTTACCTTGTTGGCGAAATATTTCCCTAAGCAAACTTTCAATAACGGCAAACAAAACTTCCCCGAATATTCAAGAGATCTGAATATGGGCGAGTTTATCCATTTTTGGAGCGGTGCCGCCGGTGCCGACCTGAAACAACTTGCATTGACGGCTTTCGGCGATAAAGATGAACATGGAAACAGCTGGATCCCACAGCTTGAAAAAGCCCGTACAGATTTTCCGGGTGTTACTTATTAATACAATACTTTAAAAAATGATCAGGAAAAAACTATTACTCCTCGCCCTTTTATGCAGCACGGGTGCCTGCTTTGCACAGGAAAAGGAAAATGACTTAAAAGAATACCATTTAAACCTGCCGGCAGATAGCAGCGCTTTAGATACAAAATCAAAGGAGAAGCTTACCAAAGCTTTCTACAATATTTACCCCGACTTTGCCCGGGCAAACAGCTATCACACAAAAAAATATTTATCGGTTGCTTTTTCTGATAGCCCGGCAATTACTGCCGAAGATGGCAAATTAGAGATCAGTGCTGCCGTAGTTAAAGACCTGTCTGAAAAGAAACTGGAGAAAGCTATGGAAGCCGCCCTGTCAAAAAACTGGGTTTCGGCTGATACCATCAGGAAAAAAGGTTTTCAGCTGGTTTTTATCAACAAAAACCAACATATCGATCCTGCTGTACAGCAAAGCCTGATCGATACCTACTTTGAAATTTTTCCGGTATTGATCAAAACTTTCAATAAAAAAACAACCAAAAGTGTGGTGTTTGTAACTGATACCGCTTATGGTGGTGTTGCAGAAGCGAGCGGTAACCGCATCCTGTTCAGCACCAAATACTTTAAAGCACACCCAACCGATATCGACGTGGTAACCCACGAAACTATGCACCTTGTGCAGGGTTATGGCTACAGTGCCGGGCCTGTTTGGTTAACAGAAGGCATTGCCGATTATGTAAGGTATAAATACGGGGTCGACAATGTTGGTTCAAAATGGTACCTACCCGCCTTTAACAGCAAACAGCATTATACCAATAGCTACCGTGTAACCGCCCGCTTCTTTGTATGGCTCGAGAAAAATGTTAAACCGGGTTTAATTGCCGATCTGGATGTGCAATTACGCGCCCATCAGTATACCGATCAATCATGGGTAGCCTTAACAGGTAAAAACCTTGATGCCCTTTGGGAGGCTTACAGCCAAAACCCTGCTATGGAATTAACATACAGCGATAAGGCAAAGGGTAAAAAGGGATAATAATATTCTTTCTTAAATTTAAGGATCTAAAGCATCTATTCTTTGAGATGTTTTAGATCCTTTTTTGTTTATGCGAGTGGTGATTTTAATTGGCCTAAGCTTTTAAACCTGCCCGTAAATTGCGAACGCTGTATATGCAGCAGGCTCACGTTTAATGTCCATGTCAACCAGTTTTTGTTCAAAGGCGATTGCATATGGCTGCTTCATTTGCACCGTTATAAAATGTTCGACAGTATCATTCCAGGTTTCATAAACCAAAAACTCTTCGGGTTTGCCTATTTCCTCATGCAGGGTGGCATTAACAAAATTAGTTTCGTTACTTATCGTGTCGAACAGGTCAATAAGGATCTGTTTAAACTGATCTTTATTTTGATCTGTAGCTGTAAATTTAATTGATAGCACAAGTTGCTCCATGGCTTTTATATAGTTTATATAGATGAAGGTGTAAAGGTACCGCGCCCTTAAATTAAACTGATTGATATATGGTAAGAAACAAATTGACCTTTATCAAGCATGTTATTGAGTCATGTTCCCTCAGGGTCTCTCGCAGATTTAAGTTAACCCACAAAATTGATAGTCAAATTGATTATAGCCAATTGAGTAAGTTGAGCCCCCCTGGGGCTCAGGTAAGGGGGGAACGTTATTTCTACAAACCTTTTCCCCCTCTGGGGGATTTTTATAGTTTAATAAACAGGTATTAATTGAGATGCTTAAGGACAGGTGCACCAGAGGTGCAAAAGGTTTGTAGCATAAAAAAACAGAAATACCCTTTGCCCCAGAGGGGCAAAACAAAACGCCTTGCTGATTAAACGAAAGCAATTTTGTGGGTTAACTTAAATCTGCGAGAGACCCTGATGGGACATAAGGAGGAACGACGAAGCAATGACGATCTTCTTATTTATGTCTACTGTTTTTTTAATTCATTTTATGGAAACGCTTAAATCCCTGCATCCTACAGGAAATAAGCATCCATGAAAAAGATAATTTCCTTTCCCCTTTTAGTAATTATACTGCTTGTATTACAGATAACAACAGCTTCCGCACAAAGCCCGCAGCTTACGGTTGATGGTAAAAGCAATAACGGTGTTAAGCTGCAACAGTTAAAGGTTGATGTTGCTATTTACGGTAATATCAGCCGTACCACCTGGCAAATGACCTTCTTTAACTCCACTTCGCGCATTTTAGAAGGGACACTGATATTTCCGTTAAAGGATGGTGTAAGCGTTAGCCGTTATGCGCTGGACATTAATGGCAAAATGCGCGAAGCTGTACCTGTCGACAGGGGCAAGGGGACTGTAACCTTCGAGGCTATCGAACGCCGCCGGGTTGATCCGGGTTTGCTTGAAAAGGTGGAGGGCAATGCTTTCCGCACACGTATTTATCCTATTAACCCTAATAGTACCCGAACGGTAATTATAGGTTATGAGGAAGAGATCCCCGCGGTTGATAAAGGCAACCTGAAATTTACGCTGCCGCTTAACATTAAAGATACTGTCGAAAAGTTTTCGCTTAATGCCTCGGTCATCCAAAACGCTGAAGCTCCGGTTGCCGAAGGGGGGAGTGATGTACTGCATTTTGATAACCATCACCATACTTATTCGGCATCTGTCGAAAAAAGCGATTATATTCCCGATCATTCCCTGTCATTTTTAATACCAAAACCAGCCGAAGCCAATGAGGTAATGCTGCAGGCCCAGGGCAATAAGTACTATTATTTTATTAATACCGCGTTACAATCGCAGCCGGTAAATAAACCGCTTCCTCGTCGGATCGGTTTGTTGTGGGACGCTTCCCTAAGTGGCACCAATCGCGATAGCAAAAAAGAACTGGCACTGCTGGATGCCTATTTCAAAAAGGTAAATAATGCGGAGATCAGTCTCACTACATTCAGCAATAAAGTGATCAGTACTAAAAATTACGCTGTCAGCAACGGCGACTGGGCCGAACTGAAAAATGCGCTTGAGCATGTTACCTACGATGGCGCTACCAATTTGGGCAATATCAACCTTGCTCAATACCCGGCAGATGAGTTCCTGCTGATGAGCGACGGTCATCAAACTTTTGGCGAAAAGACTTTAAAACTGACTGGTAAGCCGGTTTACTGTATCAATTCATCGCCAACGGCCGATTACAGTAATCTCAAACTCATCGCCCTTAAAACCCACGGGGAGTTGATTGACCTTACCGGCGGAGAAGCCGATAAAGCGCTGAACAAACTAACCATCCGTTCCGTGCATTTCCTGGGGATCAAGGCCGGTGCTACGGTAGAAGAAACTTATCCCTCATTGCCAGTTGCAGTTGGCAGTTCATTTTCAATAGCCGGGATCACCCGCGATCCCAACCAAACTATTACGCTGCAATATGGCTATGGCGATAAGGTTAGCCTGGAGAAAAAAGTTACGCTTGATTTAGCCAGTAACGCTGTTGAGGATGTAGATGTAGCCAAACTATGGGCGCAGAAAAAGATCAGCGAACTGGATATTAACTACGATGCCAACAGGCAGGAAATTGAATCACTCGGTAAACGGTTCGGCATTATTACCCGCAATACATCGCTCATTGTATTGGAAAATGTAAGTGATTATATCCAATATGGTATTGAACCGCCTGCCGAATTGCAGGCCCAATACGATGCCATCATGAAGCAACGCGGTCCGGTTAATCAGCCGCTGCGCGAGAACCTGAGCACCGCTTACACCATGAAAACAGAATTGGCACAATGGTGGGATACAAAACTTGAAACGGAGGAAAAATCAAAGTCGGCAAATAAAAATACTGCTGCAGTTACACAAAATACGCGTACGCCGGCAGCACCACCGCGCCGCGCCGGCAAAGCTAATACTCCGGTTGTTTTTGGTAATTCGCGGGCAGTAGACCAGGTAGGATCTTCGGCTAATGCAGCCCCGGAAAATGCAAACCAGCTTAATGAGGTTGTTGTGGTAGGGTATGGGGTGCAAAGAAAACAAAGCCTTACCGGTTCGGTAAGCCAGGTTCAGAACGTTGCTGCTTCCTCTCCCGGCGTAAATACACAGCTTGCAGGCAGGGTGGCAGGGGTACAGGTAACCAGTTCCGGCTCACCGGGTTCAAATGCTGAGGTGAGGATCCGGGGTAATGCAAGCGTTGGAGCTGCCGAACCCTTATATGTTGTTGACGGAGCGGTGGCCTCCGGTATCTCTAATATCAACCCTAACGATGTTGCTTCGGTACAGGTTTTGAAAGATGCCAGTGCTACGGCAACTTACGGTGCAAGAGCAGCCGGTGGCGTTGTGATCATCAATACGCGGAACGGCCACAGCGGTAATGTTCAGGTAGATTCTGTTGCCAGTCCGGTAAATCAAAATGGGGCCATCAGCGTTGCATACAACCCTGCCGCTGCCGATTATTTAAAGATCATCCAAAAAACGGATAAGGCTGCACAGTATCAAAAATACCTGGAGTTACGAACTGCATTGAGCGGCAACCCTGTTTATTATTTTGATGTGGCCGATTATTTTATAAAAACAGGCAACATGGAACTGGGTAAACGGATCCTGAGTAACCTTGCCGAGCTTGACCTGGGCAGCTATGAGCTATACAAAATGCTGGGCTACAAATTGAAACAGCTTGGCGATTTTGAGGGCGAGGTATTCGCCTTTAAAAAAGTAACCGAACTGCGCCCGCTTGATCCGCAAAGCTATCGTGATTATGGTCTGGCCCTTGACGATGCCGGCGAACATCAAAAAGCGCTTGATGTGCTTTATACCGCCATGACCAAAAGCTACACCGCTGATGCCGATGGCTTGTACCGGGGTATTCAGGAGATTTTCCTCCCTGAAATAAACAGGATCATCGCCTTAAATAAAAGTAAACTCAATCTCTCCGCTATCGACAAAAAGCTGATCAAATCTTTGCCTGTTGATATCCGCATTGTGATGGACTGGAATATGAACAATACTGATATTGACCTTTGGGTAACCGACCCAAGCAACGAAAAATGCTTTTATTGCCACAACCGTACTGCGGCAGGCGGACGTATTTCGCACGATATGACACAGGGTTTTGGCCCTGAACAGTTTTTATTGAAGAAAGCCATCAAAGGCACCTACAAAATAGAGATCAACTATTACGGCGACAGGCAGGCCACCATAGCCGGTCCCACTACCGTTATGGCCGAAATGTATACGCATTACGGCACGTCTGA
>NZ_DASVOB010000415.1:0-6006 GCF_036383575.1 Mucilaginibacter sp.
TATAACTGTCGAAGACCTCATTTGGCTTTAAATTATCAAACACCTCAATTTGTACATCAACAAAAAATCCTTGCTGGTATCGACCAACAAGGACTATCTTTAAAGCATTAATTTCTGTCAACCTATTTTAGGACGACTCAGTATGTTGTGTTAATGCTACAGTGTGTGGCATTAAATAAGCCTCTTTGAGTTATGCTAACTGTTTTGCAAGTTTATCAGTTAATACTGATTTTGGCACAGCACCAATTTGTTTATCCACAATTTCGCCATTTTTGAAGAACAATAAGGCAGGGATGTTACGGATACCGTATTTTACAGATATACCTGGGTTGTTGTCAACGTCTACTTTACCAACAACAGCTTTGCCTTCATATTCTTTTGCAATATCTTCAACTACCGGACCTACCATCCTACACGGACCACACCATTCTGCCCAAAAGTCAATTAATACCGGTTTGTCTGATTTCAGGACAAGCTCGTCAAAGTTTGCATCAGTTATTTCTAAAGCCATGATTTCTATTTTTTAAATTTTGTATTTACAAATATATGCTATTCAAATTGCTTGCCACAAGTGTACAACTGACAATGTGACAATTATATTATCATCAATAAGCCACTTAACACAAACATGACCATTTGTCGCATTCGCACCACAAAATACCGCTTTGCGACATGACGTAATAACACAAATTACCTGTTTACAGCGCATATATACAACTATACAGGCGGGTTACTTTTTAACATTTGCGGTATTAATTAACATTACCGCTATACAATATGCTCCTATTTGTTATCCCTTTGATCCTTATTCTGATTGCACCAATACTGCAATGGAAACTATCATTGCGCCGGATAAAAGACCAAACGAGATTACCGATATCAATAATTTTTCTTTTATCGCTTTTACTCGCAGCGGGCCTGGCTGCACTTGCGTTTATAATTTCACTTTATGGTTTACCTGCCGATATTAAATGCGCAACGGGATGTACTGGTTTTATAGCGCTGGGGTTATTAAATGTATGTTTTGTAGTTCCGCTGATAGGGATTATTGGTTTATTATCATACTACAAGGCACATCGATAAAGGGTTTCAAATATAATTTATAGCGAAATGTATATCTTATTAATTTGCCTTATAGCACCTGTGGTACAGATCTATCTGTCGGCATTAAGAATAAATGGTCGCATTATTTTACCTATAATTGGCAGCACTGTATTGTCCTGGGTTTTAGGTATCGTATCAACAGCTATATTTATTCATTATTTTATTCAGACACCTTCCTCACGGTGCGGACTGGTTAGTGTACCGCTATTATTTGGTGGTATATGCATTGATGGGGTAATCGCCTTATTTATTGGCATCTTCAGCTGTATTTTCTTCCTTATCAACACAAAAAATGACCGGAGGCAACAGCCACCGGTCATTAGTTAATACATTATCCATATCCTCAATAACAACTCACATTACCCAAACTTGTGAGGACCCGGACAAATATTCTCTTTATTAATTAGGCACCCTTTAAAGTGGCCATACCACCATCGGCAATCAGCTCGGCACCTGTTATAAATGTTGAATCATCAGAAGCGAAGAAGGTTACTGTTTTAGCAATTTCTTCTGCTAAACCAAAACGGCCCATAGGTATCTGTTTTATAAGTTCAGAACCCATGCCTTCCAGTTGTTCCTGGGTTAAGCCTAATTTATCGGCAGTATGTAAAGGTGTTACAACCGGGCCCGGGCTTACAGAGTTAACCCTGATCCGGCGTGGTAGCAACTCGGCTGAGATGTTTTTGGCTAATGAAAGCAATGCTGCCTTACTTGCTGCATAAACAGTTGCGCCGGCCATGCCTATGTGTGCATTGATTGAAGTATTCAGGATGATAGAACCGCCATCGTTAATTAAAGGCAATAACTGCTGAATGCTGAAGTAAGCGCCTTTAAAGTTGATATTCATGATATCGTCAAACATCTGCTCGCTCATTTGCTCGGTTGAGTTGAACTGGCCTATACCTGCGTTAACAAATACGATGTCAATTTTTTCGGCAATGGCTTTTACTTTTTCGCCAAGTTGTTTAACCTGGTTCATGTCACCGCTATCGGCAATTACCCCCTGAGCATCGGCACCAAGTATTTCAATTGCTTCATTAATTGATTTTTGATTCCTGCCAGTGATGATCACTTTTGCACCTTGTGCAATGAACTCCTGTGCTGTGGCCAGGCCTATACCACTGTTTCCGCCTGTTATTACTGCTGTTTTTCCTTGTAACTTTTTCATTATCTTTGTTTTGATACATCAAAGATACACCGGGTTAAAGCGCCCCACAAGAATGCACCATTTTGTGTGCAACATACTTTTTGGTAGGTTATGGGCCGGTTTGATGCAATCGATATATCGCCTTTTTCATTATGACAAAAAACAGACATTCAGATCATTCCTGCACGATGGCAGCGGCCCTCAGCGTGATCAGCGGCAAGTGGAAACTGAGTATAATAAACCAATTATTATCCGGGCAGAAGCGATACAGCGAGATAAACCGGGCCATTCCGGGCATGACCGAAAAGATGCTTTCACAACAGATCCGCGAATTGGAAGAGGATGGTATCGTAACCCGTCATATTTTTCCTGAAGTACCGCCAAGGGTTGAATACTCCCTCACTCCCATCGGCCAGGAACTATCGTCTATATTTTACACCCTCGAAACGTGGGGCAGCCATTACATGACCGTAACCAACGCTAACGGCGAGATCATTAAGCCTGATTATACTTGTTATACTTTGATAAAGCAGGATGATGAGGTAGTAAAGGAAACGGCATAAGGCTTTGCGCTCGTTTGCAAACGGGCGCGAGTTGAACCGTATAGAAATAATATTCGTTATAGATTGCTCCTATATTTCTTCCCCGGACGACGGCTTGTGTGGAATATAGAATAAACTGTTACCAGCTTTTTCTGATTATTCACTTTGTAGACTATCAGAAAAGGAAAGTCATCAACCTTACATTCCCGAAAATCAGATTTCTTACTTGGATAAAGAAGTGGGTGATTCGCTATGCTGTTAATTTTCTTCAAAACGGAAAACTCCAATCGATCTCCTAATCCCTCCAATTGTTCATCATACCATTCCAGGGATTTTAAAAGTTCTACTTGTGCCTTTAAAAGGATTTCGACTGTATAAAACATGAATATTATCTATTCCTAATATTCTTTTTAAAATCTTCAAAGGATACTATTTCAGCTCTACCGCTTTCATATTCATCAACACGATTTTTCATTTCATTTAAAAAATCCTGATCTTCCCATAGATTAAGCTCTTCCACTATCTCACTTTCGACCATGGTATATATTGCCTGAACTTTTTTATCGTCGGCAAAACGGATATACTCATGAAGTCTTTCTCTTATCTCAGCTGTTCCCATGTTATAGCTTTTAAACAAATTTAACTTATAAAATCAACTATAACAACCAAGATGACGAGTAAATCCGCCTACTAAGAGAAAACTCTGAACCAGCCGCACAAAAACGTAGCCACTCTGTATAGTATGCGATTGCCACGCTACGCTCGCAATGACATGAATTTAAGTAGTCCTGAAATCTAACTTAACACCGGCTCCTCATTGGTCAAGCTATGGATCCCGGCCATAAAATCATCACTTGGGTTTACTTTGAATGATTTTGATGAGAGTTCAACCAGCATAACCTCTTCCCTGTCCTTGATCTGGAAACGGAGTTTACAGTTTTTTACCGGGTACTTCTGGTTATTATCATCTATCATGTGCTGAATATCATCCAACAGCTTACTATTGAGCATTTGCACATCAATACACACAGTTAATGACTTGGTAAGTTTATCGCGCATTTCCGATAGCAGGTCCATTACCATGATCCTCAGGTCCCAGTTATCTTTCTGGCGGAATTTCTCTTCAATGTTGCCCTTAATATGCAGGAAGTATCCCTCCATCATCATATTACGGAACTTTACATAATCGTCGCCAAACAGGGCAAATTCATACGACTCATTATAGTCCTCAAACACAAACGTACCGAATGGCTTGCCTGTTTTGGTCATTTTATGCTGAACACTTGATACAAGGCCGCCTATCCGCAATTCACCGCGGCGGCGCAACTCATTGAACGCTGCAGTTACATCCTCGCCACCTTCACCCGAGCGCGCTTTTTGCATCAGTTTCAAATCGCTGATGTTGGCGTTACAGAAACGCTTAAGCTCAACTTTATAATTGTCCAAAGGGTGACCGGTTAAATAGATCCCGATAACCATTTTCTCGTATTTCAGCTTTTCTATCAGCGCCCATTCTTCAACATCAGGCATAGCCGGCTCAGGTACGTACGAAGCTACCGAACCGCCAAATAACGACGATTGCGAACTGCTTTGAACATTCTGATAATCGTTGGCATATTTGATCAGGCGTTCAACACCTGTTAACACACCCAGTTCAGTTTTGGCAAAGAACTGAGCACGGGGAATATTGAAACCGTCAAATGCACCTCCATAAACCAGGTTTTCATATGATTTGCGGTTTACACTGCGGGTATTTGAACGACGGGCAAAATCATATACCGTCTCAAACGGCCCATTAGCTGTACGCTCTTCAATGATACTTTCTACCGCTTTGTCGCCCACGCCTTTAACACCTGTTAAACCGAAACGTACCTGTCCGCGTTTGTTAACCGCAAAGGCCATGTCCGACTCGTTGATGTCCGGTCCTAACACCTCAACACCCATACGGCGGCATTCCTCCATAAAGAAGGTGATTTTTTCAATATTGTTCTGGTTATTTAAAACCGCCGCCATATATTCTGACGGATAATGCGCTTTTAAATAAGCAGTTTGGTATGCCACGAAAGCGTAGCAGGTAGAGTGCGATTTATTGAACGCGTACTGGGCAAATGCTTTCCAGTCGGTCCAGATCTTGGTAAGCTTATCTTTGGGGTGGCCTTTAGCTACTGCCCCATCCATAAACTGGGCTTCCATCTTATTCAGTACTTCAATCTGCTTTTTACCCATCGCCTTACGTAAAACGTCGGCATCACCTTTACTAAAGCCTGCTAACTTTTGCGACAGAAGCATCACCTGTTCCTGGTACACAGTAATACCATAGGTTTCACCCAGGTACTCTTCCATATCAGGCAAATCGAACACAATAGGTTCGCGGCCATGCTTACGGGAAATAAAGTTTGGTATATACTCTATCGGGCCCGGACGGTAAAGTGCGTTCATGGCAATCAAGTCCTCAAACTTATCGGGCTTAAGCTCGCGCAGGTACATTTGCATACCATCACTTTCAAACTGGAAAGTACCGTTGGTATCGCCACGCTGATAAAGCTCGTAAGTTTTAAGGTCATCAAGCGGTATGTAGTCGATATCTATCACTACACCGTGATTTTGCCTGATCATCCGTAGGGCATCCTTAATAATGGTAAGGGTTTTCAAACCCAAAAAGTCCATCTTAATTACACCCGCATCCTCAATTACACGACCGTCATACTGAGTAACCAGCAGGTCCGAATCTTTAGCGGTAGCTACAGGTACGATATCGGTAAGGTCATAAGGGGCAATGATGATACCTGCGGCGTGCACACCGGTGTTACGTACCGAGCCTTCCAGTTTTTCAGCCTCACGCAGTACCTGCGCTTTAAGGTCATTACCGTTCAGGATCTCCTTCAATTCGGGAACCTGCTCAATGGCATCCTTCAGGGTGATACCCAATGTTTCGGGCACCAGCTTTTTCATGGCACTTACATCGGCCAGTGGCATATCCAGCACACGATCTACGTCCTGGATACTGGTACGCGCAGCCATTGAACCATAGGTAATAATCTGTGCTACCTGGTTTTTGCCGTATTTATCAACCACATAATCAATAACCCGCTGTCTGCCGGCATCATCAAAATCCGTATCAATATCGGGCATCGATTTACGGTCGGGGTTCAGGAACCTCTCAAACAGGAGGTTATACTTCATCGGATCGATATTGGTGATCCCGGTACAATA
>NZ_DASVOB010000416.1:0-4296 GCF_036383575.1 Mucilaginibacter sp.
CTTCAAGGAGCTTAACATCATTGTTAAAGGTGACGTGGATGGTTCTATCGAGGCCTTGTCAGATTCATTACTTAAACTGTCAACCGAGCAGATCCAGGTGAACATCATCTCGAAAGCGGTAGGTCAGATCTCCGAATCAGACGTATTGCTGGCATCGGCTTCTGATGCGATCATCATCGGTTTCCAGGTACGCCCTTCAGGAGGTGCCCGTAAACTGGCCGAAGCTGAGCAGATAGATATCAGGCTGTACTCGATCATCTACGATGCGATCAACGAGATCAAAGCGGCGATGGAAGGTATGCTTGCACCAACCTTTGAAGAGAAGATCGTGGCTAACGTTGAGATCCGCGAAACCTTCAAGATCAGCAAGGTGGGTACTATTGCAGGTTGTATGGTACTTGATGGTAAAATTAACCGTAACAGCAAGATCCGTATCGTCCGCGATGGTGTGGTGATCTACACCGGCGAACTGGCCTCACTGAAACGCTTTAAAGATGATGTGAAAGAAGTTAGCACCGGTTACGAGTGCGGTTTGAACATCAACAACTTTAACAACATTGAAGTAGGCGACATTGTTGAAGCTTACGAAAACGTAGAAGTTAAACGCAAGCTGGCATAAACTAATCAGCTTTAAAATATCAAAGGGCTTATCTGTAAAAGGATAAGCCCTTTTTTGTTGGGAGAAATATTGATTGGTAATTGATTATATTTAATAGATCGTGCTATTTGTAAAAGGCCCCGAATAATGGTAATGAGTGATAAAAAGAAAATAATTGGAATAATGGCAATAAGTCTGCTTCTCTATTTAGTGGTTTATTCGTTAAACAAACTATCAAAAATAAAAGAAAAGAGAACTCATTTTATTGGCAGGATTGACAAGCTTGAATTTAGCGATAAGAAGACGCTAACTGTTACCATAAACGGTAATAAATATGGTTTAGGTACAGGTTGGAGATTTAATGAAAAAATAGCTGTTGGTGATTCATTAATAAAAGACAGCGATAGGTTAAGCTACAGATTAATAAAGCTCAAAACAAAAGAAGTCATAAATTCGGATTCATTATAACTATCTCGTTGAATTTACGCTATCGCCAAACTTCGAACAGTAGAAAGAGGGAACAAGAGAAGACTAATTATTGCGATTGGTATTCGACGCCATTATAACATTTCCTGTGCTATCAGTTTTAAATGTAACTGCGAAATTTCCACGATCATATCCCATTCGTTGACGTAGTTTATAGGTACACTTTGGTTTGAGCGTTAAATCAAAATCAATTACCAAATCTCTATTAAAAATCGTTTGTGCAGCAAGTCCAGTGTTCTTTTTATTAAAATATATAATAGATTGAGAACTCCGTAGCGTCACATCGCTTGAATCATCTTCTATTGATATCTCATTTAAGCCCTTTCCGACGCGCGAAACTATGGCTCCTTTTTTAATATCAATATAAATGCCGTTTGATGTAGAACAGGCAACAAGAACGATCTGAAGGTATAGAATAATGCTAAGCGTTATTCTATACCTTTTTCTTTTTATTATCATCATTTCAATGGGGAAACTGGTGTTCCTGATTTTGCCTCTTTAGTCGAAATTTAGGCATAGCGCAATTTCGATTAAAAAATTTCTAATACCTTAATAATTTCCTCAACTGGTCGAAGTTTAGCGGTAGCGTAACTTCGTACTAATATGGGTCAAGCTTTCAGCTTGACTACGCCCTCCTTCTCTTGTAACAATCCACGCCAGTCTAATGGCTTTTTTTAAACATAAAGCTTAATAACATTCTTCAATATGGTTCGTTATAAGTACTTACCTAAACAAGCAGTCACCTATGAAGTACACAATACTTACACTTCTCCTTCTTTCAGGCTTTGCAGCAATTGCCCAAACTACAGATACCATACTCGTTAAAGATGTCAGTACTAATTTAGGTAAAGAAGTGGTTTTAAAATGCCAGGTTATTGATTTTGATTCCCGCTCCAATTTATTGTATCTGTACATTGGTAACCGGTTCCCCAATCATTTGTTAACTATTATTGTAAAGAAACAGGTTGATGGCAAGCACCTGAAAATTGATAAGGATATCATATTGGGGCGCAAGATGGCTTATTTTACCGGGAAACTGATCAGTTATAATGAAAGTCCGGACACCACTGCACTTACAGACCAGGCCATGTTAAAAAGAGAAGTGGAACGCCCCCAGGCAGTAGTTATCGAATATAATGGGCAGGAAGGCACTATGAAACGCACGTACGAACCGAGGCAGGGGCCAATCGACTTACGAGGTAGGATTGTAATGATCATAGATAACAAAAAGCAAGTGGGAACAAAAAAATACCCGGTAATTATGAATGCCAATTAAACTTCGATTGGTGATTTGTTAATACTTTTTAATAATTAGCCTCAACTGGTCGAGTTTAGCGATAGCGTAACTACTAAAGCGGGTTAAGGTTACTGACAACATTTTGTCAGTGTTCAACTTTTAAAAACAGGGTGTTCAGTTTTTTAAACTAAGATTTTGTAACCCATTGACTATCAGAGACCATTTGTTCATAGTGGCTTATTTTTAGATTTCCATAAACTATAATCATCTGACTATCAATTGTTTGTTTTTAGAGAAAATTATCATATGTTCACACTTTCAAAGTTGAACACCAACAGGCGAATAACATTAACCGGGGTTTACAATTACAAAAACAATATCCGGCATTACCACATACTATGTAACTCCGACCAGAGACCTTAGTAATCACCCCCATGTAACAACTTTGTTAACGCAATATATTCCCGATTTTAATTTATAATAAATAGGTTTGTTTTAACTGATCTTATAATTTATTGTATATGAAATTAAAACTACTCTTTTCGTGTTTAATTACGGCGGGGATTGCGGTGCCTTCGTTTGCGCAGGAACCTGTTGATGCTGCTATGGTTCAAAAAATAAGGGAAGAAGGCCTTAACCATTCAAAAGTAATGGAAACGGCTTTTTACCTTACCGATGTTTCAGGCCCAAGGCTTGCCAATTCTCCGGGATTAAAACGCGCTCAAAACTGGGCGGTTAATCAGCTTAAAACCTGGGGCATGTCTAATGCTAAACTGGAAGCCTGGGGTAAATTCGGCAAAGGCTGGGAAGTTCAAAAAAACTATGCGGCTATTACTGTTCCCTACTATCATGCCATCATCGCCATCCCCAAAGCCTGGACACCCGGAACAAACGGTTTGATCAAAGGTGAAGTCACGGTGATCAAAGCTGATTCTGCCGCCGAGCTTGAGCAATACAAAGGTAAGCTGGCTGGCAAAATTGTGATATTTGATACCAAGGCCCCTACCGAGCGTACCTGGAAAGTTGATGCCGCCCGCTACACTGATGAGGAGCTTGCCGAAATGGAAAATGCTAAAGCTGCTCCTGCTGGTCCGCGCAGGAATGCTGCCGATCCAAACGCGGCACAGATGGCCTCTTTCCGCAAACTACGTGCTTTCAGGGCAGCGTTAAGCCAGTTTTTGGTTGATGAAAAAGCCGCGCTGGTATTAAGCCAGGCCCGCGGTACCGATGGTACGGTGTTCACTACTAACGGCGCTTCATATGCCGATACTGCCAAAGCGGTTGCTCCCGAGCTTGAAACCAGCAGCGAAGATTATCAGCGCATTTTACGCCTTGTAAAAAGCGGTCAGCCGGTGCAACTGGAAGCTGATATCAAAACGCAATTTATTACCGACGACCTTCAGGGTTACGACGTAGTTGCGGAAATTCCCGGCACGGATAAAAAACTGAAAGATCAGGTAGTGATGATCGGCGGTCACCTTGATTCATGGCATGCCGCTACCGGCGCTACCGATAACGCGGCAGGCAGCGCGGTAATGCTGGAGGCTATGCGTATTTTAAAAGCCATTAACTTTAAACCAAAACGTACTATCCGTATCGCATTATGGAGCTCGGAAGAGCAGGGCTTATTTGGCTCACGCGGATATGTAGCTAATCACTTCGGCGATCCTAAAACCATGGAGTTAAAACCCGAGCAAGCAAAGCTCTCGGCTTATTATAACCTCGATAACGGTACAGGAAAAATCCGTGGGGTATACTTACAGGGTGATTCGGCTGCGGCCCCTATCTTTAAAGCCTGGCTCGAGCCTTTTAAAGATCTTGGCGCTACTACCCTTACCATTCGCAATACCGGCGGTACCGACCACCTTTCGTTTGATGCGGTGGGCATTCCGGGTTTCCAGTTTATTCAGGATGCGATTGACTACGGTACACGTACCCACCACAGCAACCAGGACACCTATGACCGCCTGATTGA
>NZ_DASVOB010000417.1:0-1583 GCF_036383575.1 Mucilaginibacter sp.
CTGCCGGGTACGATACGCTGCGTGGTATCTTGGGCGAAGCTCAATGCTGTGCAGGCAATGAGAAACGAGAATAAGGTTAATTTTTTCATGAGTTGTAATGCAATTGGCTAAAGCTAATGGCATTACGTTAGGAGAGTGTTAGTGCTTGGTGAAATTTGTGTTGGGGGCTAACTATTTTGTTAGCCTGATTGGAACGCATATTAACCTTTAATGGAGGATCTTGTTTACCTACTTAAAATATCTCCGCCGGTTAAATTTTCTGTTCCTTTTTTATTATTACTTTTAATTAGCTGATGGATCCGCGTATGCATGGTTTCATAGCATAATTAGAACCTAAGAGGAATAATAACGGCAGTATCTTGTCGCGATTTCCCCCTCAAATTGTCGTTTTTACACATGCCTAAATCCTGAAATGTCATTGATCTTTGTATTGTCAATCAAATCAAAACAATTAAATAATGTGTTATGAAAAGAGTATTTAAAGGATCTAATGTCCTCCAGTTTGTATTAACGATTTTTATACTTTCTTTTACTGTATTTCAGTCTATTGGACAGCAAAGTAAACCTACAGCCAGCGGATACGCACCTGTTAACGGCATAAAAGTTTATTACGAAGTATATGGCGAAGGCCGGCCTATAGTTTTACTGCATGGTGCTTTTATGACCATTGAAGCCAACTGGGGCCAAATGATCCCTGAACTGTCGAAAACCAGGAAAGTGATTGCCATTGAATTGCAAGGACACGGACATACGCAGTATTCAGATAGAAAATTTGCGCTTACAACTTTAGCAAGTGATGTTGAAGGCGTAATGGCCCATCTGAAAATTGACAGCGCGGATATAGTTGGATATAGTATGGGCGGGTCTGTGGCTTACCAATTTGCTATACAAAGCCCTAAACGGCTGAAAAAATTAGTGATCATTTCTTCTACTTATAAAAGTAGTGGCTGGGCGCCCGAAGTTACCGGTGCGTTCAAAACACTTAAGCCTGACGTTTTTACCAATAGCCCTATGAAAGCCGCATACGACGCCGTGGCACCAGATAAAACAAATTGGACAAAGTTTATAACGCAGATGCTTGTTTTTGTTCAGGAGCCATTTGACATGGGCGACGCCAATATTGCGAAAATTACTTCGCCGGTATTGCTTATATCAGGCGACAACGATGGCCTGGATAAAATTGAGTTAATGAAAACATATAAATTACTGGGAGGTGGCGTTGCTGCCGATCTGAGCCCAATGCCCAAATCACATTTGGCCATAGTTCCTTCGCAAAGCCATGTGAGCCTGATGATGCAGACGAACACCATATTAGGGTATTTGAACGACTTTTTAAAGTAGAGGTGATTGTGTTTGAATGCATCTACGAAAAGCAATTAGCCTATGGCCGGTGTTATGACCACAGGTGTTCGGAAGGATCAAAAAAAGTGGGGGATTGTGCGATTCCCTCCCTTGGGTTTAAGTTTACCCACAAAATCTAAATGTGCACTAAACAGGGTTGAGAAATCAAGTTTATAATTAGGAGACCCCGCTGGAGTCGACTATTTTTTTTAATTATCTATAAACAGGAGGCCTCTCTGAGG
>NZ_DASVOB010000418.1:0-3324 GCF_036383575.1 Mucilaginibacter sp.
TAGTCTGAGTTTCCTGTTGCAGGGCGTTGCCAATCGTGAGCTGATGTTCAACAATTCGCAGGTAAATGGATTTGCAGGTGTGGGTTTCCTCGGTCTTACCTACAGCGGGCAGGCTTACGAAACCATTTTAGGCCGATGGACACCTGAAACGGCAACTACCGCAACTGCGCCAAGGTTATCATTGGGTAACGCCAATAACACTGCTAACTCAACACTGTACCTGCGCAAAGGTAATTATGTAAGGCTTAAAAACGCCGAGGTTGGTTATAGCCTGCCTTATGAGTGGGCGCATAAACTCAGGTTATCGGGTTTAAGAGTATTTGTGAACGGGGAAAACCTATATACACTGTATGGCTACAAAGATTTCGATCCGGAGGTTTATGGCACTGCTTACCCTATACAAAGGGTAATAAATGCCGGTGTTAACATTAAGCTTTGATTTTGGCCATCATAAAAATATTACGATCATGAAGAGTTTCAATAAAATAATTTTAGCAGCGGCCGGCATCTTAACCGTAATGGCCGGGTGTAAAAAATATGAGCAGTTTCCGGTTGATAAGGTGACCATTAATTACGTGTTTGATAAAAAGGACTCGTTGGGTACCAATGCCCAAATGTTTCTTTACGGGATTTATGCGGCACTGCAAAACGGCCACAACAGGGTAGGCGGTGATTACCTTGATGCAGCAAGCGATGATGCCATATCATCTGCATCAGGCGCGTCAAATGTGGTTACTATCCTTTCAACGGCATCTTATAACTCCTACACTATCCCCACTGATGAAAACCTTTGGGCCTATTATTACGCGGGGATCCGTAAGGCAAACGAGTTTGTAACCAATATTGACGTGGTGCCGGTAATGGCTAAATACAACGGCTACTCCATGAAATATGTGTGGAAAGGCGAGGCCCGTTTTTTAAGAGCGTTGTATTACTTTGAATTGGTTAAACGTTACGGCGGCGTGCCATTATTGGGCAACAAAGTATTTACCATAACCGATAACGTATCTCTGCCGCGCAATTCCTTTGCCGATTGCATTAAATACATTGTGAGCGAATGCGATGCCATTAAGGATACCCTGATGACCGCGCCGCTGAGCAATCCTAATGCCGATTATCATCGCCCAACCAAAGGGGCAGCGATGGCTTTAAAAGCGAAGGTATTGCTGTATGCGGCAAGTCCCTTGTTTAACGGGCAAAATATCGATGCCTCCAATCCGCTTACGGGTTATACAGACTTCAGTGCTGACAGGTGGGCCCAGGCCGCTACTGCGGAAAAGGCTGTGATGGATTTGAACGCTTATTCGTTGTTGCCGAGCTTCAAAGATGTATTCCTGACCCAAAACAGCGCTGAAAATATATTTATCCGCCAAACTGACAATTCATCATCAATTGAAACCACTAACGGCCCGGTTGGATTTACCGGCGCAGTAGGCAAGGGGCAAACGAGCCCAACGCAGCAATTGGTTGATGCCTATCCAATGAAAAGCGGTTTGGCTATTACCGATCCTGCATCGGGCTACAATCCGGATAATCCTTATATAAACCGTGATCCGCGCTTAACTTATACCGTGCTTTATAACGGTACAAGGTGGCTAAACTCCGATCTGCAATTGTTTGAGGGCGGTATCAGTAAACCTAATGGCTCGTTGCAGCAAACTAAAACAGGCTATTATATGCGCAAGTTCATGGGCAATTTTGAAAATACCAACGCCTATTCGGCCCATGTTATCGACTGGCAGATCCTGCGCTATGCCGATGTGGTATTAGGTTATGCCGAAGCGCTTAACGAGTCGGCAGGAGCTACCGCCGATGTTTATAACGCCGTGATCAGCATCAGGAGGAGAGCAGGTATTGATATCGGCTCGGGCAATTATGGCCTTAAAGCAGGCATGACCAAAGACGAAATGCGCACTATCATTCAAAACGAAAGGCGTTTAGAGATGGCCTTTGAAGAGAACCGTTACTTTGATATCCGCCGCTGGAAAATTGCCGGTGATGTGATGAACCAGCCGCAAAAGGGGATAAGCATCGTTAAAATTGGTTCCAGCCTTACTTACAACGTGGTGAATGCGCTTACCACCAAATTTGAATTGCCTAAGATGTACTTGTACCCGATACCTTATGACGAGGTTTTGAAGAACCCTAATATGAAACAAAATCCAGGATGGTAGTCTCAAACCTCTGTCAGTTAAACCAAAAAAATTAAGCTTTATGAGAAAAATAATACTTTTCTTCCAGATATTAATGATCCTGCTCCCGGCAGTGTCATTCGCGCAGAGCAGAACCGTAACAGGTACTGTGCGCGATATTACCGGGGTATTACCGGGGGTATCGGTTATAGAGAAAGGCATGCCTAATAATGGCGCAGTAACCGATGCAAGCGGCAAGTTTACCCTAAATCTCAGGGGGCAGTCGAACACTGTTTTGGTACGTTTTATAGGTTACATACCACGCGAACTGCGGGTACCCGAATCGCGTAAAATGGACATTATATTGCAAACCAATACCAATGGCTTGGACGAAGTTGCCGTTGTGGCCTACGGAACAAAAAAACGTATCACTAATACCGGCGCTGTAAGCTCTATCTCTGCCAGTGAGATCCGTACTGTACCAACCGCCAACGTACAAAATGCTTTGACCGGTAAATTGCCGGGTTTCTTTTCGCAGCAGTCTTCGGGCCAGCCGGGTAAGGATGCTTCGGATTTTTATATCCGTGGCGTAAGCTCATTGAACCCATCAGGGAACCAGCCGCTTATTATTGTGGATGATATTGAGTACAGCTATGATCAGTTACAGCAAATCAATGTAAATGAGATAGAAAGTATCTCTATACTGAAGGATGCTTCAACCACGGCTATTTATGGTATTAAAGGTGCTAACGGCGTTTTGGTGGTAACAACCCGCCGTGGCAAGGCCGGTACACCTAAAGTAAACTTGCGCGTTGAAAGCGGCATCCAGCAACCAACCAAAACACCGCAATTTTTAGATTCATATAATACCGCGGTACTTATCAATGAGGCCCAGCACAATGATGGTATCCCGCTTAGCTTTACCCAGCAGGACCTCGACCTTTTTAAAAATGGATCAGACCCATATGGTCACCCCAATGTGGATTGGTACAACAAGATCTTTAAGAAATACACTTTCCAAACCAATGCTAACCTGGATATTTCCGGTGGTACAACGGGAGTAAAGTATTTTATCTCGGGCGGTGCGCTGAACCAGAATGGCTTGGTGCGTGATTTTGCCGATCCGCAAAGTTTGGTGAACACCAACTACTATTTCAAACGCTATAACTTTCGCTCAAATCTCGATTTAAAA
>NZ_DASVOB010000419.1:0-21752 GCF_036383575.1 Mucilaginibacter sp.
CACTGGCATCACATAGCCGGTGTATGCAATGGCAAAACGCTTTATGTTTATATCGACGGTGCACTGGCTGGAACGTCTGTATTAGAGGTATCTGCGGATTTGTCTGTAAGTAATAAGTGGACCTTAGGGCGAAACGAGGAATTTCCATCCGAACGGGTATTTCATGGATATATCAACAAGGTAAAAGTGTTTAAGGCAGCTCTGTCTGCCGATGACATCAAGGCCATCGTATCTTCAGAAAGATAGTATTTGGTTCAATTCTGTATCAGCAAAAATATTCGCGAAAAAAATAACAGGCTTACCATAAATATGACCTGAAAAATTAGAGATTTGCCAAGCCTGTTTAAACAAGCCTAAAAATCTATCTAAAAATGATCTTAAACATCTGCCCGGAATTTAAACGGAAAATCTACCCGTTGATAATGCTTTCGCTGGTCACTGCTGCAACAAATGCACAGCAAAAACCAGCAAAAGTAAAAAAGGATGAGGTTGACTACGTTAATCCGCTCATCGGTACCGCATCAACCGGCTTTGCCAAAGGACTTGACGGTGGCGGCACCATGCCATGCGTTAACGTGCCTTTTGCCATGACCAATTTTGTAGCCCAAACCGGCGAAAACAAAATGAGCAAAATGAGTTATACGTATGAAGATAACTCGGTAATAGGCCTGATGGCCTCACACCAACCCACTGTTTGGATGGGCGATTATGGCTATGTATCTGTAATGCCCCAGATCGGTAACCTCCGTGTACTGCCCGAAGAGCGCAAACTAATATTTGACCATAAGGATGAGGTAGCCAAACCATATTACTATTCGGTAAAACTAAAAGCCGGCGCCAACGCAGGCATCAAAGCGGAAATAGCCGGCGCCAATACTTGCGGTATGTTCCGATTTACATTCCCTAAAGCAGATCAGGCACATCTCATTATCCAGGGCATCAATCTTAATCCCGCACTTACGGATTGGGCCAACGATTTTAAAGTGCGGATGAAAGAGCTACGTGGATATGTGCATATCGACACTGTAAATAACGAGATAACTGGTTACAATCCCGACAGGCAGTCGGCACAGCTTGGGCCTCCGCTTAAAAACTTCAAAGGGTATTTTATTATCAAGTTTGATAAGCCCATCCGCAACTATGGCACCTGGGATAATCAAACCATTAAAAAGAAAAGTAAAGAACAGTTTGGTACCCGTATGGGCGCTTATGTTTCATTCAAAACAGCGGGTAGTACAGTAGTAAAGGTTACCGTAGCTACTTCATTTATCAGCATCGATCAGGCTCGTCACAACCTTAAGCGTGAAATCCCTGATTGGGATTTTGAGAAAATAGTGAAAAGTACTCGTGACAACTGGCAGCAGCAATTGAAAAAAGTTCAGGTTGCTGATATTACCGACGGACAAAAAACGATTTTTTATACGGCGATGTTCCACACCCTGCTTTTCCCAAGGGAGTTTTCGGAATATGGCAGATATTATAGCGCGTTTGATGATAAGGTACATAATGGTGTTTCCTACAATGATTATTCATTATGGGATACCTTCAGGGCATTGCATCCTTTGCTGATCCTGACCCAGCCCGAGCGCGTAAATGATATGGTAAAATCGTTGCTGCAAATGTACCAGGAGGGCGGTTGGATGCCGATGTGGCCAAACCCAACCTATACCAACATCATGATAGGTACCCATGCCGATGCTGTGATTGCTGATGCTTACATAAAAGGTTTCAGAGGCTACAATGCTGCCTTAGCTTACGAAGCCTTGCATAAAGACGCTTTTACCGCACCCGATGGCGATGTTCAGAAAAAATGGGGTGACCGCGATCTGTGGACAAGCTTTGAGGCAAGAGGCGGGCTAACCAATTACCACAAATTAGGTTATGTTCCGGTTGATAAAACTAAAGAATCGGTATCCCGTACCATTGAGTATGGTATTGATGATTATTGCGTTGCCCAGCTTGCAAAAGTGTTAGGCAAAACCAGTGATTATAACCAGTTGATGGGCTGGAGTAAAAATTATAAAAATGTGTATAACACCTCAACCGGCTTTATGGCTCCTCGTAATGCCGATGGAAGCTGGTCGGCCCAACCGGATAGCGGTTTTACCGAAGGTACCAAATGGACATATACTTTTGGCGCTATGCAGGATGTACCCGGAATGATCAGCCTTATGGGGGGCGAAAAAGCTTTTGCTGACAAGTTAACCCACAACTTTAATGATGGACATTACCGTGCTGATAATGAGCCAGGGCACCATTACATTTACCTGTTTAACTATTGTGGTATGCCGTGGAAAGCGCAGGAACTGGTGAGGCAGCACACCTCATGGCAAAATTTCAGGAATGCACCTATCGGCATAAATGGTAACGACGATTGCGGCCAAACATCGGCCTGGTACATTTTTAGTACGATGGGCTTTTATCCGGTAACGCCGGCATCAGGCTTGTACAGCATTGGAGCACCACAGTTTCCATACATAGCTTTGAACCTGCAAAACGGTAATAAGCTGGTGATCAAAGCCACTGGTTTATCAACCCAAAACAAATACGTTAAATCAGTAACTTTTAACGGAGTTGCAATAAAAGATCATACGATATCGCACGAGCAGATCAGCCACGGCGGTACTTTGGCGTTCACCATGACCAATATCCCTCAAAAAGATTAATTAAGAGGCTGTAGATACCCTTGCAACCAGTTGTGATGGCATCACCAGCTCTTGCTTAGCTTCAGTAAGCCTCCCGGACAGGCGGCCGAAAAGTATTTCGGCTGCCTGTTTGCCCATATCATAAGCCGGCTGCAAAATAGTGGTAAGCGGCGGGTTAAGTATGGCCGCCGTGATCTGGTTGGTAAAGCAAACAACTTTTACATCACGGGGGATCTGTAATTTCAGCTCATCACAGGCCAGGTAAGTTGCAGTTGCTAATTGTTCAACAGTAGCTATGATACCATCGGGTTTAACAGTTGTTAAATGGGCCTTGATCATATTTACGTTTTCTTCCGTGTATTTATTGGAACAGGTTACTATCCTTGTATCGTCGGTTGTAAATCCGTTGTTATTTAAAGCATCGCGATACCCTTGTTCGCGGGCCGATAAAATAGAAGGGTAACCGCTGATGGTAACCAGCGAGATATTTTTACACCCTGCCAGCAGCAAATGAGTAGTAGCGTTGTAGGCGCTGTTATAATCATCGGTTACAATTTTATCTGCCGTAATATCCTCACACACCCTGTCAAAAAAAACTATAGGAATGCCTGTTTCCTGCAATTTTTTAATATGACCAGTATCCTGTGTGCTGCTGGCTACAGACATGATGAGGCCGTCAACCCGTCCGCTGGCGAGATCGTTAAACATAGATGCCTCCCTTTCATAGCTATCATGGGTAAGGTAGATCAGTGCATGATATTTTTGGGGCGCAATAATACTTTCAATGCCATTAATGGCCTGGCTGAAAAAGCTGTCGGCAATTTCAGGGATGATGATGGCTATAGTATTGCTGCTTTGTTTGCGGAGACTGCTGGCATAAGCGTTAGGCACATAATTCAAGCGCCTGGCAGCTTCCATTACCCTAAGTTTGGTTTCATAGCTTATGTCATAGCTATCGCGCAGCGCTTTTGATATGGTTGCGGTTGAAAGGTTGAGTTCTTTCGCAAGCATTTTCATATTCACCTTATCGTTCTTAATACCGCCGGTCATTTTTTAGCCAAGTTTAAATTGATTGAGCCTGATTGCACGGCCAATATAACGAAAAAATGCGTTTGGTAGTCTTTGTTAGGGGTTGCTCTAATTGTTGGCTTTATTTTGCTTGATCGGTGCAATCGTCGTGCCCGCCTATTCTAACTCCAATCTAAAATAACAAAAGCCACTCTTTTGGAGTGGCTTTGTGATCCCGCTGGGATTCGAACCCAGGACCACTACATTAAAAGTGTAATGCTCTACCAGCTGAGCTACGGAATCATTCTTTAAATTTTTCGCTTTTAAAGGCGAGGCTGTTTAAAGGCAGCTTTTGTTTTTAAATAAAAAAGCCTCTTTTTAAAGGCTTTGTGATCCCGCTGGGATTCGAACCCAGGACCCCAACATTAAAAGTGTTATGCTCTACCAGCTGAGCTACGGAATCATTCTTTAAACTTCTTTGATTTGGTTAACCGTTTCCGTTTAAAGTGGTGCAAATATAGGGTTCTTAACTATTCCATGCAAGCTATTTTTTAAATTAATGTAAAGCTTTTTTTAAGCTATTAATAACCAGTAAACTATAATTTCAGAATAGCTATTTTACCCCCATTTCCGGCCAATAATACAAGTTTTCCGTGTTTTGCCTTGCGGCAAACGTTAAAACTTGTACTGTCAATTTGCTTCCAAGTCCTGCCTCCATCAATAGTAATGTTGCTTCCGGGAGTACCGGTTGAAAGAAATATGCCTGATTTTATGTGCTCAATACCTGATTGAAAGCCTGCAGGCCCCACTTGTGGAGGCGTAAATGAGATAAAGGGATGGACCGTGTGGATAGTAACAACTGAGTCTGTCTTTTTATCGTTTGCATAATCGCCACCAACAATAATTCCCTGATTTTGCCCTATTGATAATGAAAAGGCACCTTGGCTGCTTTGCCCGTGTGTGACAGGCAGATTTGTATATTGCCATTGGGTATAGCCTGGCTGCAATGAAATAAGCCTTGCACTTTTTCCTCCCGAAACAATGTATATTGATCCGTTACCTGCTACTCTTAGGCATGTTCCGCTTGCGGCAAAGGCTGCTTCTCCGGGTAGGGCGTCTGGTGCATTCTTCGATTCGTTCCAGGTTTCACCACCGTCCTTTGTTTCCAGTAATAGAAACTTATTGTTGATAGGATCGCCTAAAATGTAACCATGAAGGTTGTCAGCAAAATCCATAGCATCTAAAAAATAGGTGGTGTCTGTTTTTTGATATTTTTCCTGCCAGGTTTGTCCTCCGTCTGCTGTTTTTAAAATAAGAGACGGCGTGCCCGAACCCATGATCACAGCTTCTTTATCATTAAAGGCTTCAATGTCTCTAAAGTCAGATTTTTCATAGCCTTTTATTTGCTGCCAGTTCCAGGTTTTGCCACCGTCAATAGTTTTTGCGATATATCCTTTACTGCCGCTTATCCACGCCGTATGATCATCAACTACCGATAAACCGCGGATACTTGTTGGCTTATCCTGCTGTAAGATGGTAATAGTTTGTGCTTTTAAAACGGAATTGAGGGCCAAAAAACAAAATAAGGTACCTGAAATAAAAATGCGGCTTAGCTTCATTTAGTTTGATATAAAGTGTTTTATGAAACCTAAATTATGTTTTCAATAACCATTAAACAACATAATATTGATTTTTTAATTTATTAGGTTGCAATTTGCCGGAAACGATTATATTTGCACGCTTGTTAATAAAACGATAAGCCCGGATGGCGAAATTGGTAAACGTTGCGGTCTCAGAAGCCGTTGAGAATTGTCTCTTGAGAGTTCGAGTCTCTCTTCGGGCACGCCTTTTTTAAGTAAGAAAAATTGGAATGTGAGAATTGAAAGATTCTCACATTTTTTAAAAGCCCAGGTGGCGAAATTGGTAGACGCACCATCTTGAGGGGGTGGCATTCGTAAGGATGTACGAGTTCGAATCTCGTTCTGGGCACAACCCCCTTAAACAATACATTTAAGATTTCTTTCCTTCTTTTAATTTCTGAACTTCCTGTTGCAGTACGTTGACTTGTCCTTCGATGACTTTTAATCTGATCTCGTTGATCCTGCTTTGCGTATCCTGAGAAGCGCGGATATCTTTAATATCCCCCTTCAATTGGAAGTAACCGGTCATTACAGAAACAACGATGCTTACGGTACTGGCTATGGTCACTATCATATTCTTAATGGTAATGCCCCTTATCTCTCTGTGTTCAAATGTTGTCATGATAATGTAGATGATTAGGTGGGAGAAGCACAAGGTATTAAGAAATGCCCTTGTGTTATGAGGGATGTATATTACTTCTGACTTTTATGGTTTGGTTTGTTTGGCTGTAAATAAAGTTTGTTTTACTGTATGGTTGAATTTTGTACTTAAATAAATAATGAATGATCTCTTAAATAAATTTCTCAATTGAATTTCTCCACACGAGATATCCCTGTCCATTGAGGTGCAAATTATCTCCGCAGTCATATTGGGGGTTTAGTCCTTTTTCTTTTATCAGCAAATGAAATAAATCGATATATGTACAGCCACTTTTGGAGCTTAAAGTTTGCAATTTATTATTTAGGTCTATAATGTCTCGCAAAACAGGGGTTTTATCTTTATACTTATTCCAATTGGTGGGAAAAACACTTTGGATGAAAATAGTGGTTTTTGGAGATATGTTTTTTATTTGCTTAATCATTCTATTGATATCGTCAACAACAACCTGGGAAGGAACTCCACTTAACAAATCATTTATACCAATTTGGATAAATATCTTTTTTGGGCGATTATTAGCTATGTAATTAATTCTTCCTAATAAAGAGGTTGTACCATCTAAAATAATACCTCTGTTTTTAATATTTATGTTACTAAACGCTTCTGAAATCTCAAAGTTTTGTGTATTGCTATCACCCACAAATACAATTGAATTACTGTCGATTTGGAGGGTTTTAAATTCAGAGTTCCTGATTTTCCAAAATACGTTTTCGTTTGATACTGTTGTGGAGTTTGGAGCTAAACTATTATAAAATTGAATTTTTCTAACTATGTAGATACCTGCCAATGGCAAGCAAATCATATTCACAATAATTGATAATATCAGACCTCTTTTCATGAAAGCAAATATAATCTTATAACGTTGCATTACACTAAAGTGACTTGTTTCCATGCCTGCCAAATCCCGCCACCACCGGTATAGCCAACCCGCACATACATATTTGTAGCAGTATCATACGTAGTCAATTCCTGTCTAACAAGTTGATCACTACTCTTTACTGTAGTTAACAATCCGTTAATTGGAAAACCATCACTTGCAACAACAAAATCTGTTGAATAACCATTTTTCCACAATAATGGGGTTTTTGCACTGGTAACTCCTGACATCCCATTATCAAAATAGGTCTGAACAGGTGCAATAAGTTGCACTGGCTTAAAATCTTGCCAACCGTTTGTCCCTTGATTATCATATGAACCAACCCTTACATATTCAACTGTAGAATTTTGATAATTAGTTAATCGCTGAGTAATACTAACACCAGTGCCGTAAAGGCCTTTAGTTGTTATTAACATGCCACTAATTGGCCATCCACCACTATTGAACACAAAATCAATAGATACACCATATGGATATGTAGAAGCAAGTGTAGTCAATGATTTACCAGAATCACCATTATCAACGTAAGTCGGAGTAATGACCTTTTGAACTTTTTCCCAAGGATTGAAAACATTTCCCCCCCCGACAAAACCAGTCCTAAAATATTCAATGGACTCCGATCCTCCGTAGTTATTTAATCGTTGAACAACCTGGTCATTGTTAAGCCCTCCTCTTGTAGTTATCATAAGGCCATTGACAGGGAAGCCATCAGCGATTAAAACAAAATCTAAAGATACTGCTAAAGGGTAAGTGGATGGGGCTGCTGCATTTGTTATTCCTGTTTGTCCCCTGTTATTAATACCGCCATTACGGTAGAATATTGGAAATAAAATCTCAAAAGTTTTTGCAGCAATTTCTACATAAAATGTATTTGTGGGATGAACGTTGCCATTTGAGTATGGGATTAAATAGTCGTTAGAGTTTTTACTATCTTGGAACATCCCGTAAATGTCCATAAAACAACATTGGTATTTGCGCGCCAAAGCCCTTAAGCCATTATTCAATTCTTCATTCCATATTTGCCCCCGATGATCCATATTGTCATCTTGTGTAGTATTTTGCGACTGTAAGATGATGGCAAGTTTATCCTGTGTGAAATTAGAATTTGCTCTAATGGTAGTCAAACCGGTATCAATGCGATCAAGAACGTCCTTTGACGTTCCCGGATGAATCCATCCATCGTTAACGCCCCATCGTAAAATAAGCACATCGGGATTTGCGGCCAAATCAACTGCTAAATAGGTATCAAGCCAATCTTGTGTTGTTTTACCTGGTTGTCCGTTATTAACATATGTAACTGCTGATTGAACGTATTGGCGTGCCGTAATGTCCATTAGGACATTGACAGGACTATATTGAGTTGTTGCACCAATTCCATATGTAGTGCTATCTCCTGATAATACAATTGTTGTAGCCGTTTTTGCAATTAGCTTTTTGTGAAAAGATGATAGATACTCTTCACCCAAAACCATCGGGTATAAATCAGCATAAGCAGCATTGATTTGTTGTTTAATATTAGCTGTCTGTTGCAAAATCCTTGCGCCTCCTAATATTTTACATCCATACTTGTTAACTAAATTAGTTACTAAAAAGTCGCCGGTGTCAAATATTACCTTTTCAGCTGCCAACGCAGCATTCACCGCCGCTGTATCATCCGTTACCCCATCACCAACAGCACCATAATCAACCCGGAAAGATTTAATTTGACCTGATGGTTCAGATGATCCACCGCTTCCCCCTCCTGAAGGTGCATTGATCCAATGTAGATCACCGTCGCTATTACTGTTTTTCGCTAAGATCTGTCCACTTGCTCCTCCGGCAGGAATCTTAAATAAACCGCTAATTTGTGCTTGCAGTTTCCCCAGCGCCTGTAAAACGGTGTCAGTTGCTGATACCGTAGCGGCACTTCCAAAGCCAATGCCGGTGAGTATTGTGTTTAACACCCGTGAAAGGGTAAAATATTTATTTGTAGTACCTTCGGGTACAGCATCGGTTGTGCCAGGCGATGCAACAATTTGAATGTATGCAGATCCGCTCCACCTGTATTCGTTGTTGGTGTCGGTGGTTATATAGATTTTGCCTGTTTCTCCTGTTACAGGCAGTGATGCATAATTTGCAACTTCCAGTACGTCATCAACGTAGCTGGGGAGTTGTGCTGAAGCAATCTTTCCGCTGCTATCCAGGCCTGCGTAGCCGTTTGGAGTGTTTTTATTGTCGGTTTCTTCAAATTGTACACCTGATATTATCAGTGAAATCCCGGTACCCCAAACACCAGCGTTTTTAGGGCCAAATAAATAGTATGATGCGGTATTAATATAGAAATCTCCATCGGTGCCGAGACTGTTGGCCGGGTTAGTTGTGCCGTTTAATATGGTTTTGCCATTAGTACCATTGGTACCGTCTGTTCCGCTCGTACCTTGTGCTCCCTGTGGACCGGTTTGCATGGAAAATATCTGCCCCCATGCCCCTCCGGTCTTTTTGTAAAAGATCCCGCTTACAGTATTTATAAAAGTGTCTCCATTATTGCCAGTTGCTGTATTTGGTATGGCAGTGCCGTACAATACGGTGGTATCGGTGCTGCCTCCCGCGGCAATCGTGTAAACAACTGTCCAGGTACCGGCTATCTTTTGAGCAAAGGAGCCTGCGGTTGTATTGATAAATACATCGCCATTTTTGCCGTTGGTATTTTGCGGAAGCACCGAGCCGAAGGTTAAGTTAGCTCCGGCATTAAGCCCTGAATTGATAAATTGAAGCAGGGCAGCAAAATCAAACTGGTAATCGGCATTATTACTGATCAGAATTGATCGGTCGGAGGCATTTATAGTTTCTGCTATTGGTAGCTCGCTTATTTTTTTATCGTTTGCCATCAGTTTAAAAATTCGGTTATTGGTAAATTGTAATTGTTAGTTGCGCCCGGATAATTGAAATCTGTTTTGTCGACGCCACGGATCCGCGGACCCGATTGGCGGCTGCTTTTATTTTTTTCATTATATCGCCAAAGTGGAAAGCCTTCGTGGTTGTCTCTTAAAAACTTTTCTATATCATTGGCATAAGCGTTAGCTATACTGCGTTGTTGCTGTACCAGTTTCACTATTTCGGGCGATGAAAGTGCGTCCCCATTATCATGGCGTTTAATTACCGGGCCGGTTGCTGTGTAGTGTATCGCGTCGTTTTCAATAAAGCGGGCAAAAGTGAAATAAACCAGGGCAGGGGCAAGGCCTTCATACAAAACGATACGTCCATACTCGTCAAGGTATTCGCTACCGTTTAAAAGATCTTTATAAGCTTGAGGTGCATCGTCCTTTATAGTACCGTCATCATTGCAATAGGTTATTAATTGGTAATACAAAGCATAACCTAAAAATGGTTTCAGATCGAGCTCCTGGGCTTTTTTAATGAATAGTTTGAGGCGCTCGGGTTTAATATTTACGTTGATATCCTCGTATTGCTGAAATATGGTTTGATTGATTAAATAGATCATAGCATGGCCTCCTAACCCCGTTGGGGGAGTTGAAAATGTTTGTTTATGATTGTGTTTATTGATATTGGGGAGCCTCAGGTTGGAAGCCTTGAGTCTTAAGTCAGAAATCAATTTTTTGATAGACTTAGAGCTTACAGCTAAAGACTTATGGCTTAATCAAGGGCACATAGCTTCAGCTTCGGCTTGTTTGAAGCCATAGGCATATACCAAAGCAGCTATTTTACTTTTTTGAGGAATGGCAGATTGGAGGAGCTCATTAATGCTGTTCCCTGCCTTAATACCAGGGGTATCATCGGCCGCTATTGCAGTTACCGGCACAATGTTCCAGTTGTTAGCAGGATTTATATCCCTGTAAAAACGACTGAAAATTTCGGCCAACGTTTCGGACAGGTCAAGCCTGTCGGAAGCAGTATTGTCATTAAATTCGAGGATAGCTTGTTTCTTTTCGCTGCCGTTGCTTAGCCCCGAAGATTTTTCGGCATTGATCAGCTCTTTGGGTACCGAAAACCCTTTAATGATGCGGGCCTCAACAGATCGCTCAGTAGTTTCAAATAGCTTGTCGTTATTTTGAATAGGGTAGGCCTTGAACTCTGGCTTAGAGTTTTCATCTTCATATTCAATAACAATGATCTTTTGCGCGCTTTTTGCCCCCTGGAATGCACCGAGATCTTTTTCAAGTTGCGATGGTACATTGATACCTGCATATTCATCGGCATCGGGCCGGGTATTTTCGGCTTCTTCGCGGCGCGACTGCATAAAAAGCATGGTTGATGGTAGAAACCCGGTAGTTACCTCACGGTTGTTGAAAATTTTGATCCCGGCTTCGGTTTCAAAATCTTCCCATACCGAATCGGCTTCAATTAGCGGGTAATCATCAACTTCGGGGTTGAAATAGAACAACTGGCCTTTATAATTTTTCCATCCACCGGCAACCCGCACCTGCTCGCTAATTGCCTCCGGGTTGGGATCATACCTATTTAAAAACGTGATCTTGCTGCGCATGATATTTTTCCAGGTTTTGCGGCCCCAATCGCTATATAACGCATATTTATCAGCAGTCTCCGGGCTGTCGGAATCGCCCATGCGGATATCCTCGAATTTCACATAGCTTACTGACGTGATCCTGAAGCTGGCATTGTAATTTATATGAATGCCGAAACCGGTGAATAGCGCTTTATCGGTGGCCAAAGCTTTTAGCAATTTAGCAATAGTTAAGCCTTTGGAGTTGATCACCTGTTTGCCCAATTCTTTTTGTTCAAACCCATTACCGGCAATAAACTTTATTCGTTTGTTCCAGCAATCTTTTGCTGTTGGCGATCCGGCTACCAACTCCAGCATGCGCTGCGGATAAGCGTTATCCAGATCATAATTAAGGATACCGTAGGTTTGATTTGGCCTTACCAGTATTCGCCGTTCAATTTGCGGGAGATAAGTTTTCATATTGAACCTCCTTTATCTGAGCTATTATCAACTATTGATTTATGTGTATTTTCTGCTTGCTTTACTGTTTCAGGTTCCATAACTCCCCCTTTAGGGGGCTGGGGGGCAAACAATGCTGCTATATGCGGGTATCGCTGTAAATACCATTCTGCCTCTTCGTCGCTTAAATTTTCATTACTGTGAATGGCCGCCGAACCAGGTGCAAATTGATGAAGGCCTGGTTTAAGGACGTACTTTTTTTTCAGTGTGTCATTAGTCATTTGGTCATTAGTTTTAGGTTATAAAAAAGAATCTTAATGGTCATTAGCCATTATAAAATGACTAATGACCTCATGACACAATGAATTATGCTGCAACCAATGCCTCAATAGCCGCTATGGTGCTGGCATATGTGGCGCTGCCGGTTCCCGGAGCGATAGACACCGCACGTGGTGGATAAGGCTCCTTCATTTTATCCGGGTTGGTAAGCTTCAATTTGTAACCGCCATCAAGTGATTCATCTGCGGCATTGCGTTCGGCATCGGTAAGGATCAAGCCATTTACGGCACCAAAAAGCTCTATTGCAGAATCGCTTGAGTTATAGTTGTTAACTGTGATGGCACGTACCCTTCCATATCCCATGGCCATAAGCTGGGCCTTAACCTCAACAGATAAACCAGCGATATTGAAGTCGATTTCTTCGGTATAACGGGGGCCTACCTGGGTTTTTGTCAGTTTAGATGTTGTATTGAAGCTGTTGTTTGTTCCCTCAAATTTGTAAACCTTAGCGTTGCTTACGGCTGTCAGACCTTTAACAATAAGTGGGTTAGTAGTATCATAAGTGAGCACAATATCATCTGCATTAAAAATGTAGATCACATCCTCAATACCCGAGGTGATCGGTTCATCTGTTCCCAGGCTGAAACCGGCGTTTATTTTATTATAAATTGACATGGTATTATTGGTTGATTAAATTAAATGGTTGATTAAGTTGATTGGGTTAATTAGTAGTAGTTTAAAGAGTCAATAACTACTCACCAAATCAACCCAATCAACAATGCACTATGCCGACAGATAAAACAGCTCGTTAGTAAATTTGAAGTTCACGGCCGCTTTCATACGGGCCTTCATACGCACCACGTTATCATTGGTGTAAGGCTTCAGGTAAACGGTTGATAGCTCGGAGGCGTCGCCCAAAAGGTCAACGCCAAGGAATAGGTTTGATGATCTTGCGCCCAAAATGGTATTGGCTTGCCAGTGGTTCATGATCTGAAGCGGAATACCTAAGTAGTCCATCTTTTTCATGTCGGTAAAGGCATTAATAACATTGAGCGCTTTGTTAGCCTGTGCCTGGGCATAAGCATAACCTACATGTAAAGGGATCTGTAAGTTAAAATCCTCCTGGATCCTGTCTGCAGGATCAAGTTGGGCGTAAACGCTGCCCAGTACCTGTAAAACATTGCTTACGTTAATGTAGTTTACGGTAACGGCAGTAGCGGTGCCACTAAAAGTTGCGGGTTTACGACTGTTAACCTCGTTGTAATTGCGTACCAGCTTAAATGAAGTAGCGCCAGCAATCTGGATAAAATATGATTGGCCCTGAATGGGGATGCCTGGCGCACCATTAGTCGTATCCTTGCTGGTACCGGTAACGCCTGTAATGGTAACAACGTCGCCATCGGCAAGGGTTGAAGTATCGGCTACGGTTACGGTTACAATACCGTTTGCGTCAATTGCTGTTGCTGCCAATGAGGTAGCGGGTTTGCTTAAGCCTACCTTATAAACTCCGGATGCTGCTGCAATAGATGGAAGTAAGCCTGGGAAATCGGCGGTAAAAGCTGCCTCCTTAGTGGCGCTCTTGCCAAGCCAGTACAAACGTTCGTTAGCTATTTGGATCTTAGTTAAATAGCGCTGTACCATAAAGTCCGAAAGGTCAACCACGCCCTCGTAATCCATAAAGGCACCGGGTTTTAAGGCCTGGGCCTCCCAGCTTTGGGCAAGTTTATCCCACTGCTCCTGCTTCATAAATTCATAAACTACCGGGTCAAGATAGCTTTCGGTTTGGTGAGCGGTTGTACCCTGATCGGTAAAGATGCCCGAAGGGTTTTGTAATACAACGTCGTCGTCAACATCAAGAATTACCTTGCGGGCTTTTACGTCGTTAATTACTGTGAGCAGGCCACGTTTCACCGAATCGGCTTCGAGTAATGTGCTTGCCATAAATCCTGCCAGCGCTTCGCCGGCGTAGGTGTTGTTTGTAAATGTAAATTGAGCCATAAAGTTTAGCCCCCCGGCCCCCTAAAGGGAGAGCTTTTTAAACGGTTTTACTTATAGGGATAGTAAGGATGGGTTAATTAGAAGCGATAAGGTTTAGGTCATATGTTGATTGGTTTAGGAAGCGATAGCTTTTTTAACCGCGTTCTTAGCAATCTCGCTTTGTGGTGCGAAGAACGGAGCAGGTTCGGTATGAGCTTTATTGCTGCGTTTTGAACCTTCGGGTGTAAAGGTTGATTTGATTTCGTTTTTTACCTCGGTACGTGTTTTTTGCAGGCGATTGTTCGCTTCTTCAAGTGCAGTGCGGGCTTCGGTTAGTAAGGCATTTTGCGCATGTAAACGGGCTTTTAGCTGTTGCATGCGGTTTTGTACATCGGCAGGTTTTTTAGTTGATTTAAATTTGCTTTCAGGTAAATCCTCGTCTTCATCTTCTGCTTCAGGGGCTTTTTCAGGATCGGCAGGCGTTACGCTTTGGATCTTTCCTTGTTGAATATCCAGTTGTTTGCCATCGGCACAGGTATAAGTGTCGGAAATGGCTGGTGAGGTCATGTCTTCGTCCTGGTAAACTTCGGCGCCTTCTTCAATTTGACCGGCGTGGTGCAGCGTACCTTTATCGGTGATGGTTTGCTTGTTTACCACTCTCTTAAGAAAGTTCATGATCTTGTCTAATACCGATGTGGTTTTCTCGATAAGTTCTTTGTTTTCGATGTTCATGCTGTTGTTATTTTTTATGTTTAAGATTTTGTTAATGCATCGCTGGTAAACTGCGGGGGCTGTGCTGGTGTAATTTTTAATGAGGGCGCTGTTGGTGATCTCTGTGCTGTAATCCTCAACCTGGTCAATAAAACCCAGGTCAAGAGCCTGATCGGCTGTCATCCAGGTGACGGAGTTGATCAAACTGTTTACCGTAACCCCATCCAGGCCTGATTTATCTATGTAGATCTGCGCCAGGCGCTCCTGAACTACATTTAACATCTGCACGTCTTTCAAAAGTTCATCGGCATTACCACCGGTGCCAACCATAGGTTTGTGGATCATGAGCAATGCATATTTACTCATCACTACCTGCCGGCCACCCATTGCAACAACAGATGCTGCCGAGGCGGCCAGCGCGTCGATATAGGTAGTAACTTTACCGGGATATTTTTTAAGGAGATCATAAATGGCAATGGCATCAAACGCGCTGCCGCCCACCGAACTGATGTGTACTTCAACATCGCTGCCTGCTGCTGCCTCAAGTTGGGTTTGTATGTAAGCCGATGATAAGTTGCCTGAACCAATGCAGTCGGTTTCGGTGTCGTATAAATAAATTTTGTAGCTCATATTGAATAGTTGTTTTGTCCGAAAGTCGGTAAGTAAGAAAGTCTAAAAGCGGGACTGGGCTTATTATTTTGCCCGGAATAGCAGACTGTTTTTTGACGTTTTATAATGCCGGTTGGCATACATCAAAGGTCGTGGTTATTGTTTGTTTTTATGGTGACAGTGTTTTGTCAGTAGGCGTCTGAACCCGAATTTGTTGAATTATTTGAATGAATTGAATTTGCTTTGGCTTGTTCTCATCTTCAGTGATTTTTTAGTTTCGGCGAATTGATATAACAAATGTCGGCACAAATTTCCTTTTATCTGGTGACAGTATTTTGTCAGTGGAAGAGTTTTTAAGCCGCTTTCTCAGAAAAACAGTTGAGTGCCCGCCAGATGGTGCGTTCATCTTTGCCGAATTTGATTTCGGCTTCCAATACCGCCTGGTTTTTGGAAATATTGCGTGTTTGTTGCTGCGCATTTACCCATAAATAAATTTCACGATACACAAACACTTTGGTTGTGATGAACCCAGCTTTATACATGGCCGAGAATATACCCTCATCAAACAGGGTATTGGCGATTTGAATATCCATAGAGGTTAGAGGTTAGAGGTTAGAGGTTAGAGGTTAGATGTATGTTTTATGTGACAAATGGCATAGTTTTATCACAGATTTACGCGATTAATTGTTTGCGCAAGTATATTTTGCTGATTGTTAATATCCTTAACATCAACATAAACAGGAGGGAAGTTATTGATCATTTGATAGGCCAGCGTATTGGCCAGATCTTTCACATCATTAACAGGCTGATTGTAATACCGGTTAGCATTGCCCCCATCTGTAAATATACCGCCTATGGCATAACCGCGACCGGGGTTGGGAATCGAGAAATCACGACCGCCATGTGCCACGTTTATTGCACTCACCAGGTTGCGTGCCCATGGGTTGCGCATTGCTTCCGATACCACTACGGCTTCGCCTGAGCGTAGGTAGGCGTTTGTATTATCCGTACGGCTATACCCCGATAACAATGCACCCCGGCCGTCAGACTGATAGTGCAAACCACCTTTAGCATATTGTGGTGGTTTTTGGGCTACGATAGTGGCAACCTGAATGGCCGTAGAAGCAATTATGCCGGGTATTACAAACGGAGCCAGTATACCGGTTTGTGAAGTAGCTTTGGTTACTGCCAATGCTCCATTTATAACAGCCTGCAGTATGGATGCCTTTTGCTCCGCTTTAAAAGCTTTGATTTTTTCGGCAGCTTCTTTTTTCTGGTATTTATCTTCAATAGCCTGTCGCTGTGTGTTGGTCAGGTTTTTATTGCCTAACTCGGCCGCCTTATCCTTTTCGAGGCCTTTTATTTTGGCATCGCTTTGGGTTTTGATATTGTTTTGGATAATAGAAAATGCCTTATCTGATACCTGTTGCGCACTTTGCAGTGCAAATTCTGTACGTTGTTGCTCGTATTGTTGTGTTAACTGGGTAATATCTTTTTGCTTTTGATCTTCCAGCGCCTTGATCTTCTCAGCATTACCGGCTACAAGGTTTATCTCGTAAGAGTATTTATCGTCGATCAATTTTTTTTCTGCATTTAACTTTTCGCCAGGCAGCAAAGCTTTATCAACATTTTTTTGATCTTTTTCCATTTTATCCTCATGCTGATGGGCGTCTATCATCGCCTGCATTTGCTTTTGAGCTTCGGCAAAATCATTCTTATTGAAAAACTGGATCTTATCGTCAATACCAAGATGGAATTTCTGTTGAAGTTGCTCGTTTTTTTTGTTGTAATCTTCCTGGCTGATCAATTTTTTATTCAGTTGTTCATTCAGTAGAGTGAGCTCGCTATCATAGTTTTGCTTGTCAAGTTCAATTTGTTTGGCAAAATCAATTGCTTTTGCTTGAAGAACCTCGGAGGAGCGGGTTTGTTCAATTGTTGGTTTTTCTTCCTTCTTATGAGGGATAATGAGGCCACTGTTATTTGTTTTATCTGAACCACTTTCATTTAACTTTTTGCCAGATAAAATTAATTTTTGCCTCGCTTCAATTTCATCATATAATTTTTCATTTTGAGCATTGAGTAATTTTGTATCTGTCGATAGATCGTAGATTATCTTATCACTGGCAGCTCGCTTTTCAGAAGCGTTGCTAACAGCCAATACATATCCCAAAGTACCCGATCCGTCATCAAACAAAGACGGAGTATCGGTATATTTTTCTTTATCTTTATTTGCTTGTTCTTCTTTTGTTATCAGATCAAGATTGTTCTTACGTTCTTTGGCTATTTTTAAATCGTTTTCCAGTGCTCTGCTTGCATTTGCTGTAATTCTACTTTTTGCAGCTTCCGCATAGGCGGTAGCAAAAATTTGATCTTTTAATTTCCCGTAAGCAATTGCTGCGTCTCCTGCTATAATGGCTTCATCTTTCATGTTTTTAAATGTTCCGGGCCATTGATCTTGTAACGTAGCGGCAGCTTTCTTTTTTTCGGCCATTGATAGCGTGTGGCTTTGTGTGGCCCGGTACAGAGCAGTTAAGTTAGTGATTTCACTCTGTGCTGCCTGGTCTCCTTTTAATTTAGTTTGTATGAGCGATTCGGTAATAATAGCATTGTCTTTCATTGCTTTACCCAGGGCTGATAATGTGGTTTGCCCCTTGATCATGTCTGCCACCCAGTCGATAATCACATCGCTGTAACTGGCAAGCAAAGTGATTCCCACGGAGATAAGAGAGTTCCAGGATAAAAATGATGACGCTAACTCTTTCAAAATATTTTTAGGCTTTTGCCCCGATGCCGCAAGTTCCTTGTTTTGTTCATTTAGCTTTTGCATGGCATCTACCACTTCTGGCAGTTTTTCGCCAATGGCTTTAATGCCTTCTTTTAGACCATCCGAAAACTCGGGAAATTTACTATTTACACCAATAACCGCTTTCTTTAATTCATTTAAGGCTTCGGTGTATTTTTGGGTTTTTTCGATATCGTCATTGCTGATGTCGAGCCTGTAGTTATAATTAGTCATTTTTTTATGCTTTAAATGCTGTTTGGCATAATTGATTTTACGCAATCAATACTGGTAATATTAACTGCATATACTTAGTTAAATTTATTTGATTCTTTATCAACACATTTGTTCCAATTTAAATAGAAATTGTTATCTGCAAATATGTAGTTTGGTGGTAATGGTTCTGGAGATGAAGCGGTTTTATTAATCACTTTCCAATTAGGGTTTATAGAGTAAACACATAAAATTGCTTCTTTATTCTTATAAATACCAGGGAACATTTTATAGTCAATGTAGGTGCCGATGTACGAGGACTTGTATTTACTTACACTATCACTTAAAACTTCATTTCCTGAAGATATAAGTTTAAAATCAGATGAAGTTGTTGATTTGATCAAACGCTTTAATGATAAAGTAGAGATGGTCCTATATCGCTTACAAAATACTTATAAACATAAACCTTATCTCCCTTACTAAAGTGATTAACCTTTGAATTGTAATAATGGGCTATTATCATTTGTCGGTTGGTAAAGCCTATAAATGCGAGGATTATTAAAATAGCTGTAGTAGCAAGTATGCTGTATTTCTTTTTATTTGACATGGAGATTTGTTTTAAGTAAGAAAGATTCGACTCTTGATAATTTATCACTTATTTCCTAAAAATATGAGATTCTTTGTCCGTTATCTCGATTGCCCATACGTAAAGAGGACCATCTTCAAATTCATATCCAGCTGGTGGATTACTGTCAAAATCTTCCTTTATTAGTGCTTTCTTGTTTGTTGTAATTGAAAAGAAAATCATTGGAAAATACTTGTTGTTCTTGTTTTCCATGTTTTGAATTTCATATCCAGTGTATCTACCTATACAAGCGGTTTTGTATTTACGCAAACTATCAGCGCTTATTACCCAACCACAGCTTGCCATAGATGGGCGTCCGTTCAAATTACCGTTTACAGGTTTAACTTTTCTATATAGGGTTATGCGAAATGAGCTATCAAGTAAACGATCTTGAGCATATAGTTTATCATTAATTTTAAAATGGTTATTCTTAAAATTAAGGTAGCAAAGCGTTAAAAAACGTTTATTATAAAAAAATGCAGCTACGATTATTAAAATAATTGAAAAGGTGCTAATTAACCAAATTATTCTTTTCTTGTTTTTTTTATTGCTCTGTTGCTGACTTTCTGGTTTTAACATGATAATTTAGGATTTGCTAATTTTATTGGTAAATATAAGCGGCGGTTTCCATAAAAAAAATATTGGGGCTAAATATTTTTAAACATTTTAATATTACAATAATTTGTTGAAGAATTGTTTTTAGCCGCCTTAAGGTGATCATCCCAACTTCACCAATTCAACCTTTGTGGGCTGCCCCTTACGCCAGCTATCAATTTTGTTGATGTAGTAATAACAGCTATCCTGCTCCAGATAAACCGGAATAAGAAGATCAAGCTCAAGGATATCGCGCGGGGGGAGTAAAAAATAACGCACTACTTTTTTGGTTTGGGTAAGTATCTTTTCCAACTGCGGATAATAGCCTGTTTTTAAGCCGGCCTGTATACCAGTTTTGCCCGACATATCTTTGAAGCAAAGATTATAGTTGCCATCGGGTTTATAAAAGTAAGGTACTGATATGATATCATTAACGGTAATGTCATTAGCCGCATCGCCGTCAGTAAACTTTATGCTGGTATTATCGCCGTAATTGCGAAGATCGATCTTTTGATCAACCAGGATCCGTGGCGATGTGCTAATGCTGAAACTCTCATCATCGCTTGTGGTGTCGGCTTTTTTTATCTGCGCAATGGTGCCGCCAATGTACGGGCGGTTAAATGTTGGCGCAAACTGGCTTTCAAATAGATCGGCAGTAGCCGGTAGTGTTTTATCGGATACAGTGATCTGTGCATTGGCGAAGTCTTTTGGTGTAATATTATCATCCTCTTTGTATTTCATGTAGTTTGTTTGCGCATAACCCCCTAACTGAAATGAGATGGTTTTTCCCTGATCAATACATTTTAGCGTCCAATTTTTAGCAACAGGAATATTGGCAACGATATCTGCAAAAGAGTTAAATGATATTGTTTTGGTGCTATTATCCGTTTGGCAAACAATGCCAAAACGTTGCAATGTATCTTTAAGCAGATCTTTTTGACTGATATCCGGGAAAATACGTTCGCACTGAATTTCCTGGTCGTAAAGCACCGGTTTTTGATCAGCAACGAACTGAAATTTTGCACCTTTTTTTATGATCACCCGGGTATTGTAACGGTGCAGGTGAAATGATACAAATAACGATTCTCCTTTTACCAAGTCAAAATCATGTGTTATTTTGATGTTTTTAAATTCCTCAAAACGATTACGTGCGCCAGGCGGAGTTGATTTCTGGTCGAAATTTAATCTAACCGTCTCCTGCTTACTTGATACACCATTAACATCGCGATAATTGATAAAAAGCTCAAAATAACCATCATTGCCGGTACCTGCTATACCAGCCATGGTCATGTCAAATATTACACTGGCTGTACCATGAATGGTTTGGGTGGCATGGTATTCCTGAAAGCCAATTGGCATAGTGATATCGGTAGGGTCATGTGCATTCAGACCTAACGGATCGCCATCTAATACTATATCTGAAGTTGATGTATACGATAATGAGGCCGACTGACCTAATCCGTCAACTGCGTTTTGCAGATCGGTACCATGCTCAAAACTATCGTTAGCAAACTGGCAAATAAGCAATGGATACAATGGATTGTTCAGCAGCGACCCTTTAGCTTTATATCCGGCGGATTTTATTATCAGATCGATAGCTGTTTTAATAAAAAAACCAGGGCGCTGGTTACGTACATTTATGGGTTCGGTAAAATCAACCTCGCCAATAAAGCCATAATCAACCACCGGCCAGATCCAGCCGCTGGTTTTAGTTTGTGATGTAACCACATTTTTAACATTCCATTTATGATCATATGAGTGCCAAAGCAAGGTTTTACCGAAATTAGTCCATTGACTCGTGCTATCGCCCATATCATAAATCTTACCGTCAATGGCATCAAAAAAGTCAACATTGCCGCTTAATATGGTTACGTTGGCCATATCCTGTTCAATGCCGTTAAGAACAGCCAGGCCGTATGGGACAATCTCAAGCCCATCTTGTATAATTTTTGCCTGATAATTATCATAAGGGAGGTTAGTGGTAAAAGCTATGTCATCCGGGAAACCCAGTATTTGCCGGTTACGCTGTGTTAGCGGAAGCTTAAACTGGTTGCTGGTATTTCCCTGTTGATTTTTAACCTCGGCCAGGTTATTGATCTGGAATGTAAGCGCAATAGGGCTATCATCGGTCAGGTCAACCAGTTGGTCGTTAATATAAAGTTGTATTTGATTCATGAGATTAGTGAATGTTATTTCCTGAGCATTACTTAAAATAATTGGGTTATTATCAGTAATTT
>NZ_DASVOB010000420.1:0-3971 GCF_036383575.1 Mucilaginibacter sp.
GTACTCTCAGTTGGGCCGTAAGCATTGATTAACCTTACCCCTTGCGATTGCAAATATCTTCCTGTCGTTTCGTTCAAAGCCTCGCCTGCTGATACTATTGTTTTAACAGACCCTAAAGAATCGGCTATGGCCTGCTGAAATGAAGGCGGTATCACCGCCAATTCAACCTTTTGCTTATCAAGCAGTCTTTTAAATTCTTCTGCTGATAGGATTGCTTCTTTTTTGCATAACACCAAACAACCACCGCTTAGCAGCGTATTGAAAATCTCGTAACATGAAGCATCAAAGCCAATGGAGGCAAACTGTAGTGTACGCATGCCTGGTACTAACCGTAAGGCTACAGCCTGCCCGGCGGCAAGATTTACAACTCCCCCATGCTCAACCATCACCCCTTTGGGTTTACCGGTTGAGCCAGAGGTATACATTACATACGCGAGTTGATTTTGGTTTATAACGGTGTTTAAGTTTTCGCTGCTTTGAATTTCTATGAGCGGTTCGTTATCCAGTTCAACAATCATTGCATCCAGATCGCGCAATAACGCACTGCCTGTACTGCTGCTCAGGATGATCTTTGCGCCAGTATCATTAAGGATATAATTTATCCGTTCTTTAGGGTAATCAATATCAACCGGTACATAAGCACCGCCAGCTTTCAATATGCCAAGGATGCCGGCAATCATATCAGTACCACGCTCTATGCAAACGGCTACCAATGTTTCATTCCCCACGCCCAGGCCTTTCAGGTAATTGGCAATTTTGTTCGCTCTTTGGTTAAGTGAATTATAGCTTATTACTTCATCATCAAACCTCAATGCGATAGCTTCACTACGAACATTTACCTGGTTTTCAAAAGCCGATATTATTGTTTTATGTTGAGCTATATCCTCATTAAGTTCCTGAGCGGATGTGCTGAATACGGATAGCCGATCATTTTCCCTCAACGGTAAAATGCCGATGCTGCCAATATTTTTATTGAGTGTTTTCGGAAATTGTGTAATAATGTACAAAATACGCTCACCCAGCAGCGCTATTTCCTCTTCTGTAAAATACTCATAACAAAATTGGATCTGTAACGCTAAGCGTTGTTGCTTGTAATAATCGCGCCAGCATAGTTGTAAAGGTGTGCGTTCACTATCATTAGGCAGGCGTAAAAGATCTGATTCTATTTTTTCACCAAAATTTAAATCAAAATCAAATGGCTCGTAGTTTACAACTACATCATACAAATTATCAGTTGCCGAATTGATTTTAAGGGCTCTGCCTAAATCTTCAACCTGGTAATTATAATGGCGGTAATCCTGTTTTTGAGTGCTTATAATTTCAGCAAGCAAATCGCTTAATGTTTGCCCGGTACTATAAATTCCTTTAAATGGCAGGGCGCCTGTAAAAATACCTACTGTATTTCGTTGCTGTCTTGATCCCCTTTTGTGAACAGGGGTACCAAATATAAACTCATTTAATGGGGTAATGTTCCCGAAATAGATAAGTAAAGCAGCAATAGTTAGTTGTTGCAAATTGGCATTGCAAACACTCTGGATATGTTCCATCTGTATTTTCCGGTTATCTGTAAGATCGATACTATAAGTAGCACCTATACTGTTTTCCCGGTTGTATTGAGGATATTTTTTCGCAAGCAGCTTTTCTGGCTTAACTGCAAATTTGCCTTTCCAATAGTCGCCGTCCTTTTTATAACTATCAGAATCGTAATATTCGTTGGCACTTACAGTTTCGGCATGGTATGATGGTGCATTTAAAATAAGCGGCTCACCTGTAATAAGTGATCTATATTTTTCGGACAGGTACCGGATACTTACTATAAAACCGTAGCCATCAATAATTAAATGATGATATTTTAATAAAAGCCAATGCTCGTTTTCTGAAATTTTTACCAGGTAATGTTCAAATGGAGCAACGTCGTTTGTCAGTTTAAACGGAGCACTAAAAATTTGAAGCATCCACACTTTAGCTTCAGCTTCAGGGTAAGTTTGGCCGCTAAAATCAGCTTCAATTAATTCTGCTTCGTTAAAATCACTTTCAAACTGGTAAGAAAGATCTGCAGAATTTAAGTCAAATCGCATTTTAAAGGCATCAAATACCTGCGGAAGCGAACCTATTGTAGCATGAAGCTTTTCCACGTTTAAATCACCCCTTAATATGATATAAGCCCCAATATTATATTGTGGGCTATTCATATGTAAAAGCTGATCAACGTAAACTTCCCGTTGTGCGGGATGTAGTGGAAATTGAAGCCTGGACATGTTGTTATTTTTCTGAAAGCCTAAACGGCCTGAGGGTTATTGTTCAATAAGACTATCAACCTGCTTATTGTACAAGAGTTCTTTTTCGCCATAAAGGCGTTCGGCAATTATACCCCGGTCTGTGCACAGCTTTACCAGCTTGTCAGATTGTACAATGGGGTTTGACTCGTCGGTATACTTAATGCTGCTGATAAATTCAACCCAGGGCTCCTGGCCCATGGCGTACACGTAGGCTTCTTTTGGATGGAAAATATCGATAAGAGCCATTCCCTTATCGCAATCAGAACCGGCAAGACGCCTGCTCCCATCCATATCCCTTGGCAACTTTTTGGTAAGCAAGGGGCCATACAACCATGTTAACGGCGCACCATCACATTCCATACCAATAAAAAGCACATCAACATTACCTATATATTTGTGCACCAGCTCATATAAACGCGGTTCAACAATTCTTGAATCGGCTAAAAAGAGGAGTTTAAAGTCGCCTATTTTTACCAGGTAGCAAGCTTTTGTGAGGATATTCATATCGCTATGCTCACCAATAAAAGGCAAACCAGTGATAATGGCATCGTTAAAATGAATGGTTTGCATTTCGCTGATATCCATCACATTATTAAAACCAATGCTATTGAACATTAACTTCAGATCGGGATCTTCCAGTTTTCCGCTTGATGTACGCGGAACGATCAGGTTTTTGATCTTATGCCTCAAAGGCAGCAGGGTTTCAAACAGGATGTGATCCTGGTGATTGTGAGTGATCAGCACATAATCAATAGTATCCGGGAGGTCAACATCCGAAAAATGCTGAACATCCGAGCTGTAACCATAATAACTGATCAGCGGATCGACAAGGATACTGATATCCTTTGTTTCAACCAGGATACAGGCATGGCCAAAATATCGCATCCTGATCTTGTCGCCGGTATATTTTTCATAGGCAGGCGGAGGTGTTTCTGTAAAAAAGGTTTTAAACAGCGGCTCCTGCTCAGGAGTGATACAGCAGATCTCTTTGATAGCTGCGTAGCTGTTAGATGTGCGCTTCATTTTGGCCAAAGCATCAATGCTGGCATGGTCAAACGGCACATCCAGGCTTAACACATCAGGTTCGGTAAGGCGTGGCGTACTGAGGCAAAAAGGGCGTTCATCGTTGTTGGTGATCCACATGGCCAGGCTTTGGGAGCTTTTATTATAAAACTCACTCTGGTATAATAACGATTCAAAAAATCTGAACCCGGGATTGTTATTCCTATCGTAATACAGCTCAACATAACCTCTTAAAATTTCGGGCACTTTAGCGTACAGGTCTTCTAAACCATAACCGGTTGCTTCACTATCCAGTAATTTATCCAACGCTTTTATTGCTTTGGCAAACTCAATAACCTTTTTTTGCTTTTCAAGCGATTGCTTCTCCAGTTCCGTTACTTCATCTATTCTCCCGCCGCCAAAATCCATAAAGGGGCCGCCTTTCATTTTAGGGTTAAGCACAGCATTGGCGTGAATAGCCGGGGCCATCAAATACGATTCGATAATAGCCAAATGCCTTCCAACTATATTCATGGCGGCAGTTGCCGGAGAAATCAGGTGACTCCAGGCGTACCATTTATCTACCAATGGTTCAATCACCACATTGGGTTTCAGATATAATTGTTCCTCATTCATGACTAAAATTTTTCTAATTGTGTATTAGCTTTTCAGTAATGGCATTGATAATAA
>NZ_DASVOB010000421.1:0-20956 GCF_036383575.1 Mucilaginibacter sp.
GTGGATGGATGTATGCTAATGGCTGGATCATGCTTCAGATTCTTTTACTTTTACAATTTGAGCCATCAGTTCGGCTTCAACAACAATGCGGTCGCCTACCATACCTACACCTTTCATGGTAGCTATACCACGGCGGATAGGAGCAATAAGGTCGCACACGTAAATAATGGTATCACCAGGAACTACCTTGCTTTTAAAGCGGGCGTTTTCTATTTTCAGGAACAGGGTAAGGTAGTTCTGCGGATCCGGAACAGTGTTCAATACCAGGATACCACCTGTTTGCACCATGCCTTCAATTTGTAATACGCCCGGGAAGATAGGCGCACCAGGGAAATGGCCCTTAAAAAACTCCTCGTTAATAGTTACGTTTTTGCAACCTACAACATGGCTTTTGGTAAGCTCCAGGATCTTATCTATCATCAGGAAAGGCTGACGGTGCGGCAACATCCCCATAATATCAACTGTATCAAAAAGCGGCTTGGCGTTAAGATCATACGTTTTTACCTGCTTACGGCTTTTTTCCTTTTTAATTAAAGCCTTGATCTTTTTAGCAAAAGCAACGTTAGCTGCGTGGCCAGGCCTTGCAGCCATAATATGCCCTTTAAGCGGAACGCCAACCAATGCCAGATCGCCTATCATGTCCAGCAGCTTGTGGCGTGCGGGCTCATTTTGATGGCGAAGCTCAATATTATTTAAAATGCCCTGCGGCGCTACGCTGATATCCTTACGATTAAACAGCTTGGCCAGGTGATTAAGTTCTTCCTGGTCAACATCCTTGTCAACAACTACTATGGCATTGTTCAGATCGCCGCCTTTAATAAGGTCATGCTTTAACAGCATTTCAAGCTCATGCAAAAAGCAGAAGGTACGGCATGAAGCAATTTCTTTTTTAAACTCGCCAATGGTTGAGATACTGGCGTGCTGACTCCCTAATACCTGCGAGTTATAATCAACCATACAGGTAAAGCGATAATCATCTAACGGCATAGCCACCATCTCCACCTTACGGTCAGGTTCAGAATAGTGGATATTATAAGGAATGTGGTAGTATTCGCGATCAGCGTCCTGCTCAATAAGGCCTGTTTCGGTTATTACGTCAACAAACTGGATTGAGCTGCCATCCATGATCGGTGTTTCAGGGCCATCAAGGTCAATCAGCACGTTATCAATCTCAAGCCCAACTAAAGCGGCCAGCACGTGTTCAACAGTATTTACAGTAGCACCGTTTTGGCTGATAGATGTTCCGCGCGAAGTATCGGTTACATTGTCAACATCGGCATCAATAATTGGCTCACCGGGAATATCAACCCTCCTGAATTTATAACCATGGTTTTCAGGAGCAGGATTAAAGGTCATTGTAACACTTTGCCCGGTGTGCAAGCCTGTTCCTGATACCGAAACCGGCGCTTTAATAGTTCTTTGTTTAACGTTCATATTTAAATTTACAGGCTGTGGCTATTCCTTCGCCGTGCCTTTACGTAGTTCTTCAATCAATTTTTCAAGCTCGTACACCTTCCGGTCAAGCTCCGGCAGCTTTCGCAGCTTCGCGTGGGCACGAAGGTAGTCTTTATATGGCATATTTGGAGAACCTCCCCATACCTTACCTTCTTCAGTAATAGATCCGTTGATACCCGTCTGGGCCGAAAACTGCGACCCGTTTGCTATATTGAGGTGGCCGGCAAAACCCACCTGTCCGCCAATTACAACCCTTTCGCCTATTTTGGTACTTCCTGATATGCCCGATTGCGCTGCCATTACGGTATGCGCCCCAATTTCAACATTGTGGGCTATCTGTATAAGGTTATCAATTTTAGCACCTTTGCGTACTATTGTAGAACCCATTGTTGCCCTGTCAATAGTTGTATTTGAACCCACTTCAACGTCATCTTCCAATATTACGTTACCAATCTGTGCAATTTTAGTATAAGTGCCATCGGGGTTTGGGGCAAAGCCGAAGCCATCGCTGCCTATTACCGCGCCCGAATGTACTATCACATTATTCCCGATAACACAATCAAAATAAACGGTGGCACCGGCAAATAGGGTCACATTATTACCAAGGGTCACATTATCACCAACATTAACATTAGGATAGATCTTGCAATTATCACCAACGGTTACATTTTGGCCGATGTAGGCAAATGCGCCGATATAGGCCCCCGCGCCAACCTGCGCCGTGGGGTGAATAAAGCTGGGCTGTTCAATTCCCTTTTTATCGAGCCTGAAAGTGTTGTATTTATCAAGCAGCACAGTGAACGCGCTATAAGCGTTTTCAACCCTGATGAGGGTAGCCTTTACCGGGGCTGTCAATTGCTGATCGTTATTAACAATAACAATTGAGGCATTGGTAGTATACAGAAATTGCTCATACTTGGGGTTCGACAAAAAAGAAAGAGCACCGGGACCGGCCTCTTCTATTTTGGCAAGCTGGCTAACCGTAGCTGCAGGATCGCCCTCAACAGTTCCGTTGAGCAGTAAACTTATATCATGAGCAGTAAATTGCATCGGGCAAATTTAAATGTTAAAATTGAAGCAACAAATTATTAATGAGTTATGAACACACGTTAAAAAGTTTTGACTGTCAAAGTGTTTTGATTTTCACTATTTCTTCATTTGTCGCAGGTGTATATCTGGTTTTGTTTTACTATTTGTTAAAACCATTTTTATGTACAGACGCATCACATGCGTCTTCCACAAGCTAAGCCGACTTTTCAAGGTGCTTAGCTTTCTTAATTTGCACGTGGCAGACGCATGTGATGCGTCTCTACGTCAATAGTGGTTAACCTTAAACCGCTTCCTAATTCAACAACTCCTTATTATAACAAAGAATATATTTCTTAACCGTTTTAGCCAAAGCCACCAGGTTTGAATTATCGCTGGCAGCAGCAATATCCTTTACCTCGCCATTCTTCATTAATATGCCAATATTACCATCGTTCTGGTTATACGCGTTGTTGCGGATTGATGTCGTAAACACAAAATAAGCGGCAGCATCCTCATAAGTTATCCCATATTTCTGCATTGCTTTTTGGCGGAGCTGTTCAACAAAAACCTCATCCGGGCATTCGTTGGTGATATCAACCCTGAAAAGGTTACGCTGAACCAGGTTCTTGCAAAGATGCGAAAGCACCAAATCCGGGTGGTAGGCCCACACTTTTACCGAGGCCATAATATCGGTATCATCCAAACAGGCAAAAGTTTCCAGGTGGTGATCTTCGTTCATAAAAGCATCGCGACTGATGCGTTTTTTTAAAAAATGCAGCAGGGCAGGGGTAGCAAACAATTCTTCCCCTTGCGAGATCAACTCCCGGCCGCGCCTGAAGATCTTGGTCAGCACTTCCTCGCCTGCTATTACCGTTTTATGCAGGTAAACCTGCCAGTACATGAGCCTGCGGGCAATCAAAAATTTCTCTATCGAGTAAATCCCTTTCTCATCAACAACCACATGATCATCTTTAACGTTGAGCATTTTAATAATACGCTCCGAGCTGATCACTCCTTCAGATACACCGGTAAAGAAACTGTCGCGGTTAAGGTAATCCAGCCTGTCCATATCCAGCTGACTGGATACCAGCTGGTGCAGGAATTTGCGCGGATAGGTATCGTTAAAAATATCGATGGCCATGGTAAGCTTACCCTCAAAACGGGCATTAAGCTTATTCATCAGCATTGACGAAATATCCTCATGGGCTATGCCATCAATAATGGTATTTTCCAAAGCGTGCGAAAAAGGCCCGTGACCAATATCGTGCAGTAATATGGCAATGGTAACGGCTTCTTCCTCTTCGGGAGAGATGTTGTGGCCCTTACTCCGCAAGGTTTCAAGCGCAGTATCCATCAGGTACATGGACCCCAAAGCATGATGAAAACGGGTATGCAGTGCGCCGGGATATACCAGATGGGTCATGCCCAGCTGTTTGATATAACGTAACCGCTGAAAGTATGGATGGGATATAAGGTCAAAGATCAGTTCGGTAGGGATACTGATAAAACCGTAAACCGGGTCGTTTATTATTTTCTTTTTATTCAATGCTGCTTATGTAAGTGCAAAAATGTAAAACAAAGGTAAAATAAGCGCGACAGCTTTGTTAAATTTTGTTAATACCTTTACTGTGTAACAACAAAAACATCTATTTGGGGTTTATTCTAATCCTGAACAGGAATGTCAGAACCGGAATTTATAGAATTAAGGAATTATTTGAATTGATCGGCCGTTAACCTTGTCTCAAATTCAAAATTCTACAAATTCATTAATTCCCCCAAATTCCGGTTCAGAAAATTTAATATACATATCATGCAAGAGACCACCATTTTATGGGCCGATGACGAAATTGACCTGCTAAGACCACATATACTTTTCCTGGGCGAAAAGGGCTACAAAGTAACTACCGTTACCAATGGCTATGACGCTGTTGACTCGTTTAAGAGCAATTATTTCGACCTGGTTTTCCTTGACGAAAACATGCCCGGCCTTACCGGCCTGGAAACCCTGCAGCAGATCAAGAACATCAATAATGATGTACCTATTGTGCTGATCACCAAAAACGAGGAAGAGTACCTGATGGAAGATGCCATCGGATCGAAGATTGACGACTACCTGATCAAGCCGGTGCACCCCAAGCAGATATTGCTTACCATCAAAAAGCTAACGGAAAACAAACGCCTCGTTACCGAAAAAACCACCATGGCCTACCAGATGGATTTCCGTACACTGGGTATGACGCTTAATGATAACCTGAGCCACCAGGAATGGGTTGATGTTTACAAAAAACTCATTTATTGGGAGCTTGAGCTTGAAAAGCTGGAAGATGCCGGCATGCACGAGATCCTGACCCTGCAAAAAGCCGAAGCCAACACGCAGTTTTGCAAATTTGTTGAGCGCAACTATTTGAACTGGATCAAAAACCCGGATCTTGCACCAACCTCATCTCCTCAATTATTCAAAAAGAAGGTATTCCCTAAATTGGACGGCAAAGGCCCCTTGTTTTTTATTTTAATAGATAACCTGCGGTACGATCAGTTTAAGATAATCAATCCTATTATTTCTGAATATTTCAGGCTGGAAGAAGAGGATACTTATTATAGTATCCTGCCAACGGCTACGCAATATGCGCGTAACTCCATTTTTTCGGGCTTGATGCCTTTGGATATGGAGCGCCGCTATCCAACCATGTGGCAAAACGACGAGGACGAAGGCGGCAAGAACTTATATGAAGCCGAATTTCTGGCCGATCACCTGAAACGTGTATTGCGTAAAGATTGTAAACACTCATACCACAAGATCCTGAATATCGACGAAGGCCGTGCACTGAATGAGTCGGTTAATAACCTCATGAATAATGAGCTTAACGTGGTGGTGTATAACTTTGTGGATATGCTGTCGCATGCCCGTACAGATATGCAGATGATCCGCGAGCTGGCAAGTGATGATGCCGCTTACCGTTCATTAACCCTGTCGTGGTTTGAGCACTCGCCACTGTTTGATCTGTTAAAATTCCTGGCGCAAAAACAGGTACGTGTAGTGATCACAACCGATCACGGTACCATCCGCGTAAAAAACCCGAGCAAAATTGTAGGCGACAGAAATACAAATACCAACCTGCGTTATAAACAAGGTAAAAACCTGAACTATAATGCCAAGGAAGTATTTCACATCCGCAACCCGCATGATGCCATGCTGCCAAGGCTGCATATCAGCTCAAGCTTTGTATTTGCCAAGGAAGACAGCTATTTCGTGTACCCGAACAACTACAACCACTTTGTGAATTTCTATAATGAAACCTTCCAGCATGGGGGGATCTCGTTAGAGGAAATGATCGTGCCGGTGGTTACTTACGGGCCGAAATAGGAACCATTTTTAATGTCATTGCGAGCGCAGCGCGGCAATCGCACGGAAGCATATACGCCCTGTATAGCTACGAGATTGCCGCGCTACGCTCGCAATGACATGTTTTTATTCTTAAAACTCCAGCTCCAGCAATACCGGGCAATGATCAGAATGCTTAGCCTCGGGCAATATTGCCGCACGGCGGATCTTTTCTTCAAGCGGGGTGCTGGCCATAGCGTAATCGATACGCCAGCCTAAGTTTTTACCACGGGAACCGGCGCGGAAACTCCACCATGTGTAGTTGTGCGGTTCTTTATTTACGTGACGGAAGGTATCTATAAACCCACCTTCAATAAAGTTCTCCATCCATTCGCGCTCTTCCGGTAAAAAGCCTGATGAATTGGCGTTTGACTTTGGATTGTGGATATCAATAGGGCGGTGGCAAATGTTATAATCCCCGCAAACCACGAGGTTGGGGTGTTCTACTTTAAGCAGTGTAAGGTATTTACCAAACTCATCCAGAAAACGGTATTTAAAAATCTGCCGCTCATCGCCGCTTGAACCTGATGGAAAATAAACGCTCATCACTGATACCTCATCAAAATCAACGCGGATACAACGGCCTTCGCGGTCAAAATCGGGAATACCGCAGCCGTACTCGATATGCTTAGGTAAAACCTTGGTAAAAATAGCTGTGCCGCTGTAGCCTTTCTTTTCGGCCGGAAACCAATAATGCTGGTAGCCCATCTGATCAACCAAACCTAAGTCGGTGAGCACATCAGGTGTTGCTTTAATTTCCTGCAAACAAACAACATCAGCATCAGTAGCCTGCAACCAGGCCAGCCAACCTTTGTTTATTGCCGAACGGATACCGTTAACGTTATATGTAATTATTTTCATGTGGGATTTCGGATTTGATTCAAATCACAAAACTATAATAAAATTGCGCTATCTGCCGCGGGTTTTCAACCCGTGGTATACCATGGTTTCAGCTTTCAGCTGAGTGTAAGCTGAAAGCTTACATTATACCTACCACGGGTTACGTTATCGCTAAACTCGCGGTAGCCGGGTTTATTTTTTCTCCGGGAAAAGAATCTTATCCAACTGCCTGCACTCCTTTTTGCTTAGCAACTCAACGGTCATAGGCACATCGGCATTGGGACGATCATTGGCGTCTTTTTTAAGGGCGGCAATCCTATCCACCATATCGATGCCCGAAACAACCTCGCCAAAAACGGTATAGTTTTGATCAAGATGTGGTGAACCACCTACCGATTTATACCATTCGCGCTGCCCTACCGGGATCTTGCGGCCTTTAAGGCGGGTATTTTCCAGTGTATCCAGCTTGCCATCGGTAAAGCGCTTGCCTTCTACAATATAAAACTGGCAGCCGCTTGATTCTTTTTTAGGGTTATCATCGCGGGCAGCAGCAAGTACGCCACGTTTATGGAAAAGGCTGTCGCGAAATTCGGCCGGAATGGTATAGCCCACATCACCATTGCCCAGCTCGGCACCGGGTTTAGCTTTTAATGGATCTTTTGAATCCGGGTCGCCACCCTGGATCATAAAGTTCTGGATCACCCGGTGAAACAGTGTACCATTATAAAAACCTTTCTTGGTAAGCTTGATAAAGTTGTCCCGATGCAAGGGCGTTTCATTATACAGGCGAAGGATACAATCGCCATAAGTAGTATGGATGCGTACATACTGGTTTTTAGGCGGCCCCGCAAATGCAGCAGTAAGGGTTAATAAAAGAATGCTTAGGGTAAAAAGTTTCTTCATAGACCGTTGATTATTTTTGATTTCGCTGATTGCGTTGATTTTTTTTGATTGATGAAGATAGGCTAATTGTTCAAAATGTTCTAATTCCCTCCCAGGGGAGATCATAGCTGTCAATTTAAGGAGTAAGAAGCTGGGGAGTGCGCGATTCCCCTCTTGAGAGGGGGCAGGGGTGTGTTTCTGCTTTGATAAACCAATAGCAGAAACACACCCCTGCTATCGCTCTTCCTTCCGCGCCCCCTCTCAAGAGGGGAATTATAAAGCCCTGTTATCAACCCAATAAACCACTCACTAATCCGCACCATCCATCTCCTCAAAGTAATTTACAATGAGCGATTTCATCATCATTTCCTGTTCAAGCAGGGTATAATTGGGGATCACTTTTATACGTTTCCAGTGCGGCCAGCCATCCTGATCAAGACCTTCAAGCTCGTAAAAGCCCATCATGCTCATTAAGCGGCAGGTGGCAATATGCATCAGCTCCTCTTTTTGACGCTTGCTGAACTTACGCGGGCCTTGTCCCAGCTCCTGCACGCCTATCAAAAAAAGCATCACTTTAATATCAGGCTTTTCGTTATCAAAATCCTCAGCTATCCGCTGCTGCAGCACTTCCCATTTTTTATTGATCTCGGCAGGTGTCATAGGGTGCAAAGATAGATTAGTTCATGGTTCATAGATGATAGTTCATAGTAAAATGATGCAATGTGGCCTTTTTCTAACAAACACTAAAACCATGAACCATCATCTATGAACTATAAACACCACATTATTGTTACAATGTTGCATTAAAATTCCCGTTTTAATACTTACTTTTGCTTTAGTCCGTTAAAAGGATGTTGACTGTGAAAAAAAACCGCTTACATATTGTATTCGCGTGGCTGCTGCTTGTTTGCTTTGTGGCCGGGCAGTATATGGTTTATTCGCACCAGCACACCCTTATTAAAGGGATCACCAAACACAGCCATCTGGCCCAGGGGCAACAAACCGTTAAAGAAAAATGTTTACTGTGCGATGCCATGCACCATACCGATGCATTGGTAGTAAGCAATACCCTATTTTTAATACCCCTCGTAACATCAGCCCATGTTTTTAAACCCGGCGATTACGACTTTGTAAGCATTGCGCTTATCCTCTCGGCCGGCAGGGCCCCTCCGGTAGCAGCATAACGCTACCTTATCTTTTCCTCAAAACAAAACCGCCCCAACAGCGGCATTTATTGAATTTTCTTAAATTTTCATCATGAAATTAAAGCTTATAAGCTTCATTATATTATTAGTATCTGCTCAATCTTTTGTATTTGCCAACAACTCCGCTATCACCATAAATAACAAAACAGAAGATGCTATAGGCAACCTTTCGGGTACTATTACCGATAAGGCCGATGGCAAACCCATTATCGGCGCAACAGTGAACATTCCTGATCTACGCAAAGGGGCCATTACCGATGTGAATGGTAAATACAGCTTCGCTAACGTGCCTAAAGGTGTTTTCCTGGTCCAGGTAACTTACATCGGTTATTTAACCGTTAACCAAAGGGTCGACTTTTCAAAAACAAGCGTATTTGATGTTAAACTGCAAACTTCGTCACTTGAAGCCGGCGAAGTTGTTATTACCGGTGTAAGCAAAGCCACCGAAATAAAACGCAGCCCGGTACCCATGGTTGCCGTAGGCAAAGCCTATCTGGAGCAACGCGCTGCCTCGGGTAACATTATCGACCAGATAGCCACGCTCCCTGGCGTAAGCGCTGTTACCACCGGCCCTAACGTATCAAAACCGTTTATTCATGGCCTTGGTTATAACCGGGTGATCACCCTGCAGGACGGGATCCGCCAGGAAGGCCAGCAATGGGGCGATGAACACGGTATTGAAGTGGATCAAAACTCTATAGATAGGGTAGAGGTGATCAAAGGACCGGCAAGTTTAACCTATGGCTCGGATGCTATTGGTGGTGTTGTGAACCTGATCTCACCAGCGCCAGTACCCGAGGGTAAGATCCTCGGATCGGTTCAGGGACTATATGGCACCAACCAGGGATTATATAATGGCTCATTCCGGTTACAGGGCAATCAAAATGGGCTTATCTGGGGTACAGTGATCTCGGCCAAAGGCAGCAAGGATTATCAAAATGAGCACGACGGTCGCGTATATGCCACCAACTACCGCGAAAAAGATGCCCGCGTTATGGTGGGCCTCAACAAATCATGGGGTTATTCATACCTGCATGCTTCGGTATTTGACGATGAGCAGGCTATACCCGACGGCAGCCGCGACTCGCTTACCCGCAAGTTTACCCGCCAAATTACCGAGGATGATGCCTTCAGGCCAATCGTTCCGCAATCGGTTTTAAACTCGTATAGCATCCCAACATTACATCAGCACGTACAGCTTTACCGCATCTACAACAACAGTAATTTTATATTAGGTAACGGGAACCTAGCAGTTAACCTTGGCTACCAATTCAGTCATCGCCGCGAATATACCCACCCAGAGGCGGGCGATATTGCCGGGCTTAACCTGCACCTTACTACTTATACCTATGATGTTAAGTACAACTTCAACATCGGTAACGACTATGAAACAACCTTTGGCATTAACGGCCAGTACCAAAACAATACCATTGGTGATGCTACCGATTTTCCGATCCCTGCCTATCACCAGTTTGATATCGGCCCTTTCTTCGTAATAAAAAAGAGCTTCGGCAAGCTTGATCTTTCAGCTGGAGCAAGGTATGATACCCGCTCATTCAGCAACAGCGCGGCTTATGTTGATACCCTTGGCCGGAATGGCTTTCCGCAGTTATACACCGGCAGCAATCCCGAAACAGCAGCAAACGTTACCAAACAGTTTGATGCCTTTAACAAAAGGTTCAGCGGTTTTTCGGGCAGCTTCGGAGCAACCTATAATGTATCAGATGCGTTCCTGATCAAAGGCAATATCTCACGCGGATTCAGGGCACCAAGCATCGCTGAAATTTCGGCCAACGGACCTGATCCCGGCTCACAGATCTATCACATCGGCGATAAAAACTTTAAACCAGAGTTTAGCTTACAGGAAGATATCGGCACTTTCCTTACCCTGCCCAATATTTCGGCCAGTGTTGAGGTGTTTAACAACAACCTGTCGAACTATATTTACCAGCAACAGGTGTTAGCTGCCGATGGCAGTCCGGTTTATACCCAGGGTTATACCACTTTTACCTATGTACAAAGCAAAGCCCGCATTTATGGCGGCGAGGTTAATGTGGATCTGCACCCCATATCATGGCTGCATTTTGAAAATGCCTTAAGCTTAACCTATGGCGAAAACAAAGGCAACGGCGGCCCGGTTGCCGACAGCTTAAAATACCTGCCATTCATTCCGCCACTGCATACACATTCAGAACTGCGCGGTACATTTAACGGCGGTTTTGGTAAAGTTAAAAGCATTTATGCCTTTGTTGGCTTTGACCATTACAGTGCGCAGGACCGCTTTTTCGCAGCATACGGAACAGAAACCTACACAGCAGGCTACAACCTGTTAAGCGCGGGCTTTGGCGGCAATATTGTTAATAAAGCCGGCCAACCGGTTATTAAGCTTTTTGTTGAAGGTACCAACCTTGCCAATGTTAACTACCAATCAAACATGAGCAGGCTCAAATATTTTGATAACCCTAACGTACCTGAAGGCGTACACCCCGGTATATACAACATGGGGCGTAACATTAGCTTTAAAGTGGTTGTTCCCTTTGGATTTAACAGCAATAAAAAATCCTGATCTCGTTTAAACTATTAACTGAAAGTCCCGCTGTAATGGCGGGACTTTTTTGTTGAGATGTTTTTCCGCTTTGTCATCCTGAACGCAATAAAGGATCTTCTTATAAGCTGTTTAATTTAATTGCTTTAAAACGGCTGCAATTTACGGCAGCTGAGACGCTTTTGAAATCGGCTTATCCTACGGGAGGCGCGATTATTCACCTCTACAAAAATATATCATTTTTAAACAGCTTCTTAGAATCGAAACAAACGGTTTTATATTAAAGCAAAAGGGGCGGCATCATGATGCCGCCCCTTCTGGTGTTTTATATCTGGTACATTATCCCTTAGAAAGAACCAGGACCGCCTGGACCGCCTCCTCCAGGCCCGCCGCCTGGGCCACCCGGGCCGCCGCCATCACGGTTAAACCTGCGCTGGCCCGGCTCTTGTGTTGGGGCTTTGCCGGCAAATTTTTGCAGGCGGAATGTAAAGCTTAACAAATAATAACGGCCAAGCCTGTTCACATTAGATTGCGTTGTAATGTTGCCATTAACAACCGATGTAAAACCAGTATTTTGATTAAACAGATCGTATGCTGCTAAGCGGATAGTAGCACGGTGGTCTTTCAAAAACCTGCGCTCAACATAGGTATTCAGGATATTGGGGTTTTTAACATTAAGGGTGGCGGCATAGCCATAATTTACCGTACGGGTAAAATCGTAGCTCAATGTCCAGTCCTTCCAGAAATAGTTTTTGCCGGCTAAGCCTAAAGTCAGCGTACGGAAGTTTGAGCTGCCATCAATAATCTCAGTATGGATAGAGTTGGTTGTTTTGTTGATGCCGTAGCTGCTGCTGGCTTCTGCATCAATAACATCAACAATACTTACCCTGAATTTTAAACCCGGGGTAAAGTTGAGGTTTTTAGCTATGTTTTTTAAAGGTGCCTCTGATGCCAGTACGTTATTAGCAGTAACGCTATCAGAGAACGCAATGCCATTGGTGTACGCTAAAGCGCCATTAAATTGCAGTGTAAATTTACGCTGGGCCCATGGCTTGGCATATACCACATTTGCACTACCGGTATAGTAACCCCCTGCATTTAAATAGTTGGTAAGGTTGGTTCCTTCAAAGCTTTTTAGCGACGGATTTGCGGCTAAAGCAGCCGGGGTAAATGCGCGGGGATAAGATATAGTGTATTGTACTATTTTATTTTGCGTTGTGGTAAAGTTGAAATTAGTAAAGAAAATATCGCCGGTTTGGAAGCTGAAATTGTTATATCTCAGTGAAAAGTTATTGGCAAACTCGGGCTGTAGGTTAGGGTTACCCTGTACCGGGTAGAGCGCGTTACTGAAATCAATAACCGGCTGCAACTGGCTGAATGTGGGCTGGTTGCTTGATCCGTTGTACAGGAAGTTTAAAGCCTTGCCACGGGAAAAATTATAACTGAAACGGGCTGTCGGGATAACATTAAAAGTAGTTACGTGAGTAGCCGAATCATTTTTGAGATTCAAGCCATTCAATGTGGCCGGTTGTACGCCAATACCTACAGTAACGTTGTATTTCTTTTCAATAAAACGATAGTTAAGCCCAACGCGGTTGGTGGTAAAGTTGTATTTATAGTTGTTGCTCAGCCTGTCGTAATGGTCATATGTATTGGAGGTGCTAAGTGTATCGGTTTCCTTATCGCTTGTAGTATTTGAGCGGTTAAAAGTATAGTTTAACTCCAGGTATCCCCTTTTGCTTATGGGCTCGATGTAGGAGAAATTTGCACCGAAGCTGGTAACACGGCTATCGGTGTTAGTTTGCTGATTGGCTGGTGCCTGGTGTGGAGCGCCATCGGCATAATCATATGTTGGATTATCAAACTGCGACGTTTTTGAGGTGTTAGCGCTCACATTAATACTCAGATTGCGGCCATGCCCGTTAAAGCGGTGGTTATACAACGCGTTAATGCCGTAACTTGGTGTTGTGCCATCGCTGTGCGATAACGAGGTATATGACGGACGTGTTATACCCCCAACCGTTGATGTTACATCCTCATTAGCATCGGTATTGGTGCTTGAATAGGTGAAGTTTGGTACAACCTTTAAATAGTTGATAGTATCCGGTTTCCACTCCAGGTTAAAGTTAAAGCGGTGGTTGATCGGGTTGTCTGTCTGGTTACTTTTTTGTGTACTTCCACTTGGTGATAGATTGTTATTGGTTTGAATGGAAGAACTAACGGTATTGGTAGTATTATCCGTATAGCTATAGCTACCATATACAGAGAGTGTTTTACCCCACTGGTCGCGGAAGTTTGCTCCTATTGAATGTGCGTTGGTAATACCATTTGCGCTGGTTGTTGAACCGCTTGAGCCACGCAGGGCATTGCCCCTGCCACCACCGCCGCCGCCAAAACCACCGCCGCCACCGGATGTTGCACTGCCGTAGGTAAATGTATTTACGTTGGTATTGTTAATGGTTCCTAATACGGCTATCTGCTGCTCGTTGTTAAAGTTGAAAAATTTCAGATCGCCTATGTAACGGTTGGCATTGGCTATGCCCTGGTCTTTTGGTAAAAAGTCTTCGCCATCGCCGGCAGTGGCCTGGCCAAAGTAGCCGTGGTTTTTGTCTTTGCGAATGGTGATGTTCAGGATCTTGTCGGGCTCGCCGGTTTTAATGCCGGTAAGGTTAGCCTGATCGCCATAATCATCAATTACCTGGATGCTTTCTACTACATCGGCAGGAAGGTTCTTGGTAGCTGTTTTAACGTCGCCGCCAAAAAAGTCTTTTCCGTTAACCCTTACCTTGGTAACCGATTTACCCTGCGCCGTTACGTTGCCGTCTTTATCCACATCAACACCGGGTAGTTTTTTTAACACGTCTTCAACCGGGGCATTTTCACGTACGGGATAGGCGCTTACCTTATATTCGGTAGTATCTTCTTTTAATATTACGGGGTTAACGCCTACAATGGTAACCTGGTTAAGCATATTGGTTTCGGCCTTTAAAATTATGGGGCCGAGGTCAACAGGTTGTGTGCCTGCATCAAGCGAGTAATGTTTTTTTATTGCAGTGAAGCCAATTGATGAAATGGTAATCGTTAGTTTGTTACCCTTTACTACGGGGAACGAAAATTTACCGGCAGCATCGGCAATAGCTATGGTGCTGTCGCCGCTGTTCGAAACCAGCTTAACGCTGCTTCCGGGCAGGGAAAGCTTCGTGGAATCAACAACGGTTCCTTTTACTTCCCGTCCCGTTTGGGCATAGGAATTAAAGGCAAATAAAAAGGTAAAACTCAAGATAAGAAGTAGGGGTTTCATAAATGTTTTTTCAGCGTGCAATTGTTGTATTTGTGAGTATATAGACGTAATTAAACTACAAATGTTCAACTTAAAATATACATAAAGCCCAATCAATATATTATTGTTACACATAAGGCCTATAAAGGCCTATCAATCATATTATTGTTACAGATTATTAAATGAAAAAGGCCGGGATTTCCGGCCTTGAGATTGTTATAAAGATCCGTCAGTCATTTACAAGCAGAAAAGTAGCACTGTCAGATTGGCATATTCGGTTTAAAGCCAATAAAAACTATTGGGAAACCGCATGGATTAAACCATTCCTGCAGGAGGGGTCCGTCAGGAAAGCCAGCCTTTACTATTTGAAAAGCTATGTGGGTTATTACGTATTGTGTGGATAATTAGTTTCAAAAATTGTTGCAATGGATACCAATAATGCTTTGAATACGTTAAGTATTCCACACAAGAAATAAACTATTGTTTAAAATCAGTTTATATGATAGTAACATTGTGGCACAGTATTTCGTAATACTTAATCAAACATTAACCTATGAACAATATTGGAAGCACGCTGCACTCAAAAGTGCACAAATGGATAGATACGATCGGGTTTAGGCTCAATACGTCGCAAACAAACAGCAAAAGCCATATTACAACCAATCATTATTTTTTTGAAACCTTTAATTTTTTCGAAAAATCGAAGAAAAACAAACCGGAGTTGACAAAATTTTTGTGCTTTGATGCCTACGGCGAAAAAATAAATGTAAAGTCGCTGCTTGATTTGCAGGTTGCTTTTTTTGAAAATATAAGCCAGCTTAAATAAGTTAGCCTACTTTCAAAACAAACCAATTATATTTTTAAGCAATCCCCAGAGCCCTTGTAACAGATCCTCAAATAAAAAATCCCGCCCTAAAAATAAGGCAGGATTTTAAGAAGGATTTTTTGAAGATTATATCAAATTAGTTTTCAACATTGGTGCGTGGCCAGCAGTTCATACTTCCTGTTTTCTCATTCAGTATATCCTGGTTAGCGGTGTTTATTCCTCTAACCATTCCACCTGCAATATTTACAACCGGCCTTGTTGGATTAAGGGCTTCCTTTATCCTCAGGCGAAGGTCGGCATAATGAGCTGCTGTCATAGCATCGCCGCCTTTTGGTAAACCGGCATCAATTTTCTTTAACTCGGCACGTACCATTGGCCTGATATCAGACAATGCTATGTTGATTGGCGTAAAACCCCAGCTTGCCAGCTGCGCGCTTGAGATCCCCGGGAACGAAAAGCTTGCATCTGTATTTAACAGGCTCTTCAGGTTTTCAATATATCCTCTTTGCAGGTTGCGCTGGTAACCATCCGGTTTATTTGTGCCGAATATCCCAGTATGCAGATCTGTTAAAAACTGCGCAACAGTGTATGCATTAGCGCCGTTTTTGGCTTCATTATCATACATCCGCGCCAGTCTTGAAGGGCTTAGCTCATTACCTAACAATGAAACCTGCATGGCTTTAATACGGTTGATGATAACACCGTTATCAAACTTGGCCAATTCTGTTTTGTTAATGAGCCATAACGGGGTGGTATATAGCTGCTGGTTTAAAAACAAAGTGGCCTCGCGCTGGCGCTCTTTGCTCACAAAATCATAAACCGGGCCTTTTTGATCGTAGGTTTTAAAGTTTTCGTTCATGCCGCCAATGTTGGTGGTTACATGGCCCATATAACGGTAGTACTGACCTAAAACTTCATTATATAATTCGTTAAGATCGCTATAGTCCTCATCTTTTTTGTACGACCATTTTTCGAGGTTTGGCAAAATGCGTTTCAGGTTGGCAATACCATAGGCGCTTGCCTTCATGGCGTTATCGCCCAGATCCTCATTTTGCAGACGAGGATCGATAGTTGTACCCTGGCGACCGAAATAATAAACTGGGTTGCCGGCATTTTTATTGGTCCACACGGCTAATATTTCTTTTTCCTGCTCCGGTGTTTTATTGCCCGGGAACCAGCTATATCCCCATTTTATTGCCCAGTCATCATATTCGCCAATTTGCGGATACAGGTGCGTAACGCCATCGCCGGGTTGGGCTATGTAGTTAAAGCGGGCGTAATCCATAATGGATGGCGCGGTACCATGTTTATCGGTAAAGGTTTTTGAACGTAACGAATCAACAGGGTAGGCGTAGCTTGAACCAAAGTTGTGTGGCAAACCTAAAGTATGGCCAACCTCATGCGATGACACAAAACGGATCAGTTCGCCCATTTGATCATCAGTAAATTGTGCATGACGGGCATTAGGATTTACCGCCGCCGTTTGGATCAGGTACCAGTCGCGCAGTAACTGCATTACGTTATGATACCAGCCAACATGGCTTTCCAGGATCTCACCACTGCGGGGATCGGCCACGTGAGGGCCATAGGCATTTTCAACATCCGATGCAAAATACCTGATCACGCTGTAACGTGCGTCTTCGGTGCTAAACTGCGGGTCTTGTTTGGCGGTTGGCGCTTCTTTAGCGGTGATGGCATTTTTAAAGCCAGCGGCTTCAAAAGCTTTTTGCCAGTCGTTTACACCTTGTATTAAATAGGGTACCCACTTTTTAGGTGTAGCCGGGTCGATGTAAAATACAATTTGCTTTTTAGGCTCAACCAGTTCGCCTTTGGCGTAAGCAGCCGGGTCTTTCGGCTCTAACCTCCAGCGATGGATATAGGCGGTAACCAGTGCTTTTTGTGCATTGGTGCCGTAATCTGTCTGGCGCTGACCGAAAAAGCCAACACGCGGATCCATGATCCGGGCTTTCATCGGGGTTTTAGGCAGCAAAAGCATCGAGGTGTTCAGCTCAAATGTAATGGCCGCTACACTGTTATCTGTTGGCGATTCTCCGGCACGGTATGTTTTTAGTGTATGCGCCTCAATATTTATCGGGAAGCTTTTAATGGTGTCGATATAGGAACGCGAGTTATCAACCCCCATGGTTTTATAAGCCTTCTTGATATCGTCTGATAAACCAATAGCGGTGATATCGCCGTTATAAAAATCGGTAACATCAATTAAAACACCGGTAGTATCTTTATTAAATGCTTTTATTTCAAAAGATGCCAGTATAGCATCAAGATTGGAGTTTTTAACCGATTGGTACATATCGCTGGTGCTATCGGCACGTAGCGAATAGCTTGGTACGCGGATAAATACCTGTTTATCGTGTTTTTCCCACTTCCAAACCTGGTCGTTGATCTCCTCGCCGCCATACTGCTGGCCAAAGGTCCTTAAGCCGCCCGGCGTTTTTACAAAGCGGGTAACCACCAGCATTTCGCGGTTAATTAATGAGTCGGGTATTTCGTAGTAGTATTTGCCATCAACCTTATACGTGTTAAAAAGCCCGCTGTCGGCTTTTGTTTTAGCGGGGATAAGGTCGCTGAACTTTTTAATGCCCTCCTTTTTGGGGGCTCCGGTTGTTGCTGTCGCAACAGTGCCGTTGGCTGTAGTAGTGGTTTTTAAGGTTAGGCTTTGGTTTGCAGCTTGCTTTTTGGTGGCGCAAGAGCCTGCCAAAACCGCAAGTGCCAATACAGAGCCACGCAAATAAATACCCGGCAACGAATGTTTTTTCATTTATTAAATAATAGTTTAAACCGTAAACTTATATAAAAAAGAGGGCTTTTTTTAACGATAAAGCGTTTTATCAGCAATAAATTTACAGTTATTATTAATTATATCCTGCGTTTTAATGTAAGCACAACATTATCCACGCGCTTATCGTGATATACCTCAAGCAGCAGGCTTCTATCGTCCTTTGATTTGAATAATTCATCAATATCCTGGAGGTTCATTCTCGAAACAGGTTTAAAATTTATGGAGATGATCTCGTCATCGCGTTCAAGGCCAACCTCATCGGCTGCCGAACCTGGTTCTACCCTGCTGATCACGATCCTTTCCAGGTGATCGCCCGCGGCGTAGTATTCGAGGCCACTCATGTCATGTTCAAACGGATCATTATATGTTGAGCCGGGTTTTAAATACATGGCGCTATCGGGGTAGTCAAGAATAACGTTAAATCGCTTTAGTATGCCAACGCCGAGGTTTCCGTCGCGCTTCACCGACAGGTTAGTTTGGTTGTTCCTATCATCAGGAAAAGAGGCTAATACTTTTTTCAAACGGAATTTACCTAAATCAAATTCATCCATCCGGCTTATAAAGCCATTTATTGGCCCGTTTAAGCCAATACCAAGGTTAGCCGAAGCAATGAATTTTTGAGGAAGGCCATAAGTTTTGATATACCGTTCAATTGATACCGGATGCCCGGCCCCAAGGTCAACAACCAACTTGGTTTTGAAAGGAGCTATGCCGGGCATGATCACCCGGGCTTCTACGTAAGCTTTTCTGTCTTCAATAGACATGGCAATCTTATTCGCTTTTCTGAAAGGTTTAAGGTCTTTGGGCCTGCAAACGGTAACCACGCTATCCTGGAAACTGATCTTCACTGCCAGGTTGTTAAAAAACTCGTAACCCAGTAAACCATGAATAGGCATACCCGCATACCCCGAAAGGTTAAAGACATCTTTTTTTAATATCGCAGCTGCAACATCGTAACTAACCAGGCCGGGGATGGCAACATCCAAAGTTGAGGTTACATAAGCTTCTGAGTCATCACCTTCGCCAAGGCCCGGGATTTTTAATGTACGTTTATTCGGAATACTGATGGAATCGACTAATTTCGGATCGGTTATGATCATGAGGCCTACGCCGGTATCCAATATAAAATTAAAGGGCCCTTTGTTGTTGATCTTGAGTTTAATGATCATCAGGTTTCGTTCCAGCTTAAACGGAATATTCACCTTTTTTTTATGCACATCAAGATCAAAGTACTGGGCCCGGGCTGTGGTTGTAAAGCAAAATGTTAACACAAATGCCAGCCACAATGCTCCCGGATGGCGTAAATTATAATATAGCTTGTGTAACAAAGTGGTTATAGTTGGTATATTAAATTTACGAGATTTATTTGTTAAATAATTATTTTATTATGCGAAAGTCAACTATTTCATTTCTGTTAATTGTTTGTATTTTATCCCTTTGTCATGATATTATTTATGCCCGTTCAATAAAAAAACGAAAGGTTAAAAAGCTGTTTAAACATTCGCAGATTGTGAACGATCACTTTACCGGCTTCGCCCTTTATGACCTGGACGAGCATAAAATGATATATGAATTAAATGCCGATAAATACTTTACCCCGGCATCCAATACCAAGCTCTTTACTTTCTATACCTGTCTTAAAATGCTGGGCGATTCTATCCCGGCATTGCGCTACCAAACCCGCGGCGATTCGCTGATATTTTGGGGCACCGGCGATCCCTCCTTTTTGCATAGCGATTTGAAAGGAGTAAATGGACTTAATTTTTTGAAGAGCAGCAATAAGCATCTTTTTTATTCGCCCGGTAATTATACCGGCGAGTTTTTTGGCTCAGGCTGGGCCTGGGACGATTATAATGATTATTACCAGGCCGAAATAACCGCCCTGCCTATTGAAGATAATGTCGCCCAGCTTTACGCCGACCAGGACGGCAACATGCAGGTAAAGCCCCATTATTTAAAACGGTTTTTAAATGCCGATATCAATTATCATCCGGCGCAGTTTAAAGTTAAGCGCGATTTTATCAGCAATAATTTTGTATACCCGGCAGGGGAGGCCCCGAAAAACTATAAGCAGGAGATCCCCTGGAAAACAAGTTTGCAATTGACCATGGCGCTGTTGCAGGATACGCTGAAAAAGCCCGTATCGTTATTGCAGCAGCCTATGGCCGCTGATTCCAAAATTGTTTACAACGCCAATGCCGATTCCGTTTACCGCCGGATGCTGCAGCCCAGCGATAATTTCATTGCCGAACAATTGTTGCTGGTGTGCTCGTCGTTAAAGTTTAATACCCTCAATGCCGATTCGGTGATCAATTATTCAAAAGCACATTTTTTGAATGACTTGCCCGACGTGCCTCAGTGGGTAGATGGCTCCGGACTGTCGCGCTATAACTTGTTTACACCGCGGGATATGGTAGCCCTGCTGCTCAAAATTCAGGACGAAGTGAAAGATGAAAGCCTGTTGCATAGCATGATGCCGATTGGCGGTGTGGCCGGGACAATTAAAAGCGCCTATAAAACAGATAACGGACAACCATTTGTATGGGCTAAAACAGGATCGCTAAGTAACAACCACAACCAAAGCGGCTACATAGTCACCCGCAAAGGCAAACGCCTGGCTTTTGCGTTCATGAACAACAACTTTACCCGGCCATCCCGCGAAATAAGGGATGAAATGGTAAGGATCATGACGTATATACATGAGGAGTTTTA
>NZ_DASVOB010000422.1:0-2516 GCF_036383575.1 Mucilaginibacter sp.
TATTGCCGAATTGCCGGATGGGGAGTTTCTACCTGCGTTTCCGTTAAACACTGTAGAGGAATATTTTAGAGATCACGTAAAAAGTAAATATAAAAACCGGCATGTGATCAGCGCACGTTGCGCGCACTTATCAACCCCTAACCAGATCCATTTGGATCAGGGCCGCGTACAATGCCAAAGGCGTACCATTTGTGAACGGGGATGCCCGTTTGGCGGGTATTTTAGCGCCAATGCTACTACTATTCCATGGGCATTAAAATCGGGACATGCAACGTTAAGGCCATTCTCGGTTGTTGAGTCCATTATTTATGATGAAAAGCTTGGTAAGGCAACAGGCGTACGGGTTATCGATACCAATACCAAAGAAGCTATTGAATATTATGCTAAAGTGATTTTTGTTAACGCGGCCGCGTTAAATACCAACCTGATACTGCTTAATTCTAAGTCGCACCGCTTCCCTAATGGTTTAGGTAACGATAGCGGCGTGCTGGGTAAATATGTAGCGTTCCACAATTATTCGGCCCATATTGGTGCTGAGTATGATGGCGCTAAAGAATGGACAACCGATGGCCGTAATCCTGCAGGTGGTGGTTATATGCCACGGTTCAGAAATGTATATAAACAGGAAACCGACTTTTTGCGAGGCTATGCATCGGGCTTTAGCGCTTATCGTTATCCACAGCGCAGCTGGGATGGCGTAGGCAGCAACCTGAAAGACAACCTGGCTAATAAAGAGCTTGGCCCATGGCATGTAGGATCACATATGATGGGTGAAACCATCCCGAAGGAAAGCAATTTTGTAAGCCTGGATGATAAGCAAAAAGATGCCTGGGGCGTGCCGTTATTGAAGATGAACGTTGATTATGACGATAACGACGAAAAGATGAAGAATGATTATATAGAGCAGCTAACAGAGATGTTTACCAGCGCAGGCTTTACCAATATCAAAGCCAGTACCGATAAACGCGCCCCCGGTTTAGATATTCACGAAATGGGCGGTGCGCGCATGGGGAATGATCCTAAAACATCTATCCTGAACAAATGGAACCAGGTACACAGTGTTAAAAACGTATTTGTTACCGACGGCGCCAGCATGACATCAACCTCATGCCAAAACCCGTCGCTAACTTATATGGCCTTTACAGCAAGGGCCGCTGATTATGCCATGAGCGAGATGAAAAAGGGGAATATATAATAGCAGTTTGCAGTTTTGAGTAGGCGGTAGGCAGTTAAAAAGTGTTGAAGTTTGATTAAACTGCTAATAAAGAAATGGGAGCAAACGGCCGACAGATAACTGCAAGCCGCCAACCGAAAACTACTAACTGATAAAGAGGCATTGTGTAAAAAAAACACAATGCAATATTTGGAAAATGAATTTTATTCATACATTTAACGAGATAACCAAGTACTAAACAAATTAAACTAATCATATTATTCGTATGTCTGCAAACACTTATGACGCAATAGTCATTGGCTCAGGAATTTCAGGCGGGTGGGCTGCCAAGGAACTTACACAAAAGGGTTTGAAAACCATCATGCTTGAGCGTGGTCGTAATATCGAGCATATTAAAGATTACGTAAATGCTACCAAAGATCCATGGGAATTTCCGCACAGAGGCGGTCGCACCCAAAAAATGATCGATGATTACCCGGTTCTTAAACGCGATTATCCGCTGAATGAAACTAATCTTGACTATTGGGCAAGTGATAAAGAAAGCCCATATACTGAAATAAAGCGTTTCGATTGGTTCCGCGGTTACCATGTAGGCGGCCGTTCATTGATGTGGGGACGCCAGTCATACCGCTGGGCTGATGTTGACTTTGAAGCCAACTTAAAAGATGGTATCGCAGTGGATTGGCCTATCCGTTACAAAGATATCGCTCCGTGGTATAGCTATGCCGAGCAATTTGCCGGCATCTCTGGTAATAAAGATGGTTTACCAATTCTTCCTGACGGTGATTTTATGCCGCCTATGGAAATGAACGTGGTTGAAAAAGACGTTTCAAAACGTTTGAAAGAGTATTATAAAGAAGCACGTCACATGATCATTGGTCGCACGGCCAATATCACCGTACCTCATAACAACCGTACCAACTGCCAGTACCGTAACAAATGCTGGTTAGGCTGTCCGTTCGGTGCTTACTTCAGCACGCAATCGGCTACGTTGCCTGCGGCTATGGCTACCGGTAATTTAACCGTTCGTCCGTGGTCTATCGTTACCAAAATTTTATACGATAAGGATACTAAAAAAGCTAAGGGTGTTGAGGTATTAGATGCAGAAACTAATCAAACTTATGAGTACTTCGCTAAGATCGTATTCGTAAATGCATCAACGATTAACTCGGCCTGGATCCTAATGAACTCAGCAACCGACGTATGGGAAGGCGGCTTAGGCAGCAGCAGCGGCGAGCTTGGCCATAACCTGATGGACCACCACCTTAACGTTAGTGCTTATGGTAAGATTGAGGGCTACGAAGATAAATATTATTTCGGTCGCCGTGCAAATGGTTTCTAT
>NZ_DASVOB010000423.1:0-6770 GCF_036383575.1 Mucilaginibacter sp.
TAAATGGTGTTTTCTATTTTGAGAGCCCATTTAAATGCAATCAGAAGAGAACATAAAATCACTTATCAGGAAATACATTTCCGGTCAATATACTCCTGAAGAATTGGCAGAGATCCGGGAGTTTATTTCAAAACCCGAATCACAACAGCTTTTTGATGAGGTGCTGGAGGAGCAGGGAACCAGCCTTATTCCTGAAAAAGATATCGACCAGCCCCACCTTGATGATAAACTCAATCTTTTTTATCAAAAACTGCAACAGCAAACACAGTATGAGGTTCCGGAACGAACACCACGTGTTGTATCTATTTTTAAAAGAGGTTACCTGCGCCACGTCGCTATCTGGACAGTGTTTGTACTGGGTGCAGCTATTTATGGTATAACGCGTTTTCGCAAAGTACCGGTAAAAGAACAGATAGCTTTTCACGAGCAGGTGAACCCCTTAGGCCAGCGATCAAAAATTGTGCTGCCCGATAGCTCGGAAGTTTATCTTGGGGCAGGTAGCAGGTTGCATTATCCCGATAGGTTTGCAAGTAATACCCGTGAGATTTCTTTAGAGGGCGAAGCCTTTTTCCAGGTAACTAAAAATCCCCATAAACCATTTATCATCCATACCGGTACCGTACAAACCCGGGTATTGGGCACTTCATTCAAAATAGATGCTTTTAAAGATCAGCCTTTATCAGTTTCTGTTGCCACCGGTAAGGTTAGGGTTGATGATGTAAAGGGGAACAAAATTAAATCATTAGCTGTGCTGATACCCGGCCAAATGGTTACCTACAATAACAGCCAGGCAATTACTTCGGCAGTGTTGGCTACCGAGGTGAGCGACTGGAAAAATGCATTGCTTTCATTTCATAACCGCAGCCTGAAAGACGTCACTTCAATACTTGAGCGCTGGTATAATGTGAAAATCCTATACCACAAGCCAGCCATCGCTAATAAAAAAATATCTGTTGCCTTACAAGCCGATATGCCATTAAATAAAATTATGAAAGTGCTGGCGGCAACCGCTCATTTCAATTTTATCATATCCGGCCAGGAGGTGAATGTCAATTAACAATGATTCAGGTAATAAATACACGCTAACGAAAGGACTGGATATGTAACCTATTTGTACAAACAAAAAACGTCCCCTGCCATTGGCCGGGAACGCGTAATGCTTATAAACCGTGTGATTTTCGACCTCCCGCGGTTTAAATAAATAACCCATACCCTGAACAGGTATGGCCATTTAACAGATCATCGCCTCGCGGCGAATAACTTCATTATGCTCAAAAATATGCAAAAAGGATTAAAAGAATATCCTTCAATCCGATTTTTTATGAAATGCTCTTTTGTGCTCATTGTTGTCAGGCTCACTTTTATAGGCATGCTGATGGCAAGCAATGTGAAAAGTCAGGACCTTGATCGCCAGATAAGCTTACAATTAAAAAATGTAAGCGTGGCGGAAGGCCTGACAGTTATAGGCAAACAAGGCAATATCAGGTTCTCCTTCCAGGAGCAAACTATGGATGCCGAAAAAAAGAATGTGACCCTGGTTGCCGAACATATTTCGGTAAGGGACGCATTGAATAACCTGTTAGCACATACCGGTTTGGAGTACAAACTGGTGGAAGGATATGTTGTAATAGGCAACAAGCCTGTACCCTTGGTTATAACCGGTACCGTAAAAGATGAAAAAAACGGCGAAACGCTGATAGGTGTTGCGGTTAGAGTAAAAACCACCGGTGCCGCCGTTGCCACCGATGCGAACGGGCGCTTTAAAATAACCCTGCCCGAAGGCGGGGCAACGTTGGTATTAAGTTACATCGGCTATCAAACTAAGGAAGTAAAGGTTGGTCCGCAGGATCGTGAGCTGACCATCACCCTCAAAGCCTCATCAACCCAACTAAGTGAGGTAACCGTACAGGCAAGGAGACGAACCAACACTGAAATTTCTGTATTGGCCGAAAGAAAGAAAGCCGCCATTGTGCAGGATGCTATCTCGGCTGCACAAATTGAGCGTACTGCCAGTATCACCACTACTCAGGCTCTGCAAAGGGTATCGGGCGTAACGGTTACCGATGATAAATATGTAGCCATCCGCGGCCTGGGCGACAGGAGCGTGATCGGCCAGTTGAACGGCATCCGCCTGGCTTCGTCAGATCCCGACCGCAGCGCTATCCCGCTCGATCTGGTACCGGCATCATTGCTGGATAACATCACCATTTTTAAGACTGTAACCCCCGATAAGCCGGCCGATGCCGCCGCCGGTATTGTGGAACTGAAAACTAAATCGGTACCTGACAGTATGGTGTTTGAAGTTGCGGCCCAATCGGGTTTTAACTCAAATATTGGTGTAGGCGGACAGTTCAATAGCTTTTATAACAGCGATATGGGTTTCTTGGGCCAAAAAATCAATAAAAAAGACCTGAGCAAAGATTTTCTTGATCTGGGTACCAAGTACAAAGGTGGCCTGTCGCAAATTCAAAAAATGATAGCCAATAGCGGCTACAGTGCCGAAACCCGGCAGGAGGTAAACCGCATTAACGGCATTATGCAGGGTTTTGATCCAGTTTTAACCACCCGTTATAAGCAGGCACCGCTTAACCAGTTGTATTCGGCATCGTTTGGTAATAGCTATACGCTGTTTAAAAAGCACAAGCTTGGTGTGGTTGCAGGTGTAAACTATTACAGCCGCACTACTGATATCTCTGGCGGTGATGTGCAGCAATACAGCATATACCAGGGCGTAATTACCGGTAACCCGCAGGTTTACAGTCCGCGTAATATTCCTAACTATATCACGCCCAATAACCTTTACATGGGCAGGTATCAAACTTATAAGGAAAATACCGGTACCCAAACCCTTAACTATGGCGGTTTATTAGGATTAACTTATCGTTTCAGCCCGCAGCACGAGATCAGCATGCAATACCTTGGTAGCTGGGGAGGCGAAACGCAGGCATACAATCTAAACGGTAAGTATGATTATACCGGTTTGCCGGGCGAAGTAAAAAGTACGGTTTATTCGCTAAAACAATCGTATCGCAAGCTGAACACGTTTAACTTACAGGGCGAGCATAAATTTTTAAAAGGTGCTTATTCGCCACGTTTAAGTTATAACGTAGCCTCATCAAAGGCAGGCCAAAATGATCCCGATTATCGTTTCGTAAACCTTGCCGATTATACGCCAAGGGGAGGAGCCTACATTGCAGATCCAACGGTAGGTTCTACAAACACCAATCCTGGATCAGTTTATACAAATCATTTATACGCGTTGTCATCAGGTTATGTAAACGGTTTTGGTGCTTACGGCATTATCCAGGCCGAGCCTAACGGTCGCCGCTACCGCAACTTATCCGAAACAAACTATAACTACAAGGCCGATTTGACCCTGCCTTTTAAATTTTTAGGTAAAAAACAGGAATTTAAAGTTGGTGTGAATTACCTTAACCGCGACCGCGTATTTACAGAGAACGTGCTGTTTTTACCGGGATCGAATTTTTCCTCTTTAGGAGCGCAGCCGTTGTACAGGGTGGAAGGCAACCTTGATCGTTTAGTAAGCTCAGAAGTAATAGGTATCCACCCAGCAGCCTCCGGAACGGGAGAGGGCGCAGCACCTATTGGCGGCTTTTTATACAATAGCCAAAAATCACCTAATAACTACAAAGGCTTTTTTGAAACCAAGGCTGGTTATGCCATGCTCGATATGAAACTTGCCGAAGATTTAAGGGTGACAGGCGGTGTAAGGTTCGAATCAACAAATATCCAGTCGGCGGTTGATACTTCGGGTGTTTTTCTTGATCCGGCATTAACCACAACCCGCCCGGACGGCTCGCACATTCCTCTTTCATTAACCAACCCTAACTCGGTATATAAACAAAGCTATAAGCCATTTTACTCGTTAAACATGACTTATAACTATAAGGAGAATATGAACTTTAGGGCCGGTTTTAATACCACGCTCGCCCGCCCGGAATTAAGGGAGATCACCAATGTGTTTGAATTCGATGCTTTTCAGGGCGGTTTGGTTGTTGGTAACCCTAATTTGATCAATCAATCAACCCAAAATCTCGATTTCAGATGGGAATATTTCCCTGCGGCAGGCGAGGTGCTCTCTTTTTCATTGTTTGGCAAGCGGATAAAAAATCAATTGTACAAAGTGTTCAGCCTGCAAACGAGCGGCCTTGCAGCCACTTATCCCGAATACCCAACCATCCGGTTTGAAAACGACCCTAACACAGGTAAGGTATGGGGATTGGAAGTAGAGATTGTTAAAGATCTGGGCAAATTATGGAGCCCTTTAAATAATTTCTTCATAGGCTCCAACCTGATGCTGGCGCAAAGTGATATCAAAAAATCGGCACAGCGTTTAGAGGCTAACCGCTCTATCGATCGCCACTCGCCGGATAACAGTCCGCTGTTTGAGCAGGCCCCTTATTCTGTAAATGGCTGGTTAAACTATACCAACAAGCGTTGGGGAACCACCTTTACCGGCACATTCAATATGGTAGGCGAGCGCCTGGTGCAGATAAACCTAACCGGCGAACCCGACCTGTATACCCGTCCAGTGCCGGTGCTCGATTTTGTGTTCAGTCAGCGTTTAAACCGCAAAATACTGTTTAAAGGTTACATCAAAAACATGCTTAACCCCGCTGTGAAAACAGTTTATGCCAACCCCGGTACCGGCGGCAAATGGTATGGCGGCGAATACATTAACCGCAGCTACCAGCGCGGCAGCGAGATCATGCTTGGTTTCACCTATAACTTATTGTAACCATGAAAAAATTGAATAAATATTTAAGCAACCCGGTATTAGCGGTTTGTTTGGTTTTGACGCTGGTATCTGCTTCCTGCAAAAAAGCCAAGTTCGATCCTGTAATTGATAACCGGGCCGTTACTGATGCACGCAAAAACTCTACTGTGCGTATTGTTAACCTTGGCAGCTACAACCAGTTGCAGGCTAATGGCGATACTTTAACAAATTATGTAATAAGGGACAAGAATGGGCCATTGTTTGATAGTTATCCGGCTACCAAATATTTTCCAACCAATGGCAGGCTTAGCACCACCTGGGCTATCCCACAAGCGCTTTTAAATAATGGGGCAGCAAAATTCATAGCCGAAACAAGCGGTTACCAGGAAACGCCAACCAAAGTTGAATTTAGCGTGCAGGAAAGCGCGCAGCAACCGGTTGATTACTATCTGCTGCCGTCTCAGGCCTATATGCAGGTAACCGGTTTGCCTGCGTATTTAAAAGTGCCGCGTTCAATTGCCCCGGCTGCTGATGCCTCGCATTTTAAGATCAGGCTGTTTAACCTTGCAGGTACCGTAAACAACGACCCGCGTTTGGAAAACCTGGTTGGGCCGCTTACGCTTACCTGGGCCGATGGTACACCAGTAAGCAGCCAAACCAGTAACGTAGCACCCGGAACTTATTCTGAATATATTGATCTGCCTTATACTACAGCACAATTAAAAGTGCTTACTACAAGCGGTCTGCAGATACCCGGCTATGAATCTACATTGGTTTTAAACCCTGTAAATTCGGATATTGTGCATAGCCCGGGCCTTTATTATGCGCCAATTAAAACTTATGCGCCGGGCGGCGTTTACACCATGGTGGTTACGCCAAGGAAATATAATGTTCCCTTAGCCGGTACAACAACCGACGAAACCACCTCGGCGAATCAAAACAGCTTAAGGTTGATAGCCGATATTACCGAGCCGGTTAACGTTACCTATTTCAGGATGCAGGCCGTGAATACCCTGCCTGGAGTAAATGGTGTTAAAATACTGGTAAACGGCAAAACATTAGGTGCAGCTATTGATTACACTGCACATACCGATTACGATACTTTCATCATCGGGCAATATGATATTCAGGCAGTAAGCGCTTCTGGAGCCGTTTTGGCCAGTACTAAAGTTAAGGCCGAGGCCAACAGTAACTACACGCTTTGGTTAAACCCAGGTGCCGATGGTAAACCGATTATTGCCGCCGTGGCAAACGACCTGAGCGGAACTTTGGTAACCAATGCTACCGATGACGCTACTTATGCCCGCTACAGCAACGAGTTTTCATTCAGCATGCGTTTCCTGAACCTGAGTCCGGATGTTCCGTATTTAACACTCACTACCGATAATGCACAGGATTTTGTTAGCCAATATGGATTTGATACAGGCGCGGTAACTAATCTGCAACCAGGCAAAGTACCCATTGAGTTTCCTTACGTCCGTGCTGGTTTTGATGCAAAACCTTACCAGATCATGGCATTCCGTTCTAAACCTACGGTGGTTCCTGGTACCTGGGCCAGTGATATCCCCGTGATTAACAGTAAAGACCTTATTGCCCGTCCGGCACTGTATGTAAAAGGGGTTTTGCCAAACCACGAGGCCGGTTTTTATACCATAGCCCTTGTTGGTAAAACCGGTGCGCGGGCAAACGCGGCGGATAAAGCTAAAATGATCATTGTAAAACACAGCAAATAAAAAATTATGCTACGATCAAGATTACAATATATAATGATGAGTGCTGTGGCCCTGCTGATTTTAGCTTCGGGCTGTAGTAAGGTAGAATATAGAAAGATAGATAGCCCCGCCTATTTACGGGTATTTAATAACCTGAACTATACCATATCACTTCAAAACAAAGACGAACCAGTTCCCTTTCTGACGATGCTGATCGACCCTCAGACCGATCAGGACGGGATGCCCGTAAGCGCCGCCATTAAGGGTGATTTCCTGGATCAACGCGATCCTTACGCACCGCCATATCCATCGCATGCGGG
>NZ_DASVOB010000424.1:0-3998 GCF_036383575.1 Mucilaginibacter sp.
AAGTCTCTGTTAACCGTAAACTGATCTTTAACGACATGAAACAATGCTGATGATGTACTCACAGGCAACGCTTTTGCTTTTAAGCTTACGTTACCGTAATTATCTTTTACCTTAAATGAGTAAGTATAATTTTTATCGGCCGTAAGCCCATAACTTATATAATGCGGATCAGCCTGCCAGCCGCTTGATTTGCTGCTATCTACCTCATTGATAAAATCATATTGAAGATTTGATTGTACTGAAGCATATTCAGGTGCCTGCATCTCAACCATCCCGGGCGTTATAGCTTTAGGAGCGATTTTAAACGTTAACGATCCGGCTACAGGCGGATGATAGTTATGCTTCCAGTCGAGACTCAATTGTTTAATTTCTGCCGATGATAAGCTATGTTTATATACAACCATATTACCTATAGCGCCTCTAAAGCTATCGCCCAGCAACAAATTACCTGCAAGGCTACCGACTTTTGCTGAGGTTGAAATCAACCCACCATCCACATATTGTTTAGCTGTACTCCCGCTTACTGTTTTGATGATATAGTGCCATTGCCCCGCACCTAAATATTTACCGGCATTGATCAAAGGCTCTTTCGACGATTGAGATTTCAGTATCGAACCGCTTTTCGTCATCTCATTTTGATAAACACTTAATGCTACACTGTAACCCTGCTTGTTATTCACAGCAAGATCATTATCAAATGTGAGAGGGCTTTTCCCGTTAAAGTTAACGGCTATTTTGCCTGCAATATCGGTTACTTCAGCGCCCTTTGTATCTACCGGTTGAAATGCTCCGCCTGCATCGCCGTTGTTGATCCATTGCTGAAGTGTTCCGTAGTTTAGTTTTGAGGCATCGAGGTAAACGGCGATATCTGATTTTGCGGGATGTAAAGCCCATTGTTTTATTACACTATCAGCCAATGGCCTGTCATAAATTTTGAGGGAGGAGATAGCACCTGAAAAATATGCTGAGCGGTTTGTTTTAGCGCCGATAATGAACTTATCTGCCGGCTGCAAAAACAGCATCTTATTTTCGATATTGTTGAGCTCACCATCAACAAATAGTTTTTCAAATGAGCCGTCGAAAGTAATTACTACCCGGTGCCATTTCCCGGCAGCGGGCATTGTTTTATATTGAAAATCAGAAACACCGAAATGCTGTACCGCTCCCGCCGTGCGGTTACTACCGAAACCAAAAGTAGCGCTGCGATGATCCGATTCACCGTTTGTCCAGCTCAATATTGGGTTTTCATCTTTGATCTGATCAGCATAAACCTCATATGATACCGTATAGCTGTTATTACCTGCAAGCGACCGGGGTACAACAACTGATGATTCAAGCGCTTGTGTTCCGTTAAACATCAATGCCTTTTTACCGGCGATGATATCAACAACCGTAGGTTTGCCTGTTGCTGTAAAATTGCCGCCCAATGCGCCGCTATTAGCCCACTTTGTTACAGCTTCGCCAGCCTGGAAATTGGCGGCATCGAGGTTTACTAATAAGCCGTCTTTACCTTCCTTAATAGCTTTTTCGATTTTGGGGGAGATAGTTTTAGATAATTCTTCCTTGTTTGCATCAGCGGCAGTTCCTGTTACAACCTGTTCGCCATAAACTTTTACATTCCAAACTGCCTTATACAAACCGGGATATTCCGTCCCTGTTATAGTTAACCGGATGAACCGCGCTTTAGTATTCCCGGAGTCTACCATCGGCGAACCGTGCTGTGTATTTTCTCTCCTGTCAGAAAACACCTGCCAGCTTTTTCCATCTGCTGATGATTCAATTAAATACTGATAATACCAGGTGGCATATTCAAACTGGGTTAATACCTGTTGCACTGTTTTCACAGTTCCCAAATCAATGGTAAGCCATGCGGGTTTAGAGCCGTTATCGGCCGGCTTCCATAAAGTACCATTATTGTTATCAACGGCGAAGGATGATTTATAATTTTCGTTATAGTAAGAAGAAGCGGTTACCTTTTTTTGAAAAACCTCATCGGGGACATTAATGGTACTTTTCCCTAACAAGCCTACTCCAAGATGTGTCGGGATGATCTTTTCGATATTACCATCGGCATCAAATACGATCTTATCCGCACAAACCTGCCGGTGATAGCCCCCGTTGGAATGCGGGTTGTTATGCCTGTGATATACCATGTAAAAATCATCCCCAACCTGCACTACCGACTCATGCCCCGGTCCATGAATGGTTCCATCGCTATTAGTACTCAACACCGGGTTGTTTTTACCAAATTCAAATGGCCCCATCGGCCCGGTTTTGCTGATGGCATATTGCACCCGGTAGGTAGAGTCTTCGCAAAGACCAGATGAATAGGTGAAATAATAAATACCCTTTCGTTTAAACATGAAAGGTGCTTCAAAGAAATCTTTAGCGATGGTATTGGGAATCTTTGCTGTTTTGGCAAAAGTATGCATGTCGGGGTTTAACAAACCAACACCGCAGCCATGATCGGGATAGATACCCCAGGTGCCCCAAAACATATAAATTTTGCCGTCGTCATCTTTAAAAGTTTGCCCATCCAGCGTGATCACCCCGGGAATAAAATAATTAGGGATCATGGATTTGCCATCGGGCAGCAAGGGCGTCCATGGCCCGGTAGGGCTTGTTGAAGACGCACCATAAATATCAACAGGCTGACAATAATACATGTAATACTTGCCGTCGTTACCGTTAATGACATCGGGAGCCCAGTAGTAATTGGAGGTAGGCCAGTTCATGTCATGCATGGTCCAGTTCACAAAATCCTTGGATATCCATACCTGTGATGGGCCATGCCCGCCGCCGTTACCATCGGTAGTTGCGTAAATGTAATAGGTATCGCCAAATTTCCTCACGGTGGGGTCGGCAAAGTAACCGGGGATGATGGGATTGCCATTGCCCGGAGCTGTGGCCGACTGTTGCTGCGCATAGCCGGTTAGTGCTGCCATGCAGAAACACCATAAAAAAAATACTGTTAGCTGAAATTTACGCATTTTACTACTCTGCCTAATATGATTTAATTATGCGCCAATTCATCTGTATTCCTTGCAGGCGGCTCGGCGTTAAGCAGGTGCTTTACAAAAAAGTCGCGTTTCTTTTTACGTCCGTACGGACCGCCATCGCTATGGCCCATGCCTGGTACCACCAGCAGATCAAACATTTTATTGCTTTTGATCAGCGCATCCGCAAAACGGAACGTTGACTCGGGTGGAACATTGTTATCAGCCTCGCCAACAATCAGCATCAGGTCGCCTTGTAATTTGCCTGCGTTGGTGATGTTTGATTGCTGTTCATAATGCGGCCCAACGGGGTAGCCCATCCATTGTTCATTCCACCATTGCTTATCTATCCGGTTATCATGACAACCGCAAGCAGATACCGCTGCTTTGTAAAACTCAGGATGGAACAGCAATGCCCCTGCCGAATTTTGCCCGCCTGCCGATGTTCCGTAAACGCCTATCCTGCTGATATCAACCTGCGGATATTTGGCGGCAAGCGCCTGCATCCATAAGATACGGTCGGCAAAGCCAGCATCGGCTAAATTGTGCCAACATACATCATGAAAGGCTTTGGAACGGTTGGCCGTACCCATGCCATCCATCTGCACCACAATAAAACCCAGTTGGGCTATACTTTGCATCTCGTTGACGAGCGAAAAACTTTTGGGCACAAATGAATCCTGCGGACCGGCATAAATATTTTCAATTACGGGATAGCTTTTATTAGGATCCATATTGGCAGGGCGGTAAACTACGCCCCAGATATCCGTTTTACCGTCTCTCGCTTTGGCGACAAATACTTCAGGGAGTTTTACGCCGGTGGCTAAAAGACCAGTCAAATCAGTGTGCTCCAGTTCCATTACCGTTTTCAGATCGGCAGTGTTTTTAATTACTATTTTGGGAGCGACGTTTACTTCAGAATAAGTATCGATATAGTATTTTCTGTCGGGCGAGAAGGTTATGTTGTGGTTGCCTTTTTCGGGCGTTAAGTCAACAAGGTTT
>NZ_DASVOB010000425.1:0-2325 GCF_036383575.1 Mucilaginibacter sp.
GGGTAACATTGCCATGACCCCGCACCCTTCATTGCCTGAAAGCGATGCTAAAGAAATCGTTAAATACATTCTATCATTAAAAAAATAATTAAATTTTCATGACCATAGGGATAAGATCAAAACTATCGTTCATGATGTTCCTGGAGTTTTTCATCTGGGGCGCATGGTTTGTAACTTTAGGTACTTTTTTGGATAAAACGCTTCATGCTACTGGCGCACAATCCGGCGAAGTTTTTTCTACACAATCGTGGGGCGCTATTATTGCCCCGTTCATTATCGGCTTAATTGCTGACAGGTATTTTAATGCTGAGAAGATATTAGGTGTACTTCATTTAGTAGGTGCAGCTTTAATGTATCAAATGTATACGGCTGTCGATGTTTCTGTATTTTATCCCTATGTGTTAGGTTATATGGTGCTTTACATGCCAACGCTGGCGCTTGTAAACTCGGTATCGTTTAACCAGATGACTGATCCGGAAAAGGAATTTTCATCAATAAGGATTTTCGGTACCGCAGGCTGGATCATAGCGGGTATAGCTATCAGCTACATTTTTCACTGGGATTCACAGGAAGGCATTGGCCAGGGTATGCTGAAAAATACATTCCTCATGGCTGGCATAGCTTCGGCTGTGTTGGGTGTATTCAGCTTCACTTTGCCTGCAACCCCACCTAAGGTTGCCAAAGGCGAAAAGGTAAGCATCAGCCAGGTTCTTGGCCTGGATGCTTTAAAGTTGCTGAAGGATCCAAACTACGCCATCTTTTTTGTTGCCTCGATATTGATTTGTATTCCGCTGGCATTTTATTACCAAAATGCCAATAGCTTCCTTACCGATATTAAGATGGATAATCCAACTGGTAAAATGACCATTGGGCAGATATCAGAATTATTATTCCTGCTTTGCTTGCCTATTTTCTTCAAAAAAGCAGGCTTTAAATGGACAATACTTGTTGGTATGCTTGCCTGGGCGGTACGCTACGTTCTGTTCGCCTACGGCAATGCCGGCGATTTGAGCTTTATGCTGCTCATTGGTTTAGCGCTTCATGGTGTTTGTTACGACTTTTTCTTTGTATCTGGTCAGATCTATACCGACTCGAAAGCTGGTGTGCAATACAAAAGTGCCGCACAGGGTATGATTACTCTCGCTACTTATGGTGTTGGTATGTTAATAGGCTTTTTCGTAGCAGGCAAGATATCTGACAGCTATAACGGCCCTGCAGGTCACGATTGGAGAATGATCTGGCTGATACCGGCTTCTATTGCTGCAGCTGTGTTCCTGTTATTCTTCCTGTCGTTCAAAGAAAAAAAGAGCACGACCGAATAAATTACCAGCATAAACCTAAAATAAACCAATGGCATCAAATCAAAACAGGCGTTCGGCTATCAAAAGCATGATCGCGGGCACGGCCGCTATCGGCGCGTCGGGCGTATTATCTTCATTTACCACCGAAACTGAAAAACATATGCAGGCTGATGATAAGCTCAAAGGCAATATTAACCATGCTGTATGCCGCTGGTGCTACGGCGATTTTACGGTAGATCAGCTTTGTGCTGCCGCAAAAGATATCGGCATAAAAGGTATTGACCTTGTTGGTCCTTCAGACTGGCCTATACTTAAAAAATACGGTCTGTTCTCATCTATGTGTAACGGTGCCGAGATCAACCTTACCGATGGTTTTGGTGATAAGCAATTTCATGCCAAGCTGCATGAAAACTACACCAAAATGATCCCTTTGGTTGCTGAAGCCGGTTATAAAAACCTGATCTGCTTTAGCGGCAGCCGTCGCGGTAAAACTGATGAAGAAGGTTGGACTAATTGCGTTGAAGGCTTGAAACCAATGGTTGCCCTTGCCGAAAAACATAATGTTGTATTGGTAATGGAACTGCTTAACAGCAAAATTGACCATAAAGATTATCAGTGCGATAGGGTAGAGTGGGGTGCAGAGCTTTGCCGCAGGCTTGGTTCGGAAAACTTTAAACTGCTTTATGATATCTATCATATGCAGATTGACGAGGGAGATGTGATCCGTAATATCCGTGCAAACCACCAGTACATTGCGCATTACCATACAGGCGGTGTTCCGGGCCGTAACGAGATTGACGAAACACAGGAACTTTACTACCCAGCCATTATGCGTGCCATTGTTGAGGTTGGGCATAAGGGTTTTGTAGCTCAGGAGTTCATCCCTAAACAAAAAGACAAAATAGCTTCGCTTAAAAAAGCGGTGCATATTTGTGATGTTTAAACCTTACATCACCTTATCACTCTAAAAAGCTAAACTAATAAAACAAATACATGACAACCAGAAGAACATTTTTAGCACAAG
>NZ_DASVOB010000426.1:0-16360 GCF_036383575.1 Mucilaginibacter sp.
TGCACCATACAATGCACCGCACAGTACATCTATTGGGAAGTGCACGCCTACGTATACCTGGGCAAAACAAATACTGCCAGCCCATAATATAGCCCAAAACCAGATCCATTTCCACTTGCGGCCAAATACAAAACATAAAAATATGGCCATGGCAAAGTGATCGGTAGCGTGCGTGGAAGGAAAGCTGTACCCGCTACCGCAAGCCACTCTGCTGATATCGGTCACTGATACCACCGGGTCACGGCAGGGGCGAAGGCGTTGCACGTTGTGTTTGATAATAACGCCGCTGGTAAAATCAGCAATCCCGGCTGATGCTGCCAATAGTACAATAACTATAGCTCCCACTTTTTTGTATCGCCATAAACAAAAAGTTATGATGAAAATGTAAAGCGGGATCCAGAATTTAGGATTGCGCAGCAAGGGCATGATCCAGTCGAAAAACGAATTGGACAGGTCGTGGTTAATGAAATAAAATAAATGCCGGTCGAGATTCAGAAGGTAGTCGGGCATTGTTTTCTTATAATAGATGTTGTTTACTTAATTTCCAAAGTTATCAAATCGGATAAAAAAACCTTGCGGGTTTTCATACTTAGGTTGCTAATTATCCCGTTAAGCATAAAATAATGCGGAGTAATGACAATTGAGCGGCCCTTTACAGTATTAACAAATAACAGATTAACCAGTGTTTTATGTGCAACCGTTTGCGCAATTGCTTAAAACAATATCATTTGTAGCTTATATTTTTTACTTTTACCACACCAAAAACATCGCATTTTGACTTTAATAAAATCTATTTCAGGTATACGTGGCACCATAGGTGGTGCTGTTGGCGACGGTTTAACGCCGCTTGATATTGTAAAGTTTACTTCGGCCTACGGATCATGGGCAGTAAAAAAATCAGGAATTAAAAAGATTGTAGTTGGCCGTGACGCCCGTTTATCGGGTGCTATGGTGAATAACCTGGTTATTGGTACGCTACAAGGCTTAGGTATTGATGTAGTTGACCTTGGTTTATCAACCACGCCAACTGTTGAGGTTGCTGTTACCGGCGAACAGGCTGCTGGAGGTATCATCCTTACAGCAAGTCATAATCCTAAGCAATGGAACGCTCTTAAATTGCTTAATGCTGATGGCGAGTTTATCAGTGATGCCGATGGCAAAGAAGTACTTGAAATTGCCGAAAACAGCGACTTTAAATATGCCGATGTAAATGATCTGGGTAAAGTTACCCATGATGATAGCTGGCTGCAAAAACACGTTGACCTTGTATTGGCTTTGCCATTGGTTGATGTTGAAGCGATCAAGAACGCCAACTTTAAAGTAGTAATAGATTGTGTAAACTCAACAGGCGGCATTTTTGTGCCTGCCTTATTGAAAGCTTTGGGTGTTGAAACTGTTCACGAGTTGTATTGTGAGCCGGACGGTAATTTTCCGCACAATCCTGAGCCGCTGCCCGAAAACCTGATAGCATTATCAAAAGAGGTAGTGAGCAAGCGGGCTGACCTGGGTATTGCAGTTGATCCGGATGTTGACCGCCTTTGCTTTGTTTGTGAAGATGGCAATATGTTTGGTGAGGAATATACGCTGGTTGCCGTAGCCGATTATGTACTGAAAAATAAGGTTGGTAACACGGTCTCCAATCTTTCATCAACCCGCGCCCTGCGCGATGTTACTGAAAAAGTTGGCGGTGAATACCATGCCGCGGCGGTAGGAGAGGTGAACGTAGTTAACAAAATGAAAGAGGTTAACGCGATCATAGGCGGTGAAGGCAATGGCGGGGTTATTTACCCTGAATCACATTACGGGCGTGATGCTTTGGTAGGCATAGCCTTATTTTTGACTCATTTGGCAAAGTATGGAAAGTCGGTTTCGAGCCTACGTGCGTCATATCCGGGTTATTTTATTTCAAAAAACAAGATCACCTTAACGCCCGAAATGGACATAGATGCCCTTTTGAGCAAGGTGGAAGAGAAATATATCAAACAGCCTCATTCAACAATTGATGGCTTGAAAATAGAATTTGATAAAGAATGGGTACATTTGCGGAGGTCAAACACCGAGCCCATTATCAGGATCTACTCCGAAGGCAATTCTGAAACTGTGGCAAACGGTTTGGCCAACAAGATCATCGCTGATATTAAGGAGATCTTACAACTGAAAGGTTAATTTACCGGTATTAAAAAATAACAGGGCAACCGGCGATACATATCGTTGGTTGCTTGTGTATTTAATTATATCGGGCATGTGTTTTAAAGTTACTGATCCATTAATTTATAAATTTTAACAAGAATGCGCGTTTATTTTGATAATGCCGCCACTACTCCGCTCGACCCTGATGTAATGAAGGAGATGTATAAGGTTATGGAGAACCAGTTTGGTAATCCATCGTCCATACATGCCCACGGCAGGGAAGCACGTACTTTAATTGAGCGTTCGCGTAAAACGATTGCCGGTTTACTGCATACCTCGCCGGCCGAGATCTTTTTTACATCAAGCGGTACTGAGGCCGATAATACAGCCATCAGGTGCGGTATTATTGACAATAACATTACCCACGCTATCACCAGTCATATTGAGCATCACGCAGTGCTCCATACACTGGAAGCGATGGAGAAAGCAGGTTTGATTAAACTGAGTTTTGTGAATATCGATAGTAAGGGAGCTGTTGACTATGATCACCTGGAAACTTTGCTGAAAGATAACGAGCGTAGTTTTGTATCGCTGATGCATGCTAATAATGAAATTGGTACGCTATCAGATATGGAGCGTGTAGGTGATCTTTGCGAGGCCTATAACGCCATTTATCATTGCGATACCGTGCAGACCATGGGCCACTATCAACATGATCTGAGCAAGCTTAAAGCTCACTTCCTGGTATGCGCCGGTCATAAATTACACGGCCCAAAGGGTGTAGGCTTTCTGCATGTCAATCATAAAATAAAGATAAAACCTTTTATTTACGGTGGTGCGCAAGAACGCAACATGCGCGGCGGAACCGAAAATATTTACGGCATAGTTGGTTTGGCTAAAGCGCTTGAGCTGGCTTATGCCGAAATGGATCAACACCAAAACCATATCCAAGGCTTAAAATCCTACATGATGGAGCAGCTGATCAGCAATGTGCCTGGTGTAAGTTTCAATGGTGAAACAGATCCTGCTAAAAGTTTATATACCGTACTTAACGTAGCTTTCCCTGAAATGGAAATGAGCGATATGCTGTTGTTTAACCTTGATATCGCGGGCATCTCAGCTTCGGGCGGTAGTGCTTGTAGTTCGGGTAGCGATATTGGCTCACATGTGTTAACCGCTATCGGTGCCAGTTCATCAAGGCCGTCGGTGCGGTTTTCGTTTTCGAAATACAATACTAAAGATGAGGTTGATTTTGTAGTAGCCAAAGTTCGTGAGCTTTGTGCTGTGAATGTGTAATCACTGAATCATACTAAGACAAAAGGCCTCGAGAATAAATTTCTTGAGGCTTTCTTTAATATGATATAACATCATAAAACATTAGAAGTCATAATCAAATCTAATTTTTTTAGAAAGATTACTCAAGTCTCCGTATATTGAGTAATGATTAATTCCTAACGAAGCCAAATCTTTCTTTAAATTCATCTTGATATTTTGCGGAATAATTGCACTCTTTAAAGATGGGTTTTCTTTTACGGTGAGTATTTCCGTGCCGGGAGCGTGAAATGTGAAAAAACTACTTTGAAGGACCATTCTCGAATCATTATGTTTTGGTCTTGTTGGGATGATAAATGAAGGGTATTTAGCGCCGTATGAACTTAATGGCTTCCAGGAAAAACAAGGATCTATCGCTTCTTTTAAAATAGCGTTGTTCATCGTTGCAATACCAAATTTGCTACGGGTTTTATTAATGTCAAATTGGTAAGCATCAAGAGTAAATAATTCACCGTCTTTGTTATCATTTCCATCAAGCGCAAAAAATAATGCGACCAGTGGATTACTTGTCCAATCTAATAGCCGGGTCGGCATGCCGTAATGTTGCTGAAGGAAATATCGTTCAACATTGTTATGTTGTTCGTTGACTAAAGCAGACTGAATCATAAAATCTTGACTTAGATGATTTTCTTGCCTAAGTCGTTCGGTCTCATCTTTAAAGGCTTTTCTGAAAATTCCCGGATGAAGTTTGTATGAATTGTTAGAGTGCCCTCTGAACCATTCTCTTAGATGGATATTGCCTGAGTTTTTTCGGTTGCTTTTTACAAAAGCTAATAAATCTTCAATCGAATTTATTTGGCTATGCACGGTGATAAGATTTTAGCCAAGATAATCAAATTCCAGAAACCACTCAAATATTATTCATTATGAGGATAGACATGCATTATAAAAGAGGGAAATTAAGTGGGTATGTATTGAAATAAATTTGCAAGATTAGCCTCATACAAAAAACTAATCTTGCAAACAGCTACAACTCTTTCCTTAACCTTGCCACCGGGATATTCATTTGTTCGCGGTATTTGGCTACGGTACGGCGGGCTATGTTGTAGCCTGCATCTTTCAGGATCTCGGTCAGTTTTTCATCAGCAAGGGGATGGCGTTTATCTTCCTGGCCAATATGCTCTTCCAATATCTTTTTAACCTCTTTGTTGGATACTTCCTCGCCGCTTTCGGTTTGGATAGCTTCAGAGAAGAATGATTTTAACAGGAATGTACCGAACTCTGTTTGTACATATTTGGAGTTGGCTACGCGCGATACTGTCGAGATATCCATGCCTATACGGTCGGCTATATCTTTCAGGATCATCGGCTTCAGGTTTTTGTCATCGCCGGTAAGGAAAAACTCGTACTGGTATTGCATGATAGCATTCATGGTTTTAAGCAGCGTTTGCTGGCGCTGTTTAATCGCATCAATAAACCATTTGGCCGAATCCAGCTTTTGCTTTACAAACTGAACGGCTTCCTTTAGTTTTTTATCTTTTTGGGAAGCCTTGTCATAATGCTGAAACATTTCCTGGTATGAGCGACTTACCCTAAGCTCAGGCGCATTTTTGGAGTTGAGGGTAAGGATCAGCGTGCCATCATTATTGGTGATATGAAAATCAGGGATCACCTGCATTTGCTTGGTATTGATCTCGTTCGAGTCGCCGGGTTTGGGGTTAAGTTTCAAAATTTCATTAACAACACCACGCAACTCAATCGAGCTCATGTTTAATGATTTTTCAAGCTTGTCGTAATGTTTACGTGTAAACTCATCCAGGTAATGTTCAACAACCAATATCGCTTTTTTGACGATAGGATCGTTCGCGTCCTTTTTACGAAGCTGGATCAGCAGGCATTCCTGCAAACTGCGTGCACCTACGCCGGGAGGGTCAAAACCCTGGATCACCTTCAGCATGTCTTCTACTTCATCATCTTCGGCCAGCACATTTTGTGAAAATGCAAGGTCGTCGGTAAGCGACATGATCGGGCGGCGCAGATAGCCATCATCATCAAGGCTGCCTATGATCTGCTTGCCGATCATGAAATCTTTATCACTTAAAGGCAAAAGGTCAAGCTGTAATTGCAGGCTTTCAAAAAATGAGCTTTGTACGGCAATAGGGATTTCCTTGCGTTCATCCTCGTCATCGCCATTTTGGTCATAGCGCGACCCATAATCGTTTACGTTATCTTCCTGCAGGTAGTCGTCAATATTAAATTCATCCATCTCGCCCTTTTCCTCGTCGCTGTTGTAATTATCTTCGTCGGGATCGCGGTCGGGGTATTGTTCCTCGGGTTCGTTTAGGTTGGTAAGGCTCAGATCTTCAAGTGCGGGGTTTTCTTCCAGTTCTTCTTTTATCCGGGTATCAAGCGAAACAGTAGGCACCTGCAGCAATTTTATAAATTGTATTTGCTGCGGTGAAAGTTTTTGTAAAAGTTTTTGTTGAAGGTTCTGTTTTAGCATAATTAAGATGTAGCCAAAAATACATCAAATTAATATTAACTGAAAATTACTTGAGGTATCTGCTTTAAAGTTGTTAAATGATTTAGGCATATCAATTGTTTTAGCGTCAACAAAAAAACTATATAAATAGATTGTTTGTGTAATATTACTAACTTTAAATTAACCAAACTTAAATTTTATGGCTATAGTAAAAGAGTTCAAAGAATTTGCAATGCGCGGAAACGTGGTTGACCTTGCGGTTGGTGTTATCATCGGTGCTGCATTTGGTAAAATTGTTACTTCGCTTGTTGCAGACATTATTATGCCGCCCATAGGCATGGCCACCGGCGGTATTGATTTTAAAGATCTTAAGTATGTACTTAAGCCGGCGGTTGATAAAACTCCGGAAACAGCTATCAATTATGGTTTGTTTATCAACAATGTGATCGACTTTGTTATAGTTGCTTTTTGTATCTTTTTAATTGTAAAAGCTATTAATTCGCTGAAGAAAAAAGAGGAAGAAGCTCCCGCAGCACCACCCGAGCCAACCAAAGAAGAGGTCTTGTTAACTGAGATCCGCGATTTGCTGGCTAAGAAAGCTTAAAAGTAATTTAGTTGATGGTTCATAGACCATGGTTCATTGTATGACCGGCCATGAACTATGAACCATTTGCTATGAACTAAAATGTTTTTGGCAGCTTTGGGTCGGTTAAAATGACATAGTCGGCCATACCTGCTAATTTGTTCCAGTCGGGGTTGTCAAAACTATCATCGGCATAAGTTGCTATATTAAGCACACGTAATTTTGGTGCGTATTTTTTAAGCTGGGCTACTGCTCCCAGTTTCTCTTCGCTATGAAAACCACCATTTAGTTGCAGCACTTTAAAACCGGTATGGTTTTTCAGGAACTTTGTTATCGACCAGCCCATGGTAGCATCCCAAAGATTTTGCGACTGATAGATCTGCATGCCCGGCATTGAAGCATGGCCTCCCATTATTTTAGCGAATTTATCATAATAGGCCCCTGTAGCTGTATCAATAGGCAAAGGTGCAAGGTAGCTTCTTGCCTGGGCGTCAAGCTGCTTTAAAATATCGAGGCCACCGCGTGTAACCATATTGGTATAACGGGTAGGAGCATTGGCTGCAATCACCGGCAGGTGATTGGTTTTAGCCAGTTCAACCATTGGCTTATAATCTTTATAATTCGGCCAGGTTCGGGCATCGGTGACCAGGTTTTTTTCACGGATGAGGCCGGTGAGGTATTCGTTTAAAACAAGTTGGCAGTCAGTTTGGAACATCTCCATGGAAAGCGCAGTTTTTTGAGGATATTTTTCTGCGAGCTTTTTAAATAAGGTAAATTCAAGATAGTGGGCTGTTGAATCATTATGCTCTTCGCCAAAGAAAAGCACATCGGCATTGGCCATATCATTAATAATATCATCCGGCGTGATGAGTTTTTTTGCTGATGTGCTGTATATTTTATAATGGCTTGCGGATAACTCCTGGGCCTTGGTAATAGTAGATAAGAATATCAAAAGTATCGCGATGGCTAATTTCATTTGTCGATATAAAAAGGTTGAATTTACATTTTGCAAATGCTTCAGAGCTATTCTGTTTAATGTTTTTTAGTTTTTATTGTCATGGTAATGTCAGCTAATATTCCTTAATGGTTTATGGAGATAAACTAATAATTAATCTTTGGTTTAACTGCTCGTTTATTCCAGGAAATACGCTGCAAGTTGTTTAGTTCATTCCGTTCATTTTTTCTGAAAATTATGATATTATAATTTAAATGCTAAGAAAATATAAGTTTTTCTGCGCGTGTTTTGCGTCTCAACCAACACGGTCCTGTTAAAATTAGGGTAATGTTTTTTTTGTTAATTGCGATAATTTATTAACCGGCTTCGGCCACTAAACAATTGATTATTAATGAAAAAGAAACTTACCCTGTTGTTCCTGATGTCTGTATGTTCAATGCCGATCTTCGCTCAAAACATTTTTACAGCTATCCAGGCCAATGATACCCCCGGGGTTAAATTTTTGCTGAACAAGAGTGCTAACGTAAATGTGAAAGACGAAAATGGCGATACGCCTTTACTTGTTGCAGTTAAAAATAACCAAAGCAGGATCATGAACCTGATCCTGCAAGCTGATGTTAAAGTAGATTATAAAGATAAGGAAGGAAACACTGCCTTAATGATCGCCAGTAAAAACGGCAATGCCGAAATAGTTGGCCAGTTGCTGCATTATTATCCCAATATCAACAACCGTAACAGCAATGGCGTTACCGCCCTGATGTTGGCAGTGAGCGAAGGTAAGACGGATGTAGTAAAAGGTTTGCTGGAGCATGGTGCAAGCATCAAGATCAAGGATAAACAAAATAAAACCGCAGTGGATTACGCTAAAGATGCCGGCAAAACCGAAATGGTATCCTTGCTTAACAATATTTATCCTGTTACAGCCAGCTTGAAAAATAGCGGATCATACGCTATCCCTTTTCAATAACTATGCTTCGACGAGCTACCTATGATAAGTTGTAGAATCAAGCCTTACGAAGTTTTTAAAACTTCGTAAGGCTTCTCCGCTTTATCATTTCACGCTGGGCTTTAACTCTACCCATGACAACTTAAAAAGGGTGTCATACTGAGTTTATCGAAGTATAGTGGGTTGGGCCTCTACGCACGAGTCATCGACAGGTTCAAACTGACAGGCTGTGTAGTTAGCCAGGATTGTAATCCGGATCAAAAATATCGCAGATCAATTAGTTATTGTCAATAAAAAACTGCTAATTTGCTGCTGTTGAGCAGGTACGCCGATGTTGTTATAAATACAAAAAATAGTATTTGAATTATTAAATAAAATAACTACATTTGCGCTCTTGTTTTAAAAAGACGAATAGAATAAAATATAGCCATGAAAAGAACGTTTCAGCCTTCTCAAAGAAAAAGAAGAAATAAACACGGTTTCCGTGAACGCATGTCAACTGCTAACGGTAGGAGAATATTAGCAGCCAGAAGAGCTAAAGGCAGAAAAAGGTTAACTGTTTCTGACGAAGGCAGACACAAAGCATAATTGAGGTTGCCCTGCCCTTATTTATAAGGGTTTGGAACCGCTTATCTGCTTTATCCTTCGGTTCAAAAATGGCAACTATGTATACTTTTAAAAAAGAAGAACGGTTATGTAACAAGAGGCTTATTGATAAGCTTTTTCATAACGGTTCTTCTTTTTTATGTTATCCCTTCCGGGTATCCTGGCTTGTTAATCCTGAGCCTCAGCTTCATCCTGCGCAAATTCTTTTTTCCGTTCCCAAAAGGCGTTATAAGCACGCTGTTGACCGTAACTTACTAAAGAGGTTAATGCGTGAGGCCTACAGGCTTCATAAACAACAACAGCTTTATAATATCCTGCAGCAATCAGATAAAAGAGTCCTTATTTCGGTAGGTTACGTAGGTAAAGAAGTTGAGCCATACCTTTTCATTGAGAAAAAAATGCTGAAGCTGCTTGCTCAGCTTGGCAATGAGTTATCAGCTGCTACAGTACAGGTTACGACCAGTTAACAAAAAAGCGTATGGATGCAATTGCCCGGTTTTTAAAAGCAATAGTAGGTGGGATATTTATCATACTAATCAAGTTTTACCAATATTTTATATCTCCGCTTTCAGCCGCATCGTGCCGGTATACGCCAACCTGTTCGCAATACGGTGTAGAAGCCATCAAAAAGCACGGCGCGTTTAAAGGCGGTTGGTTAACCATTAAGCGCATTGTCAGTTGTAACCCCTGGGGCGGTCATGGGCATGATCCCGTGCCATAAATTTGTAATATGAGCCTGATACTTCAAATAGAAACAGCAACAACATCCTGCTCAGTAGCCCTTGCCCGTTATGGCGAGGTTTTGGGTTTTAAGGAAATAAATGCCCGTAATATCCATGCCGAGGTTATTACATTGTATATCGATGAACTGCTGAATAAGGCCGGAATAAGTTATAATGATCTTGATGCTATTGCTGTAAGCAGTGGCCCTGGTTCATACACCGGTTTAAGGATAGGTGTATCTACCGCTAAAGGATTGTGTTTTGCTCTTGATAAGCCATTGATAGCTATTGAAACTCTGGAGGCTATGGCTTATGGTGTTATTAATAACCCCGGTTTTTTTGAAGAAAGTAACACACTGTTATGCCCGATGATAGATGCTCGCAGAATGGAGGTTTACACTGCCTTATTTGACAGCGAAGGCAATAGGGTACGTGCAACCGCTGCCGATATTATTGATGAGAATAGCTTTGCCGATCATTTAAAAAACAACAAGATCATCTTTTTTGGCGACGGTGCCGAAAAGTGTAAAAACGTTTTAAGCGGCAATCCCAATGCTAAGTTTTTAGATGGTTTTATAAACTCGGCAACATACCTTACACAAAAGGCAGCGCAAAAGTTTGCTGATGGCGCTTTTGAAGATGTGGCTTATTATGAGCCTTATTACCTGAAGGATTTTATAGCCGGCAAAAAAGCGCTTTAATTATTGGTTTTAAAGATACGGCCGAATAAGCGCCCGAAAAATCCCTTTTCACCCATTGGGACGTAGCTGGAGTTCATTGGGTGCTCAATTACCCGTCCAAATTTGAGCGAAAAGCCCAGGAAGATATCGGCGCCTGTATAGTTGCCTATGTGGTTTATTTGAGTGGTATTATTTAAAGTAGCTAAAGTAAAACGGCCCGTATTGATCAAGCGCTCTGAGCCGATAAAAAATTCCGTATTAGCCGATTTTAACATGATCTGTGCTCCGAGGTTAAATAGTTTATAATCATCGTAGGTGGCTGTTAAGGTAGCTATAAGATTATTTTTTTGTACGGAGTTAACCCATGCGCCCGTAAACCCAGGGTAAAACATTTCCTTTTGAGCTACAACGGTTGGGAAATACCTGAATGTTTTATCATCATCAAGCCAGTAACTTTTAGATACGCTTAACTCGGCTTTTGCATTGGTTTTTGTGTTAAAGGAAGTAACCTGGCCATTGCCCCTGAACAGATCATATACAGCATTATAAATGCTTTTTTCACGGTGCTCGGATGTGATATCCTCTATATTTGTTGTGTTGTCAAAATTAGTAATGGTTGAGCGCTTGTTCCAGTGGATAAAGCCCAGGTCCTTTATATTGCCTTGTATAAGTATCCCATCTTCCGTTCGGTAGGTTGCACCCATTGAAATCGAAGCTCCCGGATTGCGGAGTGTTGGTAAAAAATCGCGGCCATTTAACCTGCCCGGTACATAACTCCTGTAATACTTGCCTTTCATGTAAACGTCGGCATTGTCGTTGTTAGGATCTGCCAGGTCCCGGTTAATTTGCAGGCTCGACTGATCTACATCTATTTTATTGTATTGAATACCTGAAAGGTAGCTCAGCTTGAAACCTATTGACAGTTGTTTAGCAACCTGCTCCCGGTAAGTAAAACCTAACTGATCATACATCTGCACCATGTAATGGTTGTTGAATATATTATCATAGTTGTTATAAGCAAAATTTGAGGGGCCGTCAAGAAAAGCAACAGATTCATCAGTGACCAGGCCTTTGCTCTCTATCCTGGTTTGCGCCGAAAAGCCCATTTCAACATTGCCGTTCAGGCTGCTGAAAAACTTAAGCATTACCGCATAAGCATTGCCGTTAACATTAAAATGGTTTAAAGCATTTTGGCCTATCTTGAGTGATGAAGTGTTATAAAATGGAGGATTACCAAACGCCCGGCTTTTGAGCGGCTGTTGTATGTGCCCGGTTATATAGAAATTGGCATCGAAATTAGGAACAAAAAAATTAAATGCTATCTGCCTGCTGGAATCGGGAATAAAGGCCCTTTGTGACGGGTTTTCAAACGAATCATAAAGGGTACCGGTGTTATATTGCGAAAATTGTTGAGCCGATACGGATAAAGAACAAAGTGTTAAAAAAAGAATAGTAAAGATCTTATTCATATTATAGCTCACATGCTTAAACCCCGAACTATCCAAAGATAGATTAAAGTTGATGCCGGTAAAATTTATTACAAATTTCTGTTTGTATTGTTCTACGAAATCGAACAGTTATTGTTGTGTAAACACACAATAAATTTATTTTTTTGCTGCGCTTGTATCAGGAGCATTTAAACGCATACAAAAATTGGTATAAAAACTTTTATCAGATGCAGTGAGCTGGAAGGCTGCTCCGTAATAATTTTTCCAGCCGGGATCGCTGTTTTCAAAAGCATCGTAAAACGGCTTTTTTAAATCTCGCTTTAATACCGGTTGGGTGTTTTTAAAGTTGATAAAAAAAGCCACATTGCTTCTTTCGGCCAGTAAATTATCAAATTGTGTATACTGATCTGTTTTACCGATGAATTTGCGGTTGAAGTAGGTGTCATTATAACTTTCCAGTTCGGATACTGATGTAGCGAGTATAAGGTAGTTGTCAATGATCATAAAGTAGGGCTTTTTGAAAATGCTGAATGCATCACCCAATAAAAAGAAAGGCAGTTTTTCATAATTAAACTGACCAACTTTATCGGTAACCATATTACTGATGTTCATCATCAGCGGAAACAGCCTTGAACCATCCTTAACAGATATAATGGCAAATTTTTCAAAATAGCGTGTTGTAACTATCGCAAACTCATTGCCGAGCAGTTTTTCAAACTCGGGTTTTATATACAAGCCCGCTTCTGATTTTACTTTGTTTAAGAGCTCATTTTTTTCTTTACCTACGCCTGCTTTATCATGCCATTGCGAAAGGTCGGCTTCAAACTTTTTAGGATCTGAAACAGCGAAGCTTGTGCTGTAGGCAGTTGTAGCCGGGAAAATATCTTTTAAATGATTTTCGACCGGTTGCTGGGCTGCAAATATGTTTAAATAGCTGGTTGCGTTATTTTGTTTGGTGGTAAACCCGTTAAACATCAGCGCATCGCTTTTATAATTTAGGTTTAATGCCGCATAGGCCGGTAACATTCTGAAACTCTTGAAAAGATCGGTAGTTTTATTCAGGAACAACTGATCAAAAAGCGTGTTAAGCTGGTTGTAATTAATGTAAAGATTGGCAAGCGAATTAGCGTTTTGCTGCTCTGGCATCGGTACAAAGCCGTTATGGCCTTTATCCTGCTGGTATATGGCGCTATGATCAACCAGGTCTTTTGAAAAACTGCCCGAAAATATATTGTCGCCCGTTTTTATGATATAAAAATGTTTGTTAAGCGGCTTCACAAAAATATTATATCCCTGGCTCGTGGCTATTTGCATCGGCGCTATTTGTAAAGCGTTTTTGGTATCCCTGGTCAAATGGTCAAGCGTTGCTGTGGAAAATGTTTTTGATGCCGAGGTAGTTACAAGCAGGCTAATCTCGTCATTATTGGTTGGGTGAAGAGAAATGAAAATATTCTGACCGTTGAAAAATTGGTCAAGCTGTGGGGAGGCAATGAATAGTTTACGAAGGGTGTCAAGCTCATTCAACTTATCATGGCCGACAAAAGCACCTAATAAATGGTTGCCTGCAAAAATCTCGTAAAATCCCTTTTCATTAGTAAACTCAAAAACTGCTACGGCATTATCAGGTATAGCATGCATAACCTGTCCTGTACGCACTCCCGGCGGACTCAGATTTTTAAAATATAATACCGTTATAAGCACGGTAGCTATAATTAAAAATATAGTGGTTACTATCAGTCGTTTCATAGCAGGGGTGTGCAGCAAATATAGAATTTTACCCCACGGCGTTAAAGTAATACTTTCAATTGGTTAACTTAGCTTTTTATATCTGCATGAACAAACAAATAATTATTACCGCTTCGTTTTTAGGTATGCTGGCCGTTATTACCGGCGCTTTTGGAGCACACGGATTGAAGGCTGTGTTAACACCTGCGCAACTTGAGGTTTGGCATACTGCTGTTCAATATAACTTTTACCATGTTTTTGCCTTATTGTTCCTGGCTGCTTTTGCAGGTAAAAGGGACGGAGGGTTGATATCTGCCGCGCATTATCTTTTTACTTTTGGCATCATTCTTTTTTCAGGGTCGCTTTACCTGCTTTCATGCCGCGATTTGCTGGGCTGGAACTGGCTGATTAAGCTGGGCCCGGTTACACCTATCGGTGGTTTATTGTTCATATTAGGCTGGCTGATGCTGGCATTGGCTGCCATCCGCAACAAATAATCAAACATGTTAGAGTTTGCCGAAATTGAACATACCGACCGTGAAACGCTTTTTGCCGAAGTGATTTTGCCTCTGGCTATTTCAAAAAACTACACTTACCGGGTACCTTATGATCAAAACAATGCTATTGCCATAGGCAAAAGGGTGGTGGTACAGTTTGGTAAAAGCAAGCTTTATACGGCTATTGTTAAAGAGATCAGCAAACTGGCCCCAGAAAAGTACGAGGCCAAATATATTATCGAAATTCTTGATGATCGCCCGGTTGTAACCCCTAAACAGCTTGAGTTTTGGCAATGGCTGGCTGATTACTATATGTGTAATATTGGCGAAGTTATGAACGCCTCGCTGCCATCAGCGCTAAAACTGGCCAGCGAAACTCGTATTGTACTTAACAGGGAGTATGAGATAGATAAGACTACGCTTCATGACAAGGAGTTTCTAATTGTTGAGGCTCTTGAAATTCAGCCCGAGCTTACGATAAGCGATATTACCAAGCTACTGGGGCAGAAAACCGTAATGCCGATATTGAAGATGATGTTTGAGAAAAACATTATCAATATATCTGAAGAGGTAAGCGAGCGTTATAAGCCGCGTAAACGTACTTTCATTACGCTTAACCCGGTTTATACTAACCAGGACAATTTACGGGAGCTGTTCCCGATACTGGAAAAACGGGCGCCTAAACAGGCCGATGCTTTACTGGCTTATATCAAACTGTCCCGTCATTCAAAAAACATCACCAAAAACGAACTTATTGAAGAGAGCGGGGCCGGTGAATCAAGTATCAAATCGCTGATTGAAAAGGAGATCTTCTTTTCGGAAGACAGGAGCGTTAGCCGCCTGCATTTTGAAGAAGACGATGAAGTTGGCGATAACTTTGAATTAAGCGAACAGCAAACGATAGTACTGCAAAGTATTCAGGAGCAGTTCAGGGAAAAAGATGTAACGCTGCTGCATGGCGTAACCTCATCGGGCAAAACACAGTTGTATGTGAGGTTGATAGAAGAGATCATACAGAGCGGAAAACAGGTGCTTTACCTGCTGCCCGAAATAGCGCTTACCACCCATATTATTGAACGGTTGCGGCTGTATTTTGGCGGCGATATCGGTGTTTATCATTCGCGGTTTAATGATAACGAAAGGGTGGAGGTTTGGCAGAAAGTTTTAAGCGGCGAGTATAAGATTGTGCTCGGTGCACGTTCATCAGTGTTTTTGCCTTTTGCAGATCTGGGCTTGATCATTGTTGATGAAGAACACGAAACATCATACAAACAATTTGAACCTGCACCGCGCTATAATGCCCGCGATGCTGCTATCTTTTTAGCGAATATGCACCAGGGTAAAGTGCTTTTAGGTTCGGCCACGCCATCGTTTGAAAGCTATTACAATGCCCGCACACATAAATATGGCTTTGCAGAGCTGACCGAACGCTTTGGCGGCGTTGAGCTGCCGGATGTGCAGGTGGTAAGCATTGCGCATGAAACCAAACAAAAAACTATCCAATCGCATTTTACCAGTGTGTTGATGGAGGGTATAAAACAGGCACTTGAAAATAAAGAGCAGGTGATCTTGTTCCAGAACAGGCGAGGCTATGCACCTATCCTGATGTGCAAAGTATGTGCTTATACTCCAAAATGTATCAATTGCGATGTAAGCCTTACCTATCATAAAAGCAGTGGTAAACTGCATTGTCACTATTGTGGTTATAAAGAAGATACGCCATCCATTTGCCCGGCTTGTGGATCAACCCATTTGGAGTATAAAGGTTTTGGTACCGAAAAAATTGAGGATGAGCTGAGTGTTTTACTACCTGAAGCCCGGATAGCCCGGATGGATCTGGATACCACACGGTCGAGAAATTCATTGCAAACCATCCTTAATGATCTGGAAGAAAAAAGAATTGACATCCTTGTTGGCACCCAAATGGTAGCCAAGGGACTTGACTTTTCAGATGTAACGTTGATAGGTATTATCAATGCCGATAGCTTGCTGAAATTTCCTGACTACAGGGCCAACGAGCGTAGTTATCAATTGCTGGCACAAGTAAGCGGCAGGGCAGGTCGCCGGGGCAAACAGGGGAAGGTAGTAGTACAAACCTATGATATTTATCACCGCGTGTTAAAACAGGTAATTGATAACAACTATGCCGATCTTTATTTCACGGAAATGGAAGAACGGAAAAGTTTCAAATACCCGCCGTTCTATCGCATTATTAACCTCGATATCAAGCATAAAAATCCCGATGTCCTCTATAACCAGGCCGAATATCTTGGCGCGCGTCTCAGGGAGCATTTTGGTGAACGGGTGATAGGGC
>NZ_DASVOB010000427.1:0-11241 GCF_036383575.1 Mucilaginibacter sp.
TTTTAATGTCTTTGGTAGTAAGGTCGATATAGCGGCCACCGCCGTAAGTTTCCGAGCCGTTGGTAGCATCAGTAAATGGCAGGAACAGGTAACTGCTGAACGCCGGGTTTTGCGACAGCGCGATGCTTTTGTAAATGGTTAACTGCATCGGCTTGCCTTTCAGCGTAAAAGAAAGCAAGGCATATCTAACATATTGGCTACCGCTACCGCTGAATGTAGGGATAATAAAAGCCGACTGATTAGTCAGCAACTCTGCTTTGGCAGTAATGCGGTAAGTGCTGTCGGCATCATAAAAATGAAGAAATTCCAGGTCTTCTTTTTTTAGGGGAGAGCGGGGATCTTTTAAAAAGTCGTCCATATAGCCTTTACGAAATTCGGCTATTTGTGCCTTATGGTTTTGAGCGAAGCTATATTGGCCAATGAAGAGGGTGAATAAAAGTGCAATAAAATATTTCATGTACGATGTAGTGATTTGGCTCAAAGTTAACTTAGAAACGGTGTAAAAAAAAGTGCCATAGGGAGTTGGTAAATGGAGGCGAAATGGCATCGCGTGAAAAAGGCCTGTCACCCTGAGCTTGTCGAAGGGTCGCGCACAGAGGCCCGGCCCACGATGCTTCGACAGGCTCAGCATGACATCCATTTTTAAATCACCCCTTCAACAAAAAACTTATTGATTCCTTCCACATCACTTAAATGGGTAACTATCCGGCTGATCTTGCCATCATTAATATCACACACTATGGCTACCTGCTCATCCAATATCAGATCGCCGCGGCTGGCGGTATTGTGGAGCGACAGGGCAACGCTGTCTAATCCATATAAAATATGATTCAGCTGAACCATCACCCCAAAATCACGCAACTGGTTAGCCCGTTTTATTACGGCATCCGCACCAACAGCCGGACCTGATAACAAGCTTGTTCCCGGCAGCGTCCAGGTAACATCGTCGGCGAGGGCCGAACGCATAAGCTGCCAGTCGCGGTTTTTTAGTCCGGTTAAAAACTTATTGGCTAATTGTTCTTTTATTTCTTCGGTGGTTTTCATGATTATATGCTGGTTTAAGATTATTTACTTGTTGATTTACGTTTAAGATAAAGCTGCGCGGTTTCGCTCATGGTAATGATAGCGCCGCCAAGGATCACGATATCCTTAATAACCAAACGGCCGCGACCTGACAGGTAAGGGAAGCCCCATTGGTTATCGGTTAAATGCGGCACCCAGCTTTCGGGCGTGGTTATTAAAAAGGATAGTGTACTCAATGTCATGATGAAAATAAGGATACTGGCTATCATACTGGGTATTGGAGTTACTTTATAAAGTGCAACCAAAATGCCAAGTGTTACCAACATAATACCCAGACCGGTCGAGAAGCCATAGGTGTTATTTTCGATATTCCACTGATGATTGGCGGCTATCAGTTCACCTTCTTTGTTCATGTGTTTTTTGTATTCGGTTGGGTGGTTGTAAAAGAATGACATCACCGGGCTGTTGGCTACAAAAGGCACAACGCCATCGGCTTCATAAGTGAAAAATTTAAGACCGCCTATCCAAAGAAATACGACTACGATGCCGAAGCGAACGGCTTTTTTGCCAAGCTGATCAAGGCCGGCTATGGTGTTTATGATTGAAGTTTTCATACTGTTGTTTTTTGATGAAGCAAAATTACAGCAGTACGAAGCGCCGGAACATGGACAAAAAAGGGTTTTATTTGTACAAATCCGCTACGATGGAAATTCCTGTTTTATCGCGAAAAGTTTGGGGAGATACCTTGGTGAACTTTTTAAATACTCTGCTGAAATAAAACTCGTCCTGGAATTTAAGGTTGTAGGCTATTTCTTTAATGCTTTGCCGGGTTAGGTGAAGCTGCTTTTTGGCCTCGAGGATCAGCCGTTCCTGGATGAGTTGCGAAGGCGATTTGTGGAAATATTTGCTGCAACGCCGGGTGAAGGTATCCGGCGATACGGCCAGTAAAGATGCATAGTCAGAAGGTTTATGCAGATCAAGATAATGCTGGTCCAGCAACTGGCGGAAGCGTTCCATCAGCTCGTCTTTTTCGGGCTTATCCTGCCGGGTGGTGATAGCGCTCATTTTAATGGTACTGGCTTTAGCTAAAAATAATTGCAGGAAAGCACGCAACACAATATCCGAGGGAGCGGGCTGCATAAACTCGTCGTCTATCTGTCCCAATAAAAGTTCAAAGATCTTAGCTTCCCGTTCGGTTAATACTACTACCGGATCGAGGTAGATATTGTTGAAGAGCAAACCATTACAGGCTACTTCTTCCCGGTGATATTCGATGCAATAAAAATCACTGTGGAACTGGATGATATTGCTTTTGGTTACCTGGCAATCATCGATATAAATAACCTGCAGTGGGGTTGAGAACAACAAAACCGGGCCTGTAAAAGCAAAAGCGCCAAAGTCGGCATGAAAGGTGCCCTGTCCTTCAGGAATAAAGTAAACCGTGTATTCTGAAAACTGGGCAGGTTTGCACAAAAAATCATCCTGTGGTTCTTTCAGGCCTAATAAAAACTCGCCTGCTTTATCGTGAATTGCTTTCAATAGGTAGTTATGAAAGTGCTAATATAGTTATTGGGGAGATTACTTGTTGTTAAGTTTTAAGGGACCTGCATTAATAAATATAAGCTCGCAAAGGCGCGAAGGCGCTAAGAAAAAGCTTTGCGTCTTCGCGCCTTTGCGAGAAAATAACACCGTCCACAAGCAATAAATAAAAAGTCGTCATTGCGAGTAACCATCAGGGAAATCCTGAAAAAAAATGTGATGACGTGTTAAAAAAAACACTATTGATAATCAACAACTTACAATCACGCCATTATAAGGTACGAAGCAATCGCGAACTATACAGAGCCAACCTACTGATAGGGGATTGCTTCGTGCCTCGCAATGACGGTTGTTTTTTTATATCATCTCCTCCAAAGCCCCGCATAAGATCCCGATCTCTTCCTCCGTATTATAATAATGCACTGAGGCCCTTACAACATTGCTCAGGTGGTTTTTATTCATGTAGATGAGGGTTGATACCGCCTTGCCAACCGATACATTGATATGCTTTTCGGCCAGTTTATTTTTTACTGTTGCAGCATCCGTTCCATCTACTGAAAAAGTTACGATGCCGCATAGCTGGCCACCAAAATCATGAACGGTTATGCCGTTAACTTCTTTAAGTTTTTCGCGTAGCAAACCGGCTAAATGCTGGATGTGCTGCCAGCTACGCTCAACACCAATGTTGAGGGCATATTCAACCGCTTTACCAAGACCAAGGGTTAAGGCGCGACTTTTTTCATAAACCTCAAAACGGCGGGCATCGTCGCGGGGTTTAAAGTCGGTTTCGGTTACCCATTGCGTAGTAAATCCATCCAGGAAAAACAGTTTCAACTTATCCTGAATCTCTTTCTTTACATATAAAAATCCTGTTCCCCGGGGTGCACGCAGGTATTTCCTGCCGGTAACTGCCAGCATATCGCAGCCTATCTCCTGAACATCCAGCGGTACGTGGCCCGCACTTTGGCAGGCATCGAGCAGGTATAATATGTTATGTCTTTGTGCTATTTTTCCTATTTCAACCACGGGAATCATGCTCCCTGCAGTTGAAGCGATATGGGTTACGGCTATCAGCTTTGTTCTTTCAGAAATGGCATCTTCCAAGGCCTGCAACTGAAAATTACCATGCTCATCATTAGGGATCACTTTAAACACAACACCGTAAGTTTTTTTGGCGTGCAGTAAGCCTATCAGGTTGGTCACGTATTCCATTTCGCAGGTAATGATCTCATCACCGGGTTTAAAATCAATACCGTTAAAGGCCAGCCACCAGCCAATGCTGGCATTTTCAACAACGGCAATTTCATCCTTATGGGCATTAATGAGCCGGGCTATGAGGCTGTAGGTGTTTTCGAGTTCTTCGCGGTAAGTGTATTCTGTTTCGTAGCCGCCGTTTTGGGCTTCTTCGTACAGGTAGTCAATTACTGTATCAACCACCACATCGGGGTGCAGGGATGAACCGGCATTGTTAAAATGGATAGTTTTTGTTGTGCCGCGGGTTTCAGCCCGTAGCTGCTGTACTTCCTGTTCGGTTAATATATTTTTCATAAAGTTGAGAGGCTGATTAATTTGATTTTTAATGTAGAGACGCATCACATGCGTCTCCCGCATGCTAAACGGTTGAAGATAGCAAAGCGGCTTGTCCTTAGAGAGACGCATGTGATGCGTCTCTACAAAAAATAAAAAAGCTATTAGTTATTTATAAAATTTATTTCCATCATGATATCGGCACGTTTGTAAGTGCCGGGCTCAACCGGTATTTCAGTAAAACCCAATTTTCGGTAAATGTGGATGGCGTTTTCAAGTACCCTGCTTGAAAATAATATGAGCTTTTTTACACCCAGTTCCCGGGCTTTATCAATACCGGCCTGGCATAAAAACTGACCGGCACCTGCTCCGCGATGACCTTTATCTACCGCCATTTTGGTAAGCTCGTAAACACCCTCTTCAATATATCGCAGCGCGACGGTGCCAATAATTTTTTGGTTTGAAGTGACAAAATAAATACTGCCGCCTGTTTTGATGATGGCCTCGTCGGGGTTTTCCAACACCCATTTGTCAAAAGGCTCAACGGTAAAATACTCTTCAAGCCATGCCTTGTTAAACTTTTCAAAGTAGGGGGCGTGCTGCGGCTGATAATCGATAACCTGTAGTTCCATGTGCTTAATTATTTATCGATACAAAATAAAAGCATAACAAAATAGCAAAACAGATGCAGTTTTATTATTTTTGAGCATAACAGATTTTTGTATGGAAAGCCCGGTAGTTAGCACAGATCATGATTTCTTATATGCCCAGATAGCCTCCCGCATTGAAAAGCAGATCAAACAAAACCTGCTTAAACCGGGCGACAAGCTGCCGTCCGTAAGGATGCTAAGCCAGGAGCAGGGCATCAGCCTGAGTACAGCTTATAAAGCTTATGTTGAGCTGGAGAACATGGGTTTGATTGAAGCCCGCACCAAATCGGGCTATTATGTGAAATACCTGCCTGCCCGTTTTACGAGTGTACCCGAGGCAAAGCTACCTGTAAAAAAAGCAGGGGAGGCCAGCGTTGCCGAAATGATAGCCATGGTTTACCGCAACATGTCTGAAGATAGTGTGTTGCAATTGTCACGCTCATCGCCGCCGCTGAGTTTGATCCCGTTGGCTAAGCTAAGCAAATCTATGATGGAGTCGATCCGCAACAGTCCCACTGGAAATATCACTTATGAAAACCCGCAGGGTAATATGGCGTTACGCAAACAGGTGGCAAAAAACGCTTTTAATTGGGGTGGCAATATTACCGAAGACGATGTTGTAACCACGCAAGGCTGCCTGGAAGCTTTGATATTTTGCCTGCGGGCACTCACCAAACCCGGTGACACCATCGCCATTGAAAGCCCTACTTACTTTGGTATTTTCAATGTGATGCTGAGCCTCGACCTGAAAGTATTGGAGATCCCGGTTAATCCCGATACGGGCCTCGACCTTGAATACCTGGAGCGGGCGCTGGAGGAAGTGCCGGTAAAAGTATGCCTATTTGTTACCAATTTCAGCAACCCCACGGGCATTTGCATGGCCGATGAGCGCAAGCAACAATTGGTGCACATGCTTGCCAAGAAGCAAATACCTTTAATTGAGGATGATATTTACGGCGAGATCTATTTCGGCAAAAGCCGCCCGCGAACCTGTAAAAGCTATGATAAAGAGGACCTGGTGATCCTATGCTCGTCGGTTTCCAAATCAATAGCGCCGGGGTACAGGGTTGGCTGGTGCATCCCCGGCAGGTTTAAAGAACAGGTACTGAATATTAAAATGATGCATTCTATTGCCTCGGCAACGCCTACACAGGCAGCAATAGGTCACTTTTTTGAAACCGGGCGGTATGATCTGCATATGAGGCACCTGCGTAAGGCGCTTTATACCCAATGCCTGCGGTACACGCAGGCTATAGCAACGCATTTTCCGCAGGGTACAAAAATAAGTAGGCCGCAGGGCGGCTATGCGCTTTGGGTTGAACTGGATAAAAAGGTAAATGCTTTTGAGCTTTATCAATTGGCTATGGAGCACAACATCAGTATAGCCCCCGGCCAAATCTTCAGTGTTGACGGGCGTTTTAACAATTTTATCCGCATCAGTTTCGGTTTAACTTTTGATGATGTGGTGGAGGAGAGTTTTAGGGTATTAGGGAAATTGATAAAGGGGCTTTGTTAGGAGCTACTAAGATTTTGTCTGAGAAGTTTTTATGTAGGGACGCATCACATGCGTCTCCCATAGGACAAGCCGCTTTGTGATCATTAACTCCAGGAATTTACATGCGGGAGACGCATGTGATGCGTCTCTACATTTTAAATCTGCAGGATATTCATAGCCGTTGGTTAAAACCAAACGGCAATTAACCCTTATGCAATGTCTTGGCCTTTTCAAATGCCCCTTTGATCAGTTGTTTTAGTACTTCAGTATCCACATCGGCCAGTTTAACAATATGTGTACAGCCGCCGCTTTGTTTATGCTTTCCTAACTTTTCCAGCAGCTGAACTTTTCCGTCATAGCCCGAAAGGTATAAGCTGAAGGAGCTTTTACGGGGAGAAAAAGCCACCAGCGGGGCATCACCTTCACGACCGGCTTCAGATTTATAGTGATAGCTGCCGAAACCAACAATTGCCGGTCCCCACATTTTTGCTTCAAGACCAGTTACCTCCTGCATCAGTTCAATGATCTTGAAACCATCACTGCGTTTGGTTTCATCTTCAACAGTGTTGATAAAATCGCTAACATTTGCTTCAGTTTCGATAGTTTGGTTGGTGTTTTTGGCCATGGCTTTATGCTGATAAAGGTTTAAAACTGATATAAATATATCAGGAAAATTTTATTTTATCCCATAGTTTATTGGCAACAACCTGCTGGATCACCTGCTCACGGTAATTGCGACTGATGGGGATGCGGTGCTGTCCGATAAAAATATCGTTCCCCTCAATGCCATCAATTTTACCGGTTGATACGATGTACGATTTATGCACACGGATAAACAATTTACTATCTAAATTTTGCTCCAGGCTTTTGAGGTTTAACAGTGTAATGTATTTGCCTTTTGTGGTGAAAATGGTCACATAGTTTTGCATGCCCTCAACGTACAGGATCTCGTCAAAATAGATCTTTTCGTACTTATTGCCGCATTTAATGAAGAAGTAACCCTCATCGGCTTCTGTTTTCGGTGCGCCTGGCTGGGCCGAATTGTTAAGCAGGCGGTGATAGTCTTTAGCCTTATTGGCCGATTTAAAAAAGCGATCGAATGTGATGGGTTTCAGCAGGTAATCGAGCACATTCAATTGAAAGCCTTCCAGGGCGTAGCTGGGGTAAGCCGTAGTGATGATCACCATGGGGGGCTTTTGCATGATCTTTAAAAAATCAATGCCGTTCATCTTCGGCATCTGGATATCCAGGAATATCAGGTCGATAGCCTGCCGGTCAAGTAACTTGATCAGCTCAAGTGGGTTCTCGCAGGTGCCGGTTAAATTCAGGAAATCAACCTCGCGTACGTAGCTGGCTAACCCTTCGCGGGCTAATGGTTCGTCGTCAATTATTACGCAGTTCATCATAGGGAAGCCATTTGTAGGGTGGTGGCCGATTGTTCCAGTTCGGCCAATGTTAGTTGCAGGTGCGCTTCAAAGCGGTTTGCGGTATTTTGGATCTCCAGTTTATGAAGTTCGGGGTAGATCAGGTCGAGCCGGCGTTTTACATTTTTCAGGCCGATGCCGCTGTAATTCACTACCTCGGTTTCCGGTTGGGTGGATGTGCTGTTGGCTACGTAAAAATCAAGCTGGTTGCCTGCCAGTCCCAGTTTAATACCAATCCAGTTAGGTGATTCCGCATCTTTTGATACATGCTTAAAAGCATTTTCTACAAAGGTCATAAGGATAAAAGGGGCTATGCCTAAATGGTCCGGCAGGGGTTCATCGGCCTCAAAAGTAACATGCACATTATTGTTTTGCCTGAGCTTTTCCAGTTCAATAAAGTTTTCGAGATAGGTGACTTCTTTTCCTAACGGGATCTGATGATCATTACATTCATACAGCTGATAGCGCAGCAGTTCTGAAAACTTAGCCAGCGAGGCCGAGGCCATGCCCGGGTTTTTGTGGATGAGGAAAAATATAGAGTTAATGCTGTTGAAAAGGAAATGCGGGTTAAACTGGTATTTCAGGAATTTAAGCTCGGTTTCCAGTTTTTCTTTTTCGAGCAGTTGCTGGCGATGCTGGGTTTGCAGCCAGTTTTTAGTGAGCTTGATGCTCATGCCCAACGTCATGCTGGCGACGGTAGAGGGGAACGACGTATTATAAAATGATGCAAAATCGGAAGGATCAACCCCGAACATTTTTTTAACCGAACAGCCCGCGAAAAAGGCGCTTAAGTAATAACCGCCGTTGATAAAGGATGATGCGCAGATAACGGTTAAAGAAAGATAGATAACATATTGCGTGAGACTGCCCTTTTTCATGTACCTCGGCATCAGGTAGTACAAGTTAAAATATACCGCCAGTGCCTGGAATGCCACATAAAACAGGATCTTGACACTATAAGCCGAAAAGAACATGGATTTGGCCGCAGCCACAGGGTTAGCCACCGCAATAGTGAACCAAAAATAATGGTACACACACCAAAACGGGATATGGTACAGCTTGTATTTAAACAGCCAGTTTTGGTTTAATGTATCTACTGATAGCCTGTTCATATTACTTTAATTATTGAGATATTACATCTCAGCTACGGTATTGACTCACCCCGACATCGCTGCGCTTGTCACCCCCTCTCTACGCAAGCGTAAAGAGGGGATTCTTTTATTTTTCTAACCCTCTTTGCGGCGTAGCCGGAGAGAGGGTGGTCCAGCAAAGCGTAGACCGGGTGAGTCGACTGTACGTCATGATGCCCTGAGGATGCGTTCAAAAATTCGTCATTGCGAGGAACGAAGCAATCCCAAACTATACAGAGCGGCTCTGCTCATCGGGGATTGCTTCGTTCCTCGCAATGACGTTTTTTATATAATGATTTCCAACATCATACCTAAAGATACAGCAATTGCCCTGATTTATACATCACCATTATATCAAGCGGCATAAATAATTGACCAAATGCAATGCTTAGCTTATAAATGGTAAAAAAGCCAATATGGTTTTGATTTTAAGCGGATTAGCCTGTTTTTGTGTATGTTGTCAATTATCCGCAGCTACTCATCACTGAAGTTTTTTAAAGTTCGGGAACCGGTTTTTATTTGTTGGCATAACCGCTAAAAAGGTTGTGAAAACATATGAAAACGTTAAGCCTCAGTTTGTTGTTTATTTGCCTTTTACAGGGTGTAAAAGCGCAGGTATCGGGCCGGGTAACTACCTCCAACGGTCAGCCTTTAGCATATGTAACCGTATCGCTTATCAAAGCGGCAGATTCATTATCAGTTAAAAGTATGCTCACTAATGAGCAGGGGGCTTACAATATTGCCGACGTAACCGCAGGGAATTATCGCCTTAAATTAAGCAGTATCGGTTATCAAACCTGGTTTTCATCGCCTTTTGAAACCAGCGGAAGCATGGCTGCAAAATACCTTGCCGTTATTGTGATGAAAGAGGACACCCGGCAATTAGGCGAAGTAGTGGTAAGGGCCAGCAAGCCACTGTATCAGCAGCGAAGCGATGGCTTAGTAGTGAATGTTGAGAACAGTGTGCTTACCAAAGGCAGTACTGCTTTGGAGGTATTGGAACGGTCGCCGGGAGTGGCTATTGATCATCGGGACAACGGCATCTCATTAAATGGGAAAAGCGGCGCTACGATTATGATAAACGGCAAACTGGTACGCATGCCACTGGTACAAGTCACGAACCTGCTTAACGGTACCAGTGCCGATAACATTGAAAAGATAGAACTGCTGAGCACCCCGCCCGCCGAATATGATGCCGAAGGTAGCGCCGGGATCATTAACATTGTAATGAAGAAAAGTAAGAAGCAGGGTACCAATGGCTCATACTCCTTAACCGGCGGTTACGGCATGGGCGAAAAAGGTACGGCCGGCTTCAGCCTCAATCACAACACCAAAAATGTTAACCTGTATGGCTCCTACACTTTCCAGCACGACCGGACCTATACCGATCTTTTCATCACCGGCAGCCAGTACATGCCATTCATCGGCGGTAACGCCGAGGTTGAATTTTATACCAAAACCAAACGGATCAGCAATAACCATAATGCTAATTTGGGAGCGGATATTAAGCTGGATGCCAAAACCACGCTGAGCGGTAACGTGAGTTATAACAATATCCACTCACCAAATTATACTTACAGTAATGCCGGGTACAATATCCTGCCCGATTCATTGCTCAGGTATATCGGGCATATCAACGGGAACGACCGCCTCAGTAATCTCACAAGCTCAATCAATATTGAGCGCGTGCTGAAGGAAGGGGAGAAGATCAGCATGGAGGGCGATTATATCCATTACAGCAGTGATGGCCCAACCGTAGTTAATACATCCTTTGTAAATAAACATGGCGAACAGGTGTACGCCAACAACAGCGTAAGCGCCCAGCAGCAGCGTGGATTTGCCAATACCACTATCAACGTAGGGGTGTTTAAAGCCGATTATACCAACCAGCTATCGCCTTTGCTAAAGCTGGAAACCGGCATTAAAGGAACACATACCGGCAGCTCCAGTTCATCGGGTATCGAAAGTTTTAACAATGGGGTTTGGGAGCGTAATATGCAAACTGCTGCCAATATTTACATGAAAGAAGATATCGGCGCTGCATATCTTTCGCTTAACTGGCAACTGAGCAAAGGTACAAGCCTGAATACCGGGGCGCGTTATGAATATTCATACACCAATATGGATAACCCGCAAACCGGCAGCAATATCGTGAACCGTAAACTGGGTAAGCTGTTCCCGACAGTACTATTTACTCAAAAGCTAAATGATCGTTCTGAACTGCAATTATCGTATACCAAAAGAATAGCCCGCCCGTCGTATGATGACCTGGCCTCGTACTTTGCCTACAGCGATCCTACTGCAGTTTACACCGGCAACCCGTTTCTTAAACCAACCATCACCAATAATATAAAGCTGGGCTATAATTATGGTGATTATAGCTTTTCATTGCTTTACAGCCGGGATGATAACGCCATAGCCCGATACCAGCTCAGCGAAAGCCCTGCGCATGA
>NZ_DASVOB010000428.1:0-8820 GCF_036383575.1 Mucilaginibacter sp.
GCTGTTAAAGAATACCCCTTTTACCTTAAAAGTACTGTTATACTTTTCGGATTGATATTACTGGTTTATGTATTTGCCCAACTGGCAGATGTCATGATCCCGCTTGCCTTTGCCGCCTTTATCGCCATTTTGCTAAACCCGGTAAGTAACTGGCTGGAAGAACGTAAAGTTCCTAAAATATTAGCTATAGGGCTGACCATGCTACTCGGCGCTGTTTTACTGGCAGGGCTATTCTATTTCCTCTCCACCCAGATCATCCAGTTTGGCGATTCGCTGCCTATGCTGAAAAAGAAATTTGCCGAACTGTTCATCACCTTTAAAGATTGGATAGCCACCACTTTCAATTACTCCGTTCAAAAGCAGGACAAGCTTATTAAGGATGCTATGGATAACAGCCAGGCACTGGTAGGCCGCACACTGGGCAATGTGCTGAGCACATTCGGGCTGGTGTTTGTTGTGCCGGTATATGTGTTTTTGATACTGTTTTATAAGGTACTGATCTTAAATTTCCTCTTTGAGGTGTTTTCCGAAGAAAACTCCAAACAGGTTGCCGAAGTGCTGAAGGAAACCAAAGCGGCTATTCAAAGCTATATTCAGGGTTTATTGATTGAGATGCTGATAGTAGCCGCCATGAACTCGCTGGCATTAGTGCTACTGGGCGTTAAATACGGCATCCTGATAGGTGTTATAGGTGCTATCCTTAACCTGCTCCCCTACATTGGCGGCATCATAGCCATTGCCCTGCCGGTGTTAATGGCAACGGTTACCAAAGATGGCTATAGCACACAATTAGGGGTGATCATTGCCTATATGGTGATCCAGTTTATTGATAACAATATCCTGGTACCGCGCATTGTATCATCAAAAGTACAGATCAACGCGCTTATCTCCATTGTGGTAGTATTGTTAGGCAATATGCTTTGGGGCTTATCGGGCATGTTCCTTTCCATTCCTTTTGTAGCCGTGCTCAAGATCATCTTCGACAGGATAGATACCCTCAAACCCTGGGGCAAGCTCCTTGGCGATACCGTACCCACCAAACCCAAAGGCGCCGGCTGGACCCGTACAAGGAAAAAAGCGGTGCTGCCGGAGGAATAGTTCATTGGTTCATTGGTTCATTGGTTCATTGGTTCAACAGGGCGCAGACCTGTCTTTAGTATAACGCAAAAGGCCCGGAATTTTATTCCAGGCCTTTTATCTTCATGAGATCTTCGCTATAACAGACCAATGAACAAGTGAACCAATGAACCTCGCTCATCGCCATAACAGACTAATGAACCAATGAACAAGTGAACTAATGAACCTCACTCATCGCCATAATAGACCAATGAACCAATGAACAAGTGAACCAATGAACCTTAGTGGTTCACCGGGTTTTCGCCATTATGAAGCGTACCGTTGATGTACAGCAATTGGTTTACCTTTTTCGGATCGCCCTGGTATACCCATACTATGTTGTTGATGTATTTACGGAAGGCGTTGCTTACATCATCGGGGGTTAGTTTCTTCACATCATCAACCAGTGTTAACGAACGTTTCCAGTTATCATGCAATACTTCATTTGCTGCTATTGATGATGCCTGGGCGCTGTTGGTTTCGTTTTTATAGTAGAAACCTGTTAAGTAAGTAACCTTCATATCGGCTACGTCTTCGGGTTTAAAGCCTTCACGTTTAATTTTGTCAACCAGTTTATCAAACACAGCTATGTATTTATCAGGCTCGGTGGTTGAAACAGAGAACTTGGCTGTTGATGTTTGACCGGCACTAAACCAGGCCTGCGGGGCGTATGATAAACCGTTGTTGGTACGTACCTCTAAAAAGTGCATGTTCGAGAAAATACGCATAGCTACGTTAAAGGCGTTAAAATCGGGTGTACCGGCAGCAGGGCCACTTGCTATACCTTCTACATAATTGGTAGCCAGGTCACGCTTTTCAACATTGATGGTGTTTTTTTCGGCCGTGAAGGTAGATTTCTTAAACGCAAAAGCCGAACCTTGTTTAATACCGCTCAGCATCCCTTTTACTTTAGCCTCAATAGCAGCCTGGTCAAGATCGGCAACCACCACAATCACCAAACGCGATTTGGTTAGTATAGATTGGTAATAAGCCTTGGTTTCGGCAGGGGTTAGAGCTGTGATGATAGGCACAGTACCGCTTGGGTCTTTAGCATAGTTGGTGCCAGCAAAGGCTACCTTATCGGCATATTTATCAATGGCATTATCGGGCTGTGAATCTTCCTGCTTGATGTTGTTGATAGCATCCTGTTTAATGCGGGTAAACTCCTTTTCATCAAATTTAGGCTGGGTTATAGCCTCAACATACAGGGGCCAAACAACATCAAAATCGCCTTTAATACAGTTCATGCGCACTACCGAATAGTTTTTGTTGCTGCTGCCGTAAACGGTGGCGCTTACTTTATCCAGCTCATCTTTAAAACTGTTTTTATCGTGCTTTAAAGTACCGCACTCGGTAAGGGCGCTCATCGCCAGCGATTCGATCCCTGCCTTTGTAGCCGGGTAGTTTTGCACACCGCCTTTTATAATGGTTTGTACTTCTACAATATCGTTACCGCTTGGCTGTACAATAACCTTAACACCATCTACCGTGGTTTCATAGGCCTGTTTTTGCGCCCTGGCGGTATTTCCTATAGCCGCTGCTACCAGCAGGGCAATTATATATTTTTTCATCATGATGAGGTAGTTTTAAATTACTTAGCTGCAAAAAATGAAGCCGCGTTTACTGTTTTGTTTAACTCAGGCGCTATGATCAGGCCTGCCGCATATGGCTTACCAATTACGTAAGTCTCCAGGTACTTTTTAATATCGGCACGGGTAACTTTCTGATAGTTGGCATCCAAATCGGTATAAAAATTAAACGAGGTGCTGCACCACTGGTAGCTGATCTGGCTTGGCAGTGATGACGGCTTCTCTTTAGCATGAATATCATTACGGTGCAGGATAGCTTTGGCGGTAGCCATTTGCTCGTCGGTAAAATAGTCGTCCTTGTTCCACATGCTAATTTGGTTCATCAGCTCGGTATAGCATTCTTTCAGCTTGTTAGGGTTAGGCACTACAAAAATATCTATAGGACCAACATAACGGCTGGTGGTATAGTTTACATAAACGCCGCTGGCTAAACCTTTATCAACCAATGCCTGCTGTAGTTTTGATGAGTTTAAGCCCACAATGGTCGAAAACACATCAGCAACAACCGTTCCCGCCGAATCAGTTGGATATGACGGCCCCTGCCAGGTAAATTCCATATAAGGTGTTTGGGCGATGGTGGCTTCCTTAACAAAATATTCGGGCTTGGTTAAAGGCTTAAATGCCGGAATAGGGAATTTGGTTTGCGGATCGAAACCGCTGTTGGCCCAGTCGCCAAAAATGCTTTCGGCAAGGGCAAAGGCATTGTCATGCTTTACATCGCCGCAAATAGTAAGGAGGCTGTTATTAGGGAAATAATATTTATCCTTAATGATCATCATTTTTTCGGGCGTAGCCGTGTTGATCACTTCATGAACACCGATAGGGTTTTTACGGGTGATGAGATCGCCCCAAAGCTTTTGCTGCATACCATACCAAAGCTGGAAACCCGGATCGCTCTCGGCACGCTGAAACTCACCGTCAACCACAGGGCGTTCCTTTTTCATATCTTCCTCACGGTAAATAGGGAAACGGATAGCCGCGTTCATGAACTTTAAACCTGCTTTAAGGCTATCCCTATCAAAAGTAAAGAAGTAGTTTACACGCTCGGTATTGGTGGTACCATTCCAAATGGCGCCAAGCTCCTGCGTACGTTTTAAAAACTTTTCCTGGGTTGGATAGTCCTTATTGGCTTTAAAAAACATGTGCTCAAAAAGGTGCGAGAGACCGCTGTATTCCGGGCCTTCGGTGTAAGCACCGTTTTTAACAGCTATTTCAATGGTGGTTAATGGCACTTTACTGTTTTCAATAACCAGCACGTCCAATCCGTTCGGCAGCGTTTTAAGGAAGTATCCTTCCGGCAGCCTCACCTGGGCAGTAGCCATGCAGGCACTAAAAACTGCAGCTACGCTTAATGCAAAAATTTTGATAAAATCTCGGTTCATATATCTACAATGTTTTATACACTATAAATATATCGGTATAATCTCGAATAAATGAACGATTTAACCGTCTACCCGCAATTTTTTAACACAAAATTAAGCCGTTGGTGATTTCGGCATATTTGCAAACCGGTAATTAAATACCGGCTTTAATGCTGTTATAAGGCAAACCCAAATCATCAACAGAATATTGGGTAAGCACGCTATCTTTAATGGTGATATAATCGCCGCGGTGGGTTACCAGGTATTTTTCTATGCCATCCTTGTTGTCAACCTCGGGTATGGTAGCAGATACTACCTTGCCGGCAGTATCCAGTTCAATTACATATAATTCCTTTTTACCGTCAACAATATCCGTAAAAGGCACAATAAGCGTGTGGTTATTATCGTCAACAAACCTGCCTACAATGCTTTTGCCCGCCAGTTCTTTAGGGGCAAGCGTAAGCAAATGTTTAGCAACCTCGGCACTTATACCGGTTATGTTTAACCGCACCGTATTGCCATCGGCATCTTTAGTGGTATCCTGAATAGTAACCTTATCCCCCTGCGGATAACGGGCTATAGCGTAAAAACTATTGGCACCGGTGCTTTTATCGTTATGACCGGGCAGCAAAAAGTAAAGCTGCAGGTTACTCAGCTTGGCACTATCAGCCTTAATTTGTGAGGTGATGCTCAGCAGCTCAGCCCATTTAAGCCTGCCATCTATTTTAACGGTGAGTTTAGTAGCAGTATCTGACTTGGTAACCCTTGATATGGTATAATGAGGTACGTTTTTCTTAGTGCAGCCAAAAGCCACAAGCATGATTATTAAGCAGGGAAAGATATTCTTGATCATGTGACAAAGTTAAACCGTTGATTTGAATTTAATGCTGGTGATTTTTGATTACGTTGATTTCGCTGATTTTTGGAGGGTGATTTTAAGGTGAATGGTTGGTTGCCATCATACCCACCCCGTCATTGCGAGGCACGAAGCAACCGCGAACTATACAGGGCGGATTTGCTTAGCCCCTCTGCCTATTGGGGATTGCTTTGTGCCTCGCAATGACGCTTTTTAATTTTCTGTCCACACCCTGGCAAAAATTGTCTTACTCACCTAAACGGACGGACACACACACCCTCTCCCTGTTGGGGATTGCTTCGTGCCTCGCAATGACGCTTGTAAAAGGTAAAATCAACCTACAAATTTATCCCCAGCCTCAACGCTGATTTTGCTTCTGTGCCTCCATTATAAGATATGCCGTACATCAGCCGGAAATTAAGATACTGCAAACCAAACCCCAGCTCGGTATAGTTTTTAAGCGTAGGCGTATACAGGTAATTTACATCGATGATCTCCTGGAGCTTAAACTTGCGGATAAGCGGGATTTTATTGGTGATAAACCCGGAAAAGTTGTGTTCGAAATGCCCTTCGAGGTATTTATCAGGTGTGCTGAAATCGTAGTAATCCAGCAGCAGGAAGCGATTTAGCCTTGGTTTGTACGATAACACCTCGTTACCCGCAAAGTGGAAATAATCGGGAAAGAATACGCTTTTGGCGTTGAGGAATTTACCCGCACCTATAAAAAATGAGCTGCTGCCATAAAAGCCCATGCTGATATCGGCCTTGGAAATGTCGGCGCTGATCTTATCATAATTAACATCTGATCCTAACACATTGCTGATGCCTTTGGTATAATTTAAGCTGATGGTTGGGTATTTAGATGGCAGATAACGCCTGCCCGATGGATAGGTTTCATACTTATTGCTGAAATCATAACTGGCCTGCAAGTTTACAGCGAGCGACTGATTTTCGGGGAACAGCAGCGTATTATGATCAGGATCTGCCGGGTTATTGGATGTGAACTGGTGGTCATCCGGATTGATAATGCTGAATGATGCTGTATTCAGTAATGACCTACGATTAGCCCATTCAACCGAAGCACTGCCGCGCAAGCCACCGGTTACCCTACCCGAAAGTGATGCCGATGCAAATCGCTTTTGGTACAATTTCTTAAAGTTTTGCTGCGAAAGCAGGCTATGCACCGTGTTAACAAATGTTGACATAGGTGCCTGATCATTTAAATCAACCACATCCGATCCGCCATTTAAACCCAGCGTAAACCGTTGCAGTACGTGAATAGCCGCACCTGCCGAAGCATTGAACAAATGATTGGAAAAACCATAGCGTACTTTACCGTTCAGCCTAAAATAACGGTTATTGACGGTATCCACCAGTTTACTGTATGATGCTCCGTAGTCAATAGCCAAACCCTCAACCGTATTATAAAGCAGGGAGCCGATGATCGGATCGTAATGAAAATACTCCTTTTTATAGCGGTTACGGGTATTGATGCCCGTAAACAACAGGTTTACCGGCTTAAATTTATTGTTGGCCTTATCCAGCGAGTCAAGGTATTCTTTGGATTCGCGCTTTTTGGCGAGTTTATCTTTATTGGTATAGTCTGTAACCTCTTCGGCAGTAAGCGGGATTGGTCGGGCCTGGTTCCAGTAGGCGGTATCTTTGCTGATGCCTTTGGTGATCCGGAGCACTTCGTTAAAATCAGCTTTGTTTACTGAAGGATCGAGGTTGTAGTTTTTATAGATCGAGATAAAATGCCCTCCCAATTTAAACCCGAACAAGCCTCCTGTAAATTCAAATTTTACGGATGATGTCATCCACACCTTTTCACTCACCGGGAAAAACTGCTGGTTAATTTTTAGGGTATCAACAAAATTGATGTTGGCTTTTTTGGTGATGTAAAGCTGCAAACCATAAATGCGCCAGCTATCATCTAAAATATAAATATACCCCTCAAAACATGGATCGTGCGCCCGTTTGGGGATCACCTGGATCTTGTTGATAGTTTCACCATTCTCTACCGAGGTGCCTATGTATTTGTAGTTGTAGTAAAACATAGCGTTATCTGCCACCGGCGATACCAGCGGGCGGTTGCTCATACCCTGCCAGGTTTCATAGTTCTGGTAAAAGTTAACCGCCATGTCCGACGCCCGGTTAAAGCTGAACGCCCTGTTACGGCCGGACACTTTAGACGATACCTGCTCCTCATGCACCTGATCGGGCCTGATGAAACTATATTTTGATTCCGACTCGGATAGGTAAACTATCCCGCGGCGGTTTGAATCGAGCCCGGCTTCGCTGGTAGCTTTCTGCACGTCAAAACCCATGAAGCTTTTGGGGGCAGCCAACAGTTTTTGCAGGCCCTTAATGTAAATATCGCAGGTGTAAGCTTTTACTTCGTTAAGATAGGTCTTGCGCTTTTTAATAGCCTTACGCATAATAGCATATGCGGGGTCTTCGCCACCCGCATGCACAGTTACATCCTTCAACTGGTAGGTTTCTGTTTGCAGGCTGATATTGATCACCTGGTTAGTAACAAGATTAACAATTTTACTTTGCTGGGCGTAGCCAACAGCTTTGTATTGAATTTCCTGCCTGCCGCCATTTAAACGCAGCAGGTATGTGCCCTCACTGTTGGCAGATACTCCTGTGGTGGTGTTTTTTATAAATACTGATGCAAAAGGAATTGGTTTACCTTCTTCGTTGGTTATTTTACCGCTGATACTGAATTGCTGGGCATATGAGGAAAAATTTAGTATTAAAAATAACGCAACTAAGGCTGGCTTCATTTAGCAGATGTTTATGCTAAGATGAAACTTATTACTTGATTGTTACAACGCCAAATTGTTAAATAATGTGAAAAGGCACCCCGCTTAGGATGCCTTTTTCTTCACTGTTTCTTTGCTGCCAAGAGGCGGATGAGGTTTATTTTTGGTGTTCCAGTCTTTAATATCTACCAAACCCGGCTTTGTTTGGTAGTGCGATTTGCTCTTTGGGCACCTCACAATAAACTTACCTTTAACCTGTGTTATAACAGGCCTTTCTCCGCATTCTTTGCAGGGTTCACAAAAAATATTGGGCTGTATCGCTATAAATTTTTCCATAGTAAATTATTCGAACGTGATGCGTTTAATTAATTATGGGAATCCCTTTTGGTAAAGCAAATTACATCATTTTTAAGCTGAGAACCTTGCGTTCTCTTCTCAATGCACAAAATGAACAATTCAGGAAATCACTATTTTATCAGCTCCAGTAAATCATCATCGCTAATGATAGGAATATTAAGTTTATTAGCCTTTTCAAGCTTTGCAGGGCCCATATTATCGCCGGCAACCAGGTAATTAAGTTTAGCGGAGATACTGCTCAGGATCTTGCCGCCGTTTTGTTCAATAATGTCTTTCAACTCATCTCGCGAAAAATTCCCGAACGTGCCGGATATAATAAAGTTCATTCCGCTAAGCTTTTCGCTGGCCAGTACAACTTCTTTTTCTTCAGCAATAAACTGCAACCCTTGCTCCCTTAGTTTTTGTATTTCCTGGCGATGGATGTCACCTGCAAAATATTCGGTTATGCTTTGGGCTATGCGTTCACCTATCTCTTCGGCAGCCGTTAATTCTTCAACCGATGCTTCCATCAGTTTATCTATATTTTTAAAATGGAATGCCAGTTTACGGGCAACAGTTTCACCTACATAGCGGATGCCCAATCCAAACAGCACTTTTTCAAAAGGCATTTTTTTGGATGCCTCAATACCATCAAGCATATTATTAATCGATTTCTCGCCAAAGCGCCCCAATTGTTTCAATTCGGCAGCACGGGTGTGCAGCTCATAGATATCACTGATATGACTAATAAAGCCTTTGCCGTACAACGTTTCAATAGTTTCATCGCCCAAGCC
>NZ_DASVOB010000429.1:0-4329 GCF_036383575.1 Mucilaginibacter sp.
CGTTTTAACATCAAAGAAGGCGAAACAACTGCAAGGCTCAACTTTGACCGGGAGCCACGTTATTATGCCGACCTTGGATTTGACCGTGGTGTGTGGTATATGGCCAACAGTCCAACTAAAACCGATGAAGATACCTGGTGGATGAAAGCCCGTGGTGCCGAAGTAGGTCAGTCGTCACCTATACCAATTGCAGGTTTTTACATGAAAAAAGCCCTTAACTGGCATTACGAATGGGCAACTGTTACCTATATTAATTACCCTTGGCCAGAAATGCGCCTGTCTGATCTGTATTTACTTTATTCTGAAGCATTAAATGAAGCACAGGGGCCTGTTGCCGATGTGTATACCTACGTAAACCGCATCAGGGCACGGGCTGGCCTGCCTACAGTTCAGGACTCATGGACAAACTTTAGCATCAACCCAACCAAGTATACAACTAAGGACGGCATGCGCTCAATCATTCAGCGTGAGCGTAGCCTTGAGCTTTGTTTTGAAGGTCACCGTTTTTGGGATCTTTTGCGCTGGAAAACAGCCGGCATTGAACTCAATGGAAACGTAACGGGATGGACAATAAGCGAAAATTCACCTCAGCTGTATTACCGTGAAAGGTTGATTTTTTCGAGGCACTTTGTGATTCCGCGCGATTATTTATGGCCAATAAAAGAAAGCGATTTACTGGTTAACCAAAACCTGGTTCAAAACCCTAACTGGTAGATGTATAGCGATAATATGTTTAACAATAAAAACATTCACATGGAAACAATGAAATTACGAGCTGCTTTCTGGATCTGGTTGTTAGCAATGATAATAACAGGGTGTAAGCAGGAAACACTTAATAAACCAACTATAACTAATAATAATGCCCCGGGGGTTGTTACTAATATACAGGTGCAAAACCAAAACGGCAAAGCCAGTTTAACATATACGCTCCCCGGTGATAACGATCTGTTCTACGTAAAAGCTGTTTACGAAACCTCTCCCGGTAAAACACGCGAGGTAATAGCATCGCGCTATACAAATACTTTAACTGTTGATGGCTTTGGCGATACATTGGCACATGTGATAAAGCTTTATGCTGTAAATTCAAGCGAAAAAGTTTCGGCACCTGCCAGTGTTACAGCAAACCCTTTAACGCCACCATATCTTCTTGCTTACCGGTCACTTAAAATAACCGCTACTTTCGGCGGTTTTAACGTGGCTTGTGATAACATCAGTCAGGATAACCTGGTTATTGTGCCAATGGTTGATACCGCTAACAATGGTTTATATGTGCAGACAAAAGGAATGGATAATGTTTACAGTAACAGCATTTTAATAAAGGCTGCTGTAAGAGGCCAGCCGGCTATTGAACGTAAGTACGCTTTTGTTGTAAGGGATAGGTTTTTAAATAAATCAGACACTCTGTTTTTAAAGCTTACTCCGTTTTATGAGGAACAGTTTTCAAAGTCGGATTGGTCGGCTTATGTTCTGCCTGGTGATGCCACCAACTTGTATTCATATACCGACGTAACTAAAATTTTTGACGGAAACTTCACCGGCGGCTGGCCAAATTGCCTCTTTACAGTTGAAAGTGCAGGAAGCCCGCAAATGGTAACGATCGATCTTGGTAAACAGCGGGTACTCAGTCGCTTTATTCTCAATCCTTTCATTGAGATAGGTAATGTGTACTATGTAAGGGGCAACCTGCGTGATTTTGAAATATGGGGCTCTAACTCGCCAAACGTGAATGGCGCACTTGATGCTTCATGGACAAAATTGTTGACTTGTAATATAGTGAAACCATCTGGCTCACCATCGGGTACAGAAACGGCGGCTGATTACAAATATGCACATGACGGGTGGGGCTTTGATTTTCCGGCCGGATTAGGTGCTTACAGGTACATCAGGATCAGAAGTCTTCGGAACTGGACAGGCTCGTACTTTATGAGTATCAGTGAGTTTACCATGTTTGGAAAGTAATAAGGCTGAGGTATTTATCAATTTAATTACAATCATGAAAATATATAAAATAACATCATACTATCTGTTAGTGCTGGCCGCTTTCATCATGAGTGCCTGTACTAAAATGGATGATTATAAAAAGAAATATGAGCCCAATGGGGCAATTATATATCCGGGCAAACTGGATTCCGTACAGGTGTTTTCGGGCAGGAACCGGGTCTTACTAACCGGCCTGTTTACATCCGATCCTAAAATTGTGAAATACAGGGTATACTGGAACAGCAAACAGGATTCTATAGAAACGCCGGTTACGCGTACATCAGGGGTTGATACAGCAAAATTGTTCATACCTAATTTACCTGAAGGCACAATGACCTTCGAGGTCCGCACTTTCGATAATGGGGGACATATCTCCGTTCCGGTTACATTGGCTGCCAATGTATATGGTAGCCTTTACCAAAGTTCACTTATCAACCGGGGTATAATTGCGGTCAAATTACAAACAGATGGCTCGGCGTTAATTAACTGGGCGGATGTGAATGCTGATGACGGATTGGTTTCAATGGAACTTAAATACACTGACGCTGCCAACAAACAGCGCGATACAATAATCGTGTCGCAGCCAACTGGTTTAAGCACGTCCCTGCCTAACTTTAATGCAGGAAAGGCGCTTAGTTACCGTACAGGTTTTAAGCCCAACAAAACAGCTATTGATACTTTTTATGTAGATTACATAGATCAGAAAGTAATTGATGTAACCAATGCTTACCTTTCAAATACTGGACCTTTTCAAAGAAACACCTTTGATGGCCGTTGGGGGACACTTGCTGCGCCTTGGATAACCAACGCGGCAGCCAAAAATAAAGATGGTGGTACCAATGGAGGCTATAGCTCTGACGGTGGGGGCACTATTAATTGGGAAACATGGAATAATACACCCGTTGTAAATGGCATAGTGTACCAGCCTACATCTTCGCCACTGTCGGCAGGAAGTTATACTGTGTCATTTGATGCCTACTCGGAAGTACAATCAAATTCATCTATTTATTGCGTAGCGGCTGCCGGAGGGAACGGTATTCCTGTACTTGCAAACCTCTCAACCGCGTTGGGATCTGTAGCTATGTATAACGGTGCAAAAGTAGGTACAACCAGTCCAAATTCAAGGGATGTGAAAACTTTCACTTTTACCTTGAGCTCTCCGCAGGTGGTATCGATCGGCTTTTTAGGAAACATTGTCGGGAATGGTAATCCGGGTAGTTATTTCACCGTATTTAATATTAAGTTGTACAAGAACTAAGAATCAGTAAAAGAATAAAAAGATCGTTATGGTTGTTTAAATTGGATTGGTACCCGACGTTTCATCAGGGTTTCTCGCAGAGGACCCTGATGTATACGTTATGCAGATTCACTGTTTTGAATATCGTGGTAGATGTTTTCAGGGGCCTCTGCGAATTTAAGTTAACCCACAAAATTGCTTATCATTTAAACAGCAAAGCGTTGTGTTGCCCCTCCGGGGCAAAGGATGTTCTATAACTTTACAAGCTACAAACCTTTTGCACCTCTGGTGCACCTTTACCTGGGTAATTAATATGTGTTTATTAAATCATAAAAATTCCCCAGAGGGGAAAAAGGTTTGTAGAAATAACGTCGCACCCCTTACCCGAACCCCAGAGGGGTTCAACTCACGCACGTTTCCCAATTTGGCTATTGATTTTAGGGGTTAACTTAAATCTGCGAGAGACCCTGAGGGGACATGAGAAGAATGAAAAACGTCATTGTTATAAGCAATGACGTTTTTTTCTGTAATGGTTTTTAAATAGCCTCTAAAACTTGTCATTAAGCCGGATCCCCGAATAATCAGAAAGACTTAATTATTCACAAACAGCTACCTGTACCGGCTCGGGTTCTGGCTCAGCTATTTCTTCAAAAACTGGCGATGTAGCTTTTTGCTCAGCATTTGAAGTAATAAAACTCATTCCCAAAGCAAGTAAAAGCAGCGGTACGGTCATCCAGATCACTTTATGGATACCATAATGAGCGATCACGAAGCCGCCCAGTAACGTACCTAAAGTAATACCGGCGTTAAAAAAAGAGGGGAGCAGACTGTTCACAAAGTCAAGTGCAGGTTCCTGGATTCCGTGAGTAAGCTGTATGTTGGCAGCCAGAAATCCCCCGGTATGTATAAATCCCCAAACCGAAAGGATGATAACCATGGGGATAAAGTTTCCGCCGAATTGATAGGCCAATATATGGGTTGCAACCAAGGAGAGTAAAAATAAACGAACAGTAAGCGTTACGTTTTTACTTAGCGCAACACCCATAAGCCAGTTACCGGCTATACCTGTACCACCAAACACCAGCAGCATGATACTGATTTGTGCACCGCTC
>NZ_DASVOB010000430.1:0-15802 GCF_036383575.1 Mucilaginibacter sp.
TAGCTATTGTTACCCAGGGCGATGTCAAAGTAAAAAATATGGCCGATTACTGCATTGAGATCCCCGATGCCGACGAAGCATTTTTACCACTGCTGGCTACTATCCCACTACAACTTCTTGCCTATCATATAGCCGTAAAACGGGGCTGTAATGTTGATCAGCCCCGTAACCTGGCCAAGTCAGTTACGGTAGAATAATTTGTAACAATTAATCCCAACAAACACAAAAAAAGCAGGCCTGAAAACCTGCTTTTTTTATGCATTACTCTCTTGGGTTGTAACCCTTATAACAGGAAAATACAGCTTAAATACCGTAAACAAGACACTTTTTTCTCAACCCTTTACACATGTCTGCTTTACCGCTTTACATGTTCTGTAAAGACTAAGATACAGGTTTACAAAAAAGTGGCAATCGACTAAAATCGTATACTATCGTTACCCAAATAGATAAATTTGATTAACCAAATAAACCAGTTCAAATAGTTCCCTAAACTCTTTAAACTATTGATGATGAAAAAAATTAATACATACTGTTTCATTGCAGCACTACTATTACTAACAGGCTGTGCCGGGAGTCGTAATCTCGTTTATTTCAGCAACATGGCAAATACAGGCGCTGTAAATAACAATATAGGCGGGGCAGTGATCATTCATCAAAAGGACATTTTGAGTGTTACCGTTAACAGCTTAAATCCCGAATCAAACCTATTGTTTAATGGCAACAAGAATGTGGGATCAGGTGTTCCGTTAACCCGAACCGGATACAAGGTAAATGAAAATGGTTTTGTGAATTTACCATTAGTAGGCGACTATAAAATTGAAGGGCAAACCGTAGAGGAAGCCCAGGTTGAAATAGCCAAAAAATTAGCCGCATTTGTTAAAAGTCCGGTAGTTGATATCCAGCTTCTGAACTTCAAAATAAGTGTAATAGGCGAGGTTAACAGACCATCAACATTTACGATAAGCGATGAGAATGTAAACTTACTTGAAGCATTAGGCATGGCGGGAGATATGACCGTTTACGGGAAAAGAGAAAATGTACTGGTGATCCGTACCGAAAACGGGCGCAGAACAATGAACCGGCTTAACCTGAATAAGATTGAATCAATGGATTCACCTTATTTCAACCTAAAGCAAAATGACATTGTGTATGTAGAGCCAGATAAGTCAAAAGCGGTTGAGTATAGCCAAAACACACGCTTAGCGCCAATAATTGTAGCCTCAATTTCGGCACTGGCGGTATTGGCAGCAGTACTTTTAAAAAGATAAAATACAGTTTTAAAGATACCTAACATTGGTTGATATGGATAGCAATTTTATTTTAAGGGAGCCTTTACCAGGCAACAAGTTCAGGAGCAACATTATGCCTTATTTAAGTGGCTGGTATTTATTCCTGATTAGCATGGTTATCTGCTTAGCAGCGGCCTGGGCATACTTAAACTATGTTACCCCTTTGTATAAAATAACAAGTACCCTCCAGATACCCGACGATAAAAAAGGCGACGGTATATTAAAAGCTACCGCATTCAGCGATCTGAACATGTTTCAGGAAACCAAAACGGTAGATAATGAAATGGAAGTGCTGCGCTCAAAAGACCTCATCTATAAGGTGTTCAAAAAACTCAACCTGGAAACCGCCTACTTTGATGAAAGCGGCATCACAACCAAAGAACTTTATGGCGATGAGCGGCCTTTTAATGTCACTATACAAAGGCTCGGCAAAACAGCATATGCTAAAAAGTTATACATCCAACCGTATACACAAGACAAATTTTTGCTTAAAGAAGAAAATAAAACATGGATCTATAACTACAACCAAATGATTGATCATAATGATTATGCATTTAAAGTAGAAAAAGGCCCGGCCCGTGCTGAAGCTGAAACCCCTATCCTCATCCAATTTAAAAACCTGACCAGGCTGGCGGCAGCTTACAGTGCCGGATTGCTGCAGGTTAACCCGGTTATTAAAGAATCAAACACATTAACCTTAGCCCTGGTTGATGCCGTGCCCGAAAGAGGCGTTGATATCCTGAACAATATCATATCCACTTACAACGCCGAAAATGTTGTTAAGAAAAACGTTACCGCAGTAAATACCATATTATTTATTGATAAACGGCTTCATGATTTAGAGCAGGACCTGTCATATACTGAAAGTGACATCGAAACTTTCAAACAAAGGAATGGAGCTGCCGAGATCAGCGCAAGCACACAGGTAAATCTGACAAAATCTGCCGAGTACAATCAGTTAATTGAAGAATCAAACACTCAATTGGGTATAGTGAAATCCATTGAAGCGTATTTAAAAAACTCGGCTAACCAATATAATGCTGTACCCAGCACCATGGGATTAAAAGATCCGGCATTAAACACATTGGTTAGCCGTTTCAACGATTTGCAATTGGAAAGGAACCGCATGCTGAGCAGCGCCAACCTTGCCAACCCGCTTGTTCAAAACCTGAGCAGCCAGATAGCCACACTTCGCGTAAATATCATGGAAAACCTGAGCAACATTAAAAAGGGGTTCTCCATAGGCCACGACTTACTCAGAGAAAATTCTGCCCAGTACGATTCCCGCATCCGCTCGGTTCCTTCAATTGAACGGGGCTTGTTACAACGCAGCAGGGAACAGGGTGTAAAAACCAATTTATATCAATATCTGTTGCAAAAAAGAGAGGAAACAGCTTTGTCTCTGTCGGCTACCATTCCGTCATCGCAATTGATTGATAAGCCTGCCGCTAACCCTATAGCCGAATTTCCTAAACAACAGCTTACGTATTTATTCGCCATTATAGCAGGCTTGTTTATACCGGGTGTATTCATCTTCCTGAAGGATAAATTTAGCCTGAAAATCAAGGATCAGTCAAGCTTGCTGAATATAAAAGGTGTAAAGATCCTGGGCGAGTTATGTCACAATTATGAAGATAAAAACTCCGTAGTAATATCAAATGGAAGCAATACCAATATCTCAGAACTGTTCAGGTACATCAGGAGTAATATTGGTTTCCTGAACCAGGGAACACAACATAAAACCATGCTGGTTACATCGTCAATGAAGGGCGAAGGCAAAACCTTTTTCAGCATCAATCTCGGCTTAACGCTGGCTATGCTCAATAAACGGGTATTAATTATGGAGTTTGACCTGCGCAAGCCCGATTTACTTAAAAACATCAACATGGAGCAAACCATGGGGATTAACGACTTCCTGACCGGTGATGTTAATTCGCCTGCCGAATGTGTACAACCTTACAACGAATCAGACAATCTGTTTGTAATGGGAAGCGGAACAAAGACCATAAACCCCGCCGAAATGCTGGCCGATAAACGGCTCGACCTGCTGTTTAGCTGGTGTAAAACCGAGTTTGACTATATCGTACTTGATACCTCGCCGGTGGGTGCTGTTGCTGATGCTTTTAGCCTGGCTAAATACGCAGAATTGAGCATTTATATTGTACGTTACAATTATACTAACACTGAGCAATTGAGTATCCTGAGAGATATTTATGATAATGATAAACTAAAGAACCTGATGGTAGTGTTTAACGATGCGAAGAAAGAAAACCGGCAGGCTTATGCCTATGGCGGCTATGGATATGCATCTGCATATGGCAGCTGATAGCTATCGTTTTCACATTAGCATAAGGTTATACTATTTATTATAAATTTTTAGTTCGGCTGTTTTTTTTAAATGTGAGGCTCCATGTGACTGGATGGGCGGAGCCGCAAGCAACGTAAGTTGCAACTGTTATAAACCAATTTACCGGGCAAAACCGGAGTGTTATTATAAACCGAGTTCGACTATTTTTTACTTACCGCCTAACCATGTGACTGGATTGGCGGAGCCACGGACACCGTAAGTTATTGGCTATTTCACCAATAAAACTGGTAAAACCGAAAATGTAATTGTAAACCATTAGTTCAACTATTTTTCAATTGCCGCTATACCATGTGACTGGGATGGCGGAGCCACAGGCAGCCTAAGCTGTAGCTGTGATAAACCAAATAACCGGATAAAACCGGGAGTATTAACCATATAGTTCAAGTGTTTTTATTAACCGCCTAACCATGTGACTGGATTGGCGGAGCCACAGCCGACGCGGGCTGAGGCTGTTAAAAACCAGAAAACCAGGTTAATAATTTTCAAATACTATACCTCTGCATAAACAATCATCACCCAGCCTGTGTGAGTGAGTTGGCGAAGCTATAGTAGACCGTCATTATCCCGATCCAACTTTATTCATTTTATGGAAACCCAATTAAGAGCACCGCAATTTCGCATGACAAACTATCGTGAAAAAAAATGGCTTGTAATTTACACCAAGCCCCGATGGGAAAAAAAGGTGGACAAGCTTTTAAAGCAAAATGGCATTGAATGCTATTGCCCGGTCAGAGATGTAGTCAATCAATGGTCGGACAGGAAAAAGGAGATCAGTGTCCCCCTGTTTAGTTCCTACGTATTTGTTCATGTTGATGCCTATGAGCAATCAAGGGCACTCTATGTAATGGGCGTATTAGGTTTTGTTTACTATATGGGCAAACCCGCCGTAGTGAGAGACAACGTGATTGATGAGATCAGGACAAACCTGATACACTACAAGGACATGGAAATTGTGAACCTGCAAAATCTCGCTATTGGTGATACTGTTAAAATAAAAGATGGCGCTCTTGTAAATCAAATGGGTAAAGTGCTGCAGATACAGGGTAAAAATGTATTAATGGTTTTTGAAACCATCAATTGCGCTTTAGTAACACGCATTTCAATCCAAAACTTATCAGTTCATAACATCAGTGAAAATCATGAAAATTGAGAATTATCAACCTAAATTAGGCATTATCGGTCTCGGTTATGTAGGCCTGCCCCTGGCAGTTGAATTTGCGAAAAAATACAAGGTCATTGGCTTTGACATTAATTTAAATCGCATTAATGAGCTCAAATCAGGCATCGACCACACCCTGGAGATCGACTCCGAACAACTGAACGCAGTGATTACCCCCGTTTGCACAACCGCAACCGGGTTATATGTTACTGATGAAGTTGAAAAACTAAGGCAGTGTAGCATATACATTGTAACAGTGCCAACCCCTGTTGATAAAAACAACCGGCCAGACCTTTCTCCCCTTATAAGCGCGAGCAGGGTTGTTGGGAAGGTTTTAAAGAAGGATGATATTGTGGTGTACGAATCAACCGTATATCCCGGGGTAACAGAGGATGAGTGTATGCCTATTTTAGAAAAAGTATCCGGGCTTACCTATAATGTCGATTTTTTTGCAGGCTATTCGCCTGAACGGATCAATCCGGGCGACAAATTACATACCGTATCAAAGATCAGGAAGATCACATCAGGATCAACCCCCGCAACTGCCGAAACAGTTGATAAGCTTTACCGGTCAGTTATTACTGCCGGCACGTTTAAAGCCCATTCAATAAAGGTAGCTGAAGCTGCCAAGGTAATTGAAAATGCGCAACGCGATATCAACATCGCGTTTGTAAACGAACTGGCCATGATCTTTAACAAGCTGGGTATTGATACACATAAAGTATTGGAAGCCGCCGGTACCAAATGGAACTTTCTAAATTTCAGACCAGGCCTTGTTGGCGGGCATTGTATTGGTGTCGATCCTTATTACCTGGCTCAAAAAGCCCAGGAGGCCGGTTATCACCCCGAAATTATTTTGGCCGGCCGGCGTATTAATGACTCGATGGGTGGCTATGTTGCCGATCAGTTTATTAAGCAGATGATTTGCCGTGGCACTTCAATAACCGATAGCGAAGTACTGATACTCGGCTTCACCTTTAAAGAAAACTGCCCCGATGTAAGGAATACCCGGGTAATTGATATCGTAAAACGATTGAAGGAGTATAAGGTGAAAGTACACATCCATGACCCCTGGGCCAACGCGGCACATGCCCAAAAAGAATACGGCATCATCTGCGAAAACGGAGAATCAAAAACCCGCACCTATGATGGGGTTTTACTTGCAGTTGCCCATGAAGAGTTTAGAGAAATGAATGTAAAAGCGCTTTGCAAACCCAATGCAGTATTGTACGATTTGAAGGCCTTTTTACCTGAAGATGTTGTTAACGCCCGGCTTTAAAAACTATGAGTTATAAACAAAGAGCCGTATCAGGCATAGTATGGGCGCTGTGGCAGCAACTAAGTTCAAAGATAGTAAGCTTTGGCATATCCATATTTTTGGCGCGGATCCTGGAGCCATCGCAATTCGGTTTGTTAGCTATGCTGTCGCTTTTTATTTCAGTAGGTAACAGCCTTTTGGATGGTGGCCTTACAGCTTCACTGATCCGTACTACCGATGCCAACCAGCGCGATTATTCAACCGTATTCTATTTTAATATCATCGGTAGTAGCATCCTTTACTTATTACTCTTTTTAACAGCACCGCTCATTGCAGCTTTTTATCATCAACCGCTATTAACTTCAGTAGTACGTGTATACACTTTAATTTTGATCATAAACGCTTTTTTTGGAGTACAAAGCACACTTCTGGTCAAGGACTTGAAATTTAAAAAACAAACTAACATTCAAATCCCTTCGGCCATTGGCGGCGGCATATTAGGCATTATACTCGCAAAATCAGGATACGGCGTTTGGAGCCTTGTTTGGATGGGATTATGCACATCCTTTTTATCAACAGCCATACACTGGATCACTTCAGACTGGAGGCCGGCGTTGATATTTGATAAAGCGTGCTTTAAAAAACATATCCACTTTGGCTACAAAATGACGCTATCAGGTTTAATTGATACTGTTTATCAAAATATCTACCTGATCATCATAGGTAAGTTTTTTTCGGCTGCTCAGCTTGGCTACTACAGCCGGGCCGACTCGATAAGCCAACTGCCCATCAGCAATATATCGGCAGCTATAAATAAAGTTACCTACCCAATGTTCGCAGAAATATCAAACGATCCTGTGCAGTTAAAAAACGTTTACAAAAGGCTCATGCAGCAAGTAGTATTCTGGAATGCTCCGGCGCTCATCATGCTCTGTATCATTGCCAAGCCACTGTTTCATATCCTGCTAACAGACAAATGGCTGCCCGCTGTGCCGATTTTTCAGTTATTGTGTATAGGCGGCATTATGTACCCATTGCACTCATACAACTTAAATGTGTTAAAAGTGATGGGACAAAGCGCACTGTTTTTAAGGTTAGAAGTAATTAAAAAGGTTTTGAGCGTCATCGGCATACTGTGCTTTATTCCCTTCGGTATTTATGGTTTACTGTACTTCCAGTTGTTTTTTAACGTGATAGCCTACTACATCAATTCCATTTACAGCGGGCGTTTAATTAACTACCCGGTTACCGAACAGGTAAAAGATATTTTACCAACAGTAGCATTAGCCGGAAGCATTGGCCTCTGTTGTTATTTTCTTGATAAGTTGCTGATCAACGATTTTTTCATCCCTACTATGCAAATTGGCATATTACTCATAGTATTCACTGTGGTTTATTATGGTGCCAGTATGCTAATTAAGCTTTCTGCTATTAAAGATTTTAACCAATTAATCCTAAAAAGATGATTCCTGTAACCAAACCATTTCTCCCCGCCGAAAAGGAGTTCAGAGCTTATGTTAAAAGTATTTGGGAAAGACAATGGCTCACCAACAATGGCCCTCTTGTAAACACCCTTGAGTTAAAGTTAAAGCAATACCTCGGTGTTAGCCATATGCTGTTTGTTACAAACGGTACAATAGCTTTACAACTGGCTATTAAAGCGCTTAATTTAAGCGGGGAGATCATCACAACACCGTTTTCATTTGTTGCCACTACCAGCACTATTGTATGGCAGGGCTGCGAACCGGTATTCGTGGATATCGATCCAGGAACGCTTAATATCGACCCAACTAAGATCGAGGCTGCTATCACCCCAAGAACATCAGCTATTTTGGCAACCCATGTATTTGGTAATCCCTGCGATATAACTGCTATACAAGCTATTGCCGATAAGCATAACCTCAAGGTGATCTATGATGCGGCACACTGTTTTGGTACATTTTATAAAAACCGTTCTGTATTTGAATATGGCGACATCAGCGTAACCAGCTTTCACTCAACCAAATTATACCACACTATTGAAGGCGGTGCCGTATTTACTCAGGATCCGGAACTTTTAAGAACCATGGCCCTAATGCGCAATTTTGGATATTCGGGGGTTGATACTTTCTCTGAAGAGGGTATCAATGCAAAAAACAGCGAGTTTCACGCAGCAATGGGCTTATGCAACCTGCGCCATGTTGACGAGATCCTTAAAAAAAGGAAGTATTTATATGAACAATACCTGCAACGCCTGGGCAATTTGAATGTTCAGTTCCAAAAACTTGAAAATGAGCAGGATTATAACTACGCCTACTTTCCTATAGTTTTTGAAACTGAAGCATTAATGCATCAGAGCAAAGCGAAACTTGAACTGGCCCAGATCTACTGCAGGCGGTACTTTTACCCTTCACTGTCATCATTGCCATACGTAAAAAAACAGCCAATGCCAGTTTGCGATTCTATAGCATCGCGGGTGGTTTGCCTCCCGCTGTACCATACACTTTCACTTTCAGATCTCGACCTTATTTGCAGGTTGCTGCTCCGCGCACAAAACTTCGACAACGACTTTAAGCCGAAACATTTTGGCACCCTGGTTACCGATAAAATTGAATCTGAAATAAACGTAACAGCTGTGAATGTAAATGGATCAGTATGAATGGTGAAGAGATAATGGTTAGTATTTGCTGTATTACTTACAACCATGAAAAATTTATAGCCGAAGCTATCCGAAGCTTTTTGATGCAAAAAACCAACTTTAAGTTTGAGATCATCATTGGCGACGATTGCTCCACAGATAAAACACAATCAATAATTAATTTTTATTCGGAAACCTATCCCGGCAGGATCAAGCTTGTAGCCTCCCCAACCAACCAGGGCACGCATAAAAACTTAATTAATTGTATTACACAATGCAGGGGTAAGTATATAGCACTTTGCGAGGGCGACGATTACTGGATAAACGAATATAAGCTGCAAAAACAGGTTGACTTTTTAGAAAACAATGCCGATTTCGTCATATGCTGTCACTATCATAAAGTAATAAACTCCAGCAATAAAACGCTGTATGTACATCCTAATCCAACGCCGCTGGTACATACCTATGCTGATTTGTTGGCCGGGAAACAGGAAGAAACAAAAACGGCAACTGTGGTTTATCGTAACATTCCCGAAACAGTACAACTGTTTTCTACACCATGGTTTTTTGAATGTTTTGCCGGCGATAAAATGTTTAAACTATGGGCTACTCAAAACACCGGCGGAAAGATCTATGTGATACCCGAGGTAATGAGTTGTTACCGTACCCATGAAGGCGGTGTGTGGAGCATGATCAATGCAAAAGCACGAATGGAAATGGTTATAAGCGATTTCAATCTGATCATAAAAAACTTCACTTATTCGGCCATTGCCAAAAAAAAGCTCCTGCTGCTTTATATTAAACGCTATCTGCTATTTGAATTACAAAACAAACGGTTTCGCAAAGCTTACGATACACTAAAATACCTGCTTTAACTGACAGGGCATTAACTCCAACATGAAAATACAAGCCGCCCCCTATTCAAAACCCGTTCTGTTTTTCATTATCCCTTCGCTTAAAGGCGGAGGAGCAGAAAGAGTTATCATATCGCTTGCTAATTATTTTAACAGAAACAATTTTCAATCGGTACTTATTTCCTTAAACAATGATGTTCCGGCATATGAAATTGAAAAGGACGTTAAAGTATTTTACTTAACAGACCGCCAGAAAAGCAGATTTATAGACAGAGTATATCATATTTCCGAAACATTTTTTAAGCTTATAAAGCTGTTACGTACAGAAAAACCGGCTTGCGCTTTATCATTCATTACATCAGCCAATATCTGGACCGGGATCACCTGTTGGCTAACGCGCGTGCCCTATATCGTTTCGGAGCGCACATCGCCAGACAGGAGCGTCAACAGCTTTAATTACTTACATAAGCACCTGGCTTTGAGCCTGTATAAAAAGGCAGCAGCAGTAGTGGTAAGTGCTAAAGGTGTTGAAGACTGCCTGCTTAAAGATAAAGATTTTAAAGCCCTCACCAATATTCAGCGCATTACAAACGCAGTTACCCTTTTTCAGCCATCATCGGACGAAAAGGTACATAACCGCAGGTTCATTTTAGCTGTTGGCCGGCTGGCTTATGTAAAAGGTTTTGACATCCTCATTGAGGCTTACGCAAAAACCGGTCTCTCGGATATCGACCTGATCATTATTGGCGATGGCGAAGAACGCGCAAACCTGGTTGCCCAGATCTTTAACCTCGGATTAAAAGAACGGATATTGTTACCCGGCAGCCGGAACAACCTTCAGGACTATTACAGCCAGGCCGAAATGTATGTATTGCCATCGCGCAATGAAGGCTATCCCAACGCGTTGGTTGAGGCCATGAGCTTTGGGTGCCCTTCTATAGCCCTGGATTGCAATTTTGGCCCTTCCGAGATCATTGCCAATAACGAAAATGGGCTATTGGTAAACAAAGGATCAATAAATAGTTTAGCTGATGCCATGCGGCGTTTGGCCGGCGATGAGGTTTTAAGAAATGAACTTGGAACTAAAGCGCGCATCATATCACAAACCAATCACCCGGATAAAATACTGGGCGAATGGGAGGCTTTGATCAAGAAACATGCTGCTTCATCGGCGGTTCCCGCTCAATTAACAAGCAGCCAACCAGCTTTGTAACCCCCTATCAAACTGATATTATGTTACGGTATTTAATTCGTTTAGATGATTTGTGCCCAACAAATAATCTTCCCAAATGGGAACGCTTCTTTACCTTGTTCGACAGGTATGACATAAAACCAATAATAGCTGTTATACCCGCCAATAAAGATCCTAAACTTCAGGCTTGTGGTAATTTTAACCCCTATTACTGGCAACTGGTGCGCGAACTTCAAAGTAAAAATTACGTGATAGGCATGCACGGCTTTGATCATTATTACATCAATCACAACTCCGGGTTGCTGAAAATGAATAACAGATCGGAATTTGCCGGCGTGCCATTGCAAACTCAAAAAGAAAAAATAAGGAAAGCATCGGAGATTTTCAAGCGCGAAAACATTCACCCATCTGTGTTTATCGCTCCGGCACATACCTTCGATCGTAATACACTATTAGCATTGCAGGAGTATACCAATATTAAAATAATTAGCGATGGCCTGCTCAGATCACCTTATATAAGGTTTGGGTTTAATTGGGTGCCTGTTCAACTATCGGAAGTTGAACAAAAAACAAAACATACCTGGACATTCAATTACCATCCCGAAACCTGCCCGGCCAAAGCATTTAATGAGCTTGAGCATTTTATAGAAAGAAACCACCACCTTTTTGTATCGCTGGATAGTCTGGAATTTTCAAACTACACCATGGCAAATGCCATTTTCGAAAAATATAGCATTTATAAAAGATTAGCCCGCGATTATGCTCAAAAACTGATCGCTTTTATGGAACGGATCCCCGCCGGAAACTGAAATTATTTAAACCTGATATGAAAATTCCTTTTGCACCGCCATACATTGACCAGGCTGTTATAAACGAGGTTATGGATACGCTTAACTCGGGCTGGATAACCACCGGCCCAAAAGTAGCCGCCCTTGAACAGCAAATGAAACAGCTTACAGCTTCTGATGCAGCCGTTTGTGTAAACTCATGGACATCCGGAGCCATCCTGATGCTGAAATGGTTTGGCATAAAAGAAGGTGATGAAGTTATTATCCCAGCTTATACCTATTGCGCAACCGCATTAAGCGTATTGCACTGCGGTGCTACGCCGGTTATTGTTGACGTTGATAACGATTGCTGCATTTCTGCAGAGGCAGTTATCAAAGCCATAACCCCAAAAACCAAAGCTATTATTGCTGTTGATATAGCCGGTTGGCCCTGCGATTATGAAGAGTTAAACGACGTTATCAATAAACCGGAAACTAAAAAGCTGTTTGTCGCTGAAAGCCCGAAACAAAAGATCTTAGGCAGGATCCTTTTAATTGCCGATGCTGCGCACTCAATTGGAGCAACCATAAATGAGTTACCGGCATCAAAGTATAGCGATGTTTCCATATTTTCATTCCATGCAGTAAAGAACGTTACTACGGCCGAAGGCGGTTGTATCTGTATTAATCTGCCTGCAAATTTCAACGCAGCAGATGAATACCGTTACCTGAAACTGTACACTTTAAATGGCCAAACCAAAGATGCTTTTACAAAAAGTAACGGCGGCGGCTGGAAATACGATATCCTGTTTATGGGCCTCAAGATCAATATGCCCGACATTTGCGCGGCGATAGGTCTTGGTCAGCTAAAAAGTTATGACGACAGGCTGCTCCCCATGCGCAAACGTGTTGCAGCAATGTATTGCGAAAGCTTTAAAGCAATGGATTGGTTTATTGAACCGTCGTTAAAAAATGAACAAAGGGAATCATCATATCACTTGTTTGCCTTGCGCATAAAAGGTATATCAGAAGCCCAGCGCGATCAGATCATGGATATGATCATGGCTGAAGGGATCATGGCTAACGTGCATTTTACCCCGCTGCCTATGTTAACCCTTTTTAAAGATCTGGGTTACGAAATTGAGCAGTATCCATCAGCCTATTCGCTTTATGCAAATGAGATCTCGCTACCTATTTATCCGCAACTTTCTGACGAGCAGATAGATTTCATCATCACAACCGTCGTAAACTCGGTTAATGCAGTGTTGGAAGCGTATAAAGAGCCCGCAAAAGTTGAATTATAAATACCACTATGCTTAAACGGCTTTTTGATATTACCTTTTCGCTTATAGCGCTGATAGTTTTGTTCCCTTTGTTTCTGTTGATAGCCATCGCTATTAAAATTAACTCAAGAGGGGGCGCATTTTATAAACAAGCCCGGGTTGGGAAAGATGGAGATGAGTTTAAACTCTTCAAATTCCGCACCATGTATACAGACTCAGACAGGGCCGGATTATTAACTATAGGCAGTAAAGATTACCGGATCACTGGTGTTGGCTACTGGCTCAGGAAATACAAGCTTGATGAGCTGCCGCAACTGCTGAATGTGCTAAAAGGCGATATGAGTTTTGTTGGCCCCCGTCCCGAAGTACGTAAATACGTAAACCTGTATACTCCGGCCCAGCTGCGGGTATTGAGCGTAAAACCAGGGGTGACTGACTGGGCATCTATCAAATACTTTAATGAAAACGACATTCTGGCCAGCAGTGAAGATCCTGAAGCAATGTATATCAATGTAATTGTTCCGTCAAAGATCAGCAAGAACCTCGAATACATTGACAACCAGGGCATTTTAATGGACGTCAAAATAATACTATCTACAATAAAACGGATTTTTCAATAGTATCAATTTCATTTTATTATGCTGCTTAAAAAGACCCTCTTTTATAGTTTAATGTTCTTCTATCTGTATACACTTGCCTTTGACATTTTCATGACAGATACTTTGAGGATCCCCGCACCCGTAATTTTTTGCATGCTGCTGTTTTTTGTGCAAAAACCATTATTGGATTTCGGTTATTACAACGAGCTGATGCTTTTTCTTGCAGGTGTTTTTTTATACCAGGTTGTAGGTATGAGCAATTATATCACCTTTTTTGCCATACTCCTTACCATAATACCGTGCTCGTTATACTTTAATTATTTTGTAGGTTCAAATAAAGCGCGCTACTATTCTTCAATATTGATGTTTTTTTTCCTCCTGGCGGGCTCTATGATCATCATGATATTGGATCACAGCATGGCCAGTACTATTGACCCGATCAGGGGTATGTTACTTGGCGAACCTGTGAAACAAAGCCCTGCCGGTTTGGCCGTAACCCAATTTAACTTTGGATACCAGGTTGTGGCAATTACCACATTTGTATTCATAGCGTCATGCACCACCGGGCAATATCTGATAGTGAGGGGTTTGGTTTTGGCGGCCTGCGTTGTTTGCATTTATCTTGGCATGAACAGGTCGGCATTTATAAGTTTCGGTGTTGCTGTCACCTTGTTCTTGTTCATTTATTATCGCTACAAAGCGGTTTTCCTGGTTGCATCAACGGTGCTCATATGTTTTAGTTTATATACTTATGTGTTAAAGGATAATATGGATGATAAAAACAACATCTTATCCAAAAACCAGGCTAAAGAAGCCAATGATTTTAACAGGGTCAATATGGCGGCCGAAAACCTTAAAATATTTGCCGATTATCCTTTCGGCCTTATATTTTATGGTAAAACCTGGGACGAGGTAACTTACCGCAACCCCATGTTTACATTCGGTTTATCATCGCACAACGCCTACCTGATGTTTATAACCGTACTTGGTCCTTTTTTGGGGTTGGGCATACTGTGGGCAATATATTATAAAACCGTCCGCCTGTTTTGGCAAACCATCAAAAACATAAAACAAAAAGGCAGTGCAATTTACGTGGCTATATTTTTCACCTTTATAGCACTCTCCTTAAACGCACTATCACACAACGGATGGTTAATGAGTGTTGACGGGCCTACAATATTCATTTATTTCGCCGTATTACACTATAACAAACTCAAAGATCCAATAATAGAGGCCGAACCGGTGCAGGAAGAATTAGCAGTCGCTTAAAACTTGATCCTAATTTTTAGCTATAATGAGAAAGAAGATTTTCCTTGTCCTTAGTTCGCTTGGTGCAGGTGGTTCTGAGCGCGTTTACTGGTTGTTGTCCCAATATTTCAATAAACCCGATTATGAGGTAGTTGTAGTACTGCTGAACGGAAACGAATGCAGTTTCTCGACAGAAATAGCAGGCATCAAGTTTGTAGATCTGAAAACCATAAAAGCTTCGCGTTCATTTTTCAAGCTTCACAAACTGCTGAAAGATGAAAAACCTTACGCCGTTTTCTCCACTACCGATCATATTAATATTCTGGTAGCGCTGGTTTCTATATTTGTTCAAATACCTAATTTAATAGCAAGGGCATCCAACAACCCGCAGCAAATGAAGCAGTTTTATGGATTTAAGGCCCGCTTTTACAATTACTTTTCCCGCTTTTTATTTGTAAGGTTTAACTCCATTGTTTGCCAGTCGGAAGAAATGAGGCAATCAATAGCCAAATTATATAATATCAGCCTAAATAAGCTTATTGTTATTCATAACCCGGTTATTACAACACCCTTATTAAAACCTCAAAATCAGATCTCCGGCTTAAAAAGGCTTATTGCCGTTAACCGGCTTATCAAAGAGAAAGGGCTATTCCGCTTGTTGGAAGTAATGAAAGCACTGCCTCAAAACTATGTTTTAACTATTGCCGGCGATGGCCCATTGATGAACACATTAAAAGCAGAAGTAGAAAATATTGGTATTAAAAACCGCGTGGTATTTACCGGCGAGATCAACAATGTTGCAGAGGTTATATCCAGGCATGATCTATTGGTTTTAAGCTCCTTTACCGAGGGCTTCCCCAATGTGGTGCTTGAATCTTTATCTGTAGGGGTTCCCGTTGTTACTTTCAGGGTTGGTGGGGTAAATGAACTGATAAGGGAAGGTTTTAACGGCTTTATAGCCGAGCAGAACGATCTGTGTGAGTTACGCCACCAAATTATTCGTGCATGCAATCAAACCTGGCAGCATCCTAACATCAAAGCAGATATTATTGAACGCTTTGGGCTTAATAAAATAGGCCAGGCATACGAAACGCTGCTTGCTAATTAAACAAACCATTAACCTATTACCTTTTTTGTATGTGCGGCATTTATGGATCAACAGTGGGAT
>NZ_DASVOB010000431.1:0-3894 GCF_036383575.1 Mucilaginibacter sp.
AGCCTTCTTCATTTAAGTGGCTCTCTACTGCGCTGCGTACACGGGTTATGAACTCCCGCTCTATAGATGGCATGGATAGCGCATCACTAAACCAGAGGTCCTGCTTGCTGTAATGCTCGCGTAATTGGTTGCGTACGCTGATGAGGTTTTCCATCAGGGCAAATAATTCGCGTTTTTCAAAAGGTTTGGCCAGGTAGGCATCCGCACCTGTTTCAATTCCCTGGATCCGGCTGTCCATATCGGCTTTGGCTGTCAGGATAATGATGGGGATATGGCTGGTTTTTACATCTTTTTTTAGCACGGTGCTAAGCTCATATCCATCAACATGCGGCATCATCAGATCGGTAATGATCAAATTGGGAACCTGCTCCAATGCGAGGGTTATACCCTCGTTTCCATCTGCCGCAATTAGCACCCTGTATTTATCCGCCAGCAGTTGCTGAACAAAGTCACGGAGTTCCTGGTGATCCTCTATAAGCAATACTAACGGTTTTTCTTCATCGATAATCTTTGGATTATGAGTATTGGCGTCCGGTAATATTACTCCAGCGGGCAGAATCTGCACTACCGGTTCGGATCCGGCGTCAGCAGGTTCGTATGGCATACTGATGTTTACCTGTGTAAATGAGGTCTCCTTACTTGTTATACTTATTCGCCCCCCCATCAATTCTACCAATTCCTTTGTAACAGCCAGACCTATGCCGGTGCCCTCGGCCGAACGGGTATCTGAAGGGTCGGCCTGGTAAAATCGGTCGAACACGAATGGTATTTTCGCTTGTGAAATACCGCGGCCCGTATCCTGAATGATGAGATTGAAAGCACCATCTAACAATTCGGGATCTTTCTGCAAAATAACCTCTACCTTTCCTTCATCAGTAAACTTCAGGGCATTTGATATTACGTTAATAACAATTGCGTCCAGCTTGTCCCTGTCGCCCAGCATCCAAAGCTTGTCCTGATGTGATGTAAAGTGCAATGAAATCCCCTTTTGTTTTACTAACGACTCATAAGACAGGATATGCATCCTGATGAGCGCTACGAGGTCGAGAGGTGAGCGGCTCACTTCCATCAATCCATTTTCAAGCTTGCTCAAATCCAATAGTTGATTGATGAGCTGCAGTAGCCGTGTAGCATTATTGAGGATAAGCCCGGTATGTCGTTTGACATTTGTATCGGTATTAGTTGCTATCAACTCTTTAGCCGGGTTGATAATGAGTGTTAGGGGTGTTTTAAACTCATGGGTGATGTTGGTGAAAAAACGTGATTTCATCAGGTCCATCTCTCGCAATTTATCGGCCTGGTCCCTGAGCTCGGCGGTACGCTGAGCTACAATTTCTTCAAGCCGCCTGGCTTCACCCGCTATTAATTCCCTTTTTTCGGTTTCCTGTGCAAGCGCCAGGGCCGACAGGGTTTCTACCTCCGAAAGTTTTGCCGTAAGGTTTTGATTTGTTCTTTTAAAATCAATTGCAAGATAAAGTGATAAACAAAGCGGTAAAATTAATTCGCCTGCAGCCATTACCATTAAGCGCATGGAGTTAAGTTGGTATGGCCACAAGTGAAATACATCGTCCCATGCAAAATAATACAGCAATATAACTACTACCACACCAGCAATTATGAGCCGCACTCTCTTTTGTTTCTTTTTGATGAGACGGGATACGGACCAAAATCCATCTAATATGAAAATAAAGAAAACCTGAGAGAAATAATCAGTCCAGTACTCAATATGATTTGAAAATTTAAAAATATAAGCTATAAAATATAAAGTGCTTACGGTAGTTAATGCAATTATTCGCCAGCGGGGAACCCGTTTATAATCAAGTGTATAAAGCAGCATTACGGCCGCCCACATCATTATAACTTTGCCCCCATCCATTAACGATTGTGAAAAAAATTGTATGATAGGCGTGTTTGTTCGATAAAACAAGTATATACCTACCTCGTTGAAGCCTACCAGCAGTACAAAAAGGGCATAGTAAAGATTAAGTTTTTGCTTGGGATAAAAGAGGAATAACAGAAAATGCACAAATCCTAATATAAGCTGCGCAGCTGCGCACATGAGCATAAAATTAAATCGCTCATTGGCGGTTCGTATTTTGGGAGCAAGTTTTTGGTAATCGCCTATCCAGGTCTGAAAGCCATAAAAGTCGGCATAAACGTCAAAAAAATTGGAATAATGAATAGTGATGAGATGCGCGCGGGTATCTGCGAACCAAATCGGGATCAATTCTCTCCTTGCAGTCATTGCTTCCATTTCTTTTGCCGAATTGCCAACCGTACCGTAGCCGCCAATAGGTTTGCCGTCCAGAAAGATCTCTGAAGCGCCATCATGATTGATGCGCAATGATAGTTTTTTATTTACCAAACCGGTGTCGGCCCTGATCCATGAACCAAACCAGCCTACTCCGTGCCATCCGCGGGGCGCATTTTGATTTCCGAATCCTGTATAATGTAAGGTATCCCAGCCGGTTGTACTTACTTCATGTTGCCGGGCTTTGGGTAATTCGCCTGCATGGAAAAACCAAAGCGAATCATTAAAATAGATCTCATGCGCGGCACCAAAATTACGGGAGTGTAGCAGAATAGTATCCTGGGCATGTGTACTTTTAACAGCACACAGAAGCAATATGCAGCATAAAGGCGCATACCAACGGATAGACATATTTGAAAAGATACTTCCGCGATACATGAAATTAACAACTCGATCTGTGATAGTCAAAAATAACGCTTTGACATGGGGTTACCAATCATGAACACCATTAAGTGCTTATGGTTTTGGTAATTAGTATAATTAGTGAGAAAAAATGAGGAGGTAATATGAAGGGGTGATAGTGTCTGGTCGATCCGAACCTTTAGCCAGATCACAAAAACAGAAAAAGCGGGTACATGGAAAAACCAGCCCCGCTTTATCTAAAAACATTGCTGACAGTAATTATGCTGCAGCGTTTTTCTTTTCAGTAACTTCTTTACGGATATCCGTAGCAAGTACTTTTAATTGTTGCATAGCATTGCGCAGTCTTGTACCGGCAGCTTTGTTACCTTTTTCATAAAAGCTTGCCGCGTCAGCTTCTGCTGCTGCGATAACTTCTTTCACTTTTTCAAAATTTACCATTTTTTTATTTTTTAAGGCCGCAAATGTAGCCAATATTAGTTTATAGGCAAATGAAGTAGTTAAACAACAACGCCTTTCTGCTTTTTTTGAAACGGAAAGGCTTTGTTGTTATTGCAGGCAGTTATTTATTTAACCGCCCACTCGTGGATGCCGGTTGAATTATCAACCGGTAATTGAATTTCCATTCTTAAAGCGGTAGTTGCCACTGGTTCAAACGTAACCACGTTAAAACTGTCCTTACTTACGGTGTAAGGCGTGGTGTTTTTTACCGGAACCCATTGGCCGTCTTTTTTATACAATATCTTGTATGATACCGGGATGCGGCAGCCGCCCCACGGGCCATCATCATACCAGTAAACTTTTGATTCGCTTACCGTATGCTCTGCATCAAAATCATACTGCACAAACTCATTAGTGTTTTTGGCAGGCCACCAGTGCATGTAAGGATAGTTAGTATCTTTTGAGTCGGCCGGTTCATACTGATCTTTTATGGCAGCAAACATCCGTACGTTTTTTAAAGAGGCACTAACTTTACTGTTGCTTGCAATGGTTGGCGCCGGTTTTGGCCGTACCGCCGAAGTTTCATACGGGATCCAAACAGTCATTTCGCTTGGCCCGCGGTTAGCCCAGGCGTAGTAGGGGATAGCCTTCACCATTTGATCGGTTTGTAAAATGCTGTCGGTTTTAAGCTGACGTTTGGCGCTTTTCCCTTCGGTACTGATCACATCAACACCGTTGAGGAGGTCGGCGTGGTAGTTGGCATCAGCAATGGCGTTTTTATT
>NZ_DASVOB010000432.1:0-15425 GCF_036383575.1 Mucilaginibacter sp.
CAGGAAAATGAAATCTACCTTATGGGTTTTCAGGAAAGCCAGTGCTTCAAGTGCGTTGTAGCATTTGGCTTTAAGCTGCCATTGGGTACTTTGCTGCACCAGCATCTCCAGCAGGTTCACCGCGTTAGGTTCGTCATCAATTATGATACAGCTTAAGTTCATGCTACCGGGATCTTTAAAAACGCTGAAAAGGTATTATTGCTTTTATCAATTTTCAGGTCGAAGTCTGTGCCGTACAGCATGGTTAGCCTTTTAGTTAAATTGGCAATACCAAAGCCGGCAGTACGCTTGCTTCCTGCTTCGGTATGGATAACATTATTGGTTTTAAAAAACAGGTAACCATCCTGCTGAATTAAAGATATACCGATGAGGTTTTGCTCGCTCGATTTATCGATACCGTGCTTAAAAATATTTTCAACAAAGGTCATGAGTAGCATAGGCGGAATGCGGAGGTCGGAGTTGAAATTCTTTTCAAAAAATACAACCACTTCGTGCCTGATCCTTATTTTTTCTAACGCGATATAATTTTCAATAAACTGCACCTCGGTGCCAATGGTTACATCATCTTTCGGGCTTTCATCAACAAAATAGCGCATAATATCCGAAAGCCGCTCAATCAATGCTGCTGTTCGGGGGGCTTCGCGATAAGCCTCATAGTATATATTGTTAAGTGTATTGAACAAAAAGTGAGGTTGTACCTGCGATTTTAACAGGTTTAGCTCAGCTTGGCTTTTTTGTACCATGATCTCCTCCGTTTGTTGCTTTAACTTAAAGTATTCCAGCGCTATCCGAAAGATAAGGCTCAGCATATAAATAAGTACCCCGCCCGATATATAGTTAATGATAGTTTTTAAGCTGATCTGCTCCGGCGTTTTAGCAAAGAACGTGTTATAAAGAAATAAGGTGGTATATCCCCGGAGTATGCCAATTGCAGCAACAAATATGATCACTAAAAGTACATACCAAACATATTTACCCTTTTGGTAAAACAACGGATATAACAGCAAAATGTTACCATATATGATAATGGCGTAAAAGGCGGTGGTTGCACTGGCGTAGATTGTCGATTGCGTTGCACCATCCATCGGTAAATAAGAAAAAAACAGGAGCAGGAACACCGATATCCATATCAATAGCTGGAGTTGTGTAATGGATGGCCGGTTTTTTAAGAGTCGCATTTTTAAAATTACTTAGCTTTTTGTTTGTTGATGCCGGTTTTAAATCATTGCCGGCATTTATTCAATGAATTGCCCCGAACATTCAATAAGCGGGACTGCAGGTATATTATTAAATAAATACAGTATCAGGTTAAAAAGAACGCCGCATCGGTTTAACTGATTTTACCGGGTTGTTGATAAAGGGCAGTTTTGAGCTGTTAACAGAAATTATCCTTATCAAACAATCAAATTATTATGAAAGCCGAACAATTAGCTGAAAAAATAATAGCTGTAAGCCTCAGTCTTTTATTGTTGTTATCGCATGCACCCAAAGTATTTGCCCAAACAGATACCATCCGTTTAAAAGACAAACGCCTGCTTACATCAGCGCTTAAACCCGGGTTAAAACAATATCTTGTGTATTTTCAAAATACCAAAGACAACCGCAGCCTGAAATTCTGGCTTTGGCTGCGCGATATCAACCTCGAAACCCGTAACGGTGAAAAGGTATTTACCGTTACCCAGCACTGGTACGGCAGCGATAGCTCATCGTATCGTTCTATATATTCCATCAATAAAGCAGCGGATTTTGCGCCGGTCTATCATTCAGAAACCATCGGCAAAAAAACAAAAGCCTTTAACTGGGCTGCTGATAAAGTGATAAGTGCCGATACTGTTGCCAATAATGAGGCAAAGAATTTTAAGCTTGATTTCGCTTTCGCCAACCTTAACTGGAATTTAGACATTGAAACCTTTGAGATGTTACCGCTGGCCGAGGGCAAAAGTTTTGCTATCCCTTTTTATGAAGCAGGGATCCCCGCACCGCTGTACGTATTATACAAGGTAACCGGCAGCGAGGTAATCACCACGCTGGATGGTAATAAGATTGATTGCTGGAAATTATATAATGAAAGCGATTACAACGGCCGTCATTTTACCGAAACCTACTGGATCAGTAAAAAGGATCATGAGTTTTTAAAAGAAGAAGATTCTTTTGGTGGCGGCTATCGCTACAAGATAAAAATGATGGGTGCCGCAACTAATTTGCTGCCGAGGTTCGTGAAGTAAAAGCACGTCGTAGAGACGCATAATTGCGTCTTCCGCAGGACAAGCAGGCATCACAAGACCTGCATATTCGGAGACGCAATTATGCGTCTCTACATTAAAGAAAATAAAAACAGCCTGGGCTATGATGCTAAATCATAGCCCAGGCCTTGTTATAGATCAGTTAATAGTTTTATTGGTTTAAGCCAAAAGCTTCCCAGCCCGACGCGGTTGTGCGGGTACAGGTCATGGCTTGTGTGCCGTTTTCGCTGGAGATAAATTTGCCGTTGTTGCCGCGCAGGGTGATCTTACCATCGGTGGTAACTATCCAGTCAAATTTTTCCCAATCGCCGGGAGTGGTACGGTTACAGGTGATGGCTTGGGTCCCATTTTCTGATGATACGTATTTGCCCATGCTGCGCAGATAGATTTTACCGCTGCCGGCGTCAAGCACAGTGAAATGCTCCCAGTCGCCTGCTGTGGCGCGATTACAGTTCATGGCTTGTGTGCCGTTTTCGCCGCTTACGTACAGGTTGTTGAACCCTTTGAGCGAAATCACAGTACCAATTGGCGGAGATGAAGGTGGCGTTGTATTGCCGTTGATAACCGAATTGATAGCAGATAACAATGAGTTGGCACCCGAAACATCCTGCGACAGCTCCCACATCATAATACCACCACCCTGGTTAATGGCCAGCGTGGTTTTACTTTTAATGGTTGGGATACCGTTATAACCAATCCCGTTCCAGGTATCTGAATTGGGACTTCCGCCGCCTGCAAGAATATCTGCATAAGAAGTATAGGGCTCCCTGCCATAAAACGGAACGCCCAAAATAGCTTTGGCTTTTGGTAACCCTCTGCCGATCCAATAGTTTAATGATGTTTGGGCCAGGGAATAGGGCGAATGGTTTGGTCCGTCACCATCGTAAGCCATCAGGTTCAGGAAATCTACATAGCCGAAAACGCTGCTCAACACGCCCGAGCCATCGCTGGATATTACTGCGGCGGTTAACAGTTTGCCCTGGTTATGCAATGCGGTGCTCAACTGCGACATCAACGCGGCGTAATTATTAGCCGAAGCGCCGTCATCGGGATATTCCCAGTCGATATCAATACCATCCAGGTTATACTGATTGGCAAAACTGATAAGGTTGTTAACAAAATTGGTACGTGATGTCGAGCTGGCAGCGAGAGTTTCAAAGGCGCTATCGTCGCCATTATTCCAGCCGCCAAAGGATACCAGTACTTTTACGCCATTGGCATGACCTGTTGATACCAGGCTTTGCAGCTTGGATACGTTGTCTACTGGGCCAATACCGCCCGATGAAGTAGGTGCCACAAAAGCATAATTAACATGAGTAAGTTTCGAAAACTGAACCGAACTTACCGCGCCTGCCCAGCTGGGCAGGTAACCTACTACCTTAAAGCCTGGCACAGCATCAACTGCTACTGATTTCTGAGAGCTGTTATCAACCGGGTTATTAGGCTGATTGGGTGAAAAATTGTCCTTACGGCACGATGAAAGTGCAAAGAACACTACTGCTATGCACCATAGCAGGCGGGAGTTTAAAGTTGTTTTCATAAAAGTGGTTTATTGGTAAATGGATTAAAGGCTGAATTTTTCAAATTCCCTCCCTCGGGAGGGAATCGCACAATCCCCAGCTTTGGTTTTAGTTTTTTTCTACTGATTCAACCCAAAAGCTTCCCAGCCTGAGGCGGTGGCCCGGTTGCAGGTCATGGCCTGGGTGCCGTTTTCGCTGGAGATGAATTTGCCGTTGTTGCCGCGCAGGGTGATCTTGCCGTCGGTGGTAACTATCCAGTCAAATTTTTCCCAGTCGCTTGGGGTGGTACGGTTACAGGTGATAGCTTGCGTGCCGTTTTCTGATGACACATACTTGCCCATGCTTCGTAGATAAATTTTGCCGCTGCCTGCGTCAAGCACGGTGAAATGCTCCCAGTCGCCGGCAGTAGTGCGGGTGCAGGTCATGGCTTGTGTACCATTTTCGCCGCTCACGTATTTGCCGTTAAAGCCTTTTAGTGAAATTACAGTACCTATTGGCGGTGTATTTGGTGGTGGGGTAGTACCTCCGGTGATAACCGAGTTCATGGCTGAAAGCAGGGAGTTAGCACCCGTTGCATCGCCGCCCAGGTCCCAGATCATCATACCGCCGGCCTGGTTAAGTGCCAGCGTGGTTTTACTTTTAATGGTTGGGATGCCGTTATAGCCAAAAGTTTGGAACGTATCTGAATTAGGACTGCCGCCAATAGCCAACACGTCAACATAGTTCATAGTTGAATAATCATACCGGTTATCTCTTGCATAAAACGGAACGCCTAATATGGTTTTGGCAACAGGTAAGCCGCGCCCAGCCCAGTAACTCAAGCAATCAACTGCCGACTGATAGGTAGAATGCTGAAAGTTGTTGTCATCATAATCCATGATATTGATCCAGTCGAGGATGGTGAACATGTTGTTGGTAACATAGCTTGCGCCAACTGAAATGGAGGCAATAGTACATACCCTGCCGCTGTTGTGCATTGCGGTTGATAATTCCTGTAGCAGCAAATAAAAGTTATTGGTTTCTGTACCTGCTGAGGGAAACTCCCAGTCAATATCCACCCCGTCAACATTATATTGGTTACAAAAATTAACCATGTTATTAACAAATGCGGTACGGTAACCGGCATTGGCTACAATAGGGTGAAAGGCATCGCCGCCACCACCGCCGCCAACAGAAATAATAACTTTCACATTATTATTATGCGCATTTGATACCAGGGTGGTAAATTTTGAAAGGTTATCAAGCGGGTTAAGCCCCCCGGTATTGGTAGGGGTAAGGAAAGCATAGTTAACATGGGTTAATTTGCTGTACTGTACCGTATTTACATCGCCCTGCCAGCTGGGGAGGTAGCCAACTACTTTAAATGAGGCAACAGGTACGGCATTGTTAACGGAAACCGGCTTACTGCTGTTATCGGTGTTGGATTCACCGCCGGTTTTAAACTGGTTCATGTTATCCTTTTTACAGGATGAGAGTGCTGCGAGGGCGGCCAGGATCAGGCCAAGGAGGTAAGAGTTAAATTTTGATCTCATAAGTTAAGTTTGTTAAGTGGTTTTTGATGTATTATTTGGTTTATAAATAAGCCGGGCAATAAAACACAAACCTGTTAACCAAATTCATGATACTTATGAATATCATATACTAATATCAGGAAAGGCGCGTTAATAGGTGTAATAGATGTTTTTGTATGAGTAAAATTATATAAACATCTTATTATAAATGCCTTATAATAGCTTCAATACGATTCAATCGCAAGCGTAGTAGTGCTTTTGTAGTGTAATCCTAACGGGGAAAATCCGCCTTTCTAAAGAAGAAATATTTTTATGATACGCTTAACTCACAGTTTATATATTATTATAAGCCTGGAACGTGCTTTGATTTTGTAGATCGCTTATCCGGTTAAAACCAGATAAGCGGGTGCCTGATGGGTAAATTGCGGATAACTTCTTCAACCTGAGGGTTATGGTCGAGTTTTTGCCATGTGGTTAGCCATGCGTTTTCATGATAGGCATTAGCGCCAAACAGCAGAAAGGGCTGTGCAATGGGCCAGTTATCCCAATACATTATATCGGGTTTTAAAGTCCATTTACTTTTATCTGCTACAAAGGGGTAAAGGTAGCTTATACCTTTTTTTATGGATTTGCCATCCGGTGTTTCAAAATTCCATAAGTTATCCTGTGAAGTTGAAAGGATCTGGCAAAGCATGGTCATGGCATCCAGGTTAAAAATAGAGTAGCCATAGGGCTTGGTGCGTTCCAACTCTAAAGGAAAGCTGCCATCAGTGCCCATCTGGCGTGGAAGTAATATGTTTTTATATCTAAAACGGATTGAATCGAGCACTATTTCATTTTTGCAAAGTTTGGCAAAAGAGGCTACCTGCATGGCCCAGCAGGTGGCGTGGTTGTTTTTTACATCTCTTTCCTGGATGCCGGGTTTGCTGGTCATAAGCCATTGGGTATAGTCGGCAAACCATTTTTTAACGCCGGCAGTGGTTGCTGCATCCATCGCCTTTTCCATAACAATAATACCCTGCGCAACCTCCATCAGGTGGATAGTGTCGATAATGCCATAATTGCGACCGGTGAATTGTCCTTTAACCGCCTGTGCAAACCAAAGACTTGGGTTCATCATGGTTTCAGGATCAAGAAACCAGGCTTTAAGGTGGATGACGGCCTGGTTAACATATTTTACATCGCCGGTTATTTTATAAGCCGAAGCCAGTGCACCAATGATCTTGCTAAACCGGATCATTGCCTTGCGGTGCTCTACAAAATTATTAGGGTTACTGAGCCCGTCGCGGTTAATGTAAGGGCCGTCGGGGTTTTTAGGATCAGGCCAAAAATAATCGGCTTCCGAAAAAAAGTCGTGCTTACCACCTGCACTCCTTGGCGATGATGATGCGGTTACCGTAACCGGCTGCTGTTGCATGGCCCAGGCAGCTTCGGTCATGATTTGTTTTTTAAGGGTTTGCTCAGCCGCTTTTTCTGTAGGAGATTTATCGGGGTGTAACTGATCTGGTTTAAAAGCAAATTGTGTGAGGGTTGTTACGACAATTAATGTTGCAGCAAATAATTTTTTCATGGCGATGGTTTATGATGGTGTAGCAAGATAAGAATAGCCCAGGGAATTGGATTGGTATTTTCAGTGTGTAGGGGATTTGCAGAGGTTTTTTTTCACGACAACGTTGAAGTAAGAGACTCTTAGGAAGGATTCTTCATTAGGATTTGCAGGCTCTTCAACGCAAATGGCATAACTATTGATTAAATAATCTACACCTGTACGTAAAAAGCGTTATTTAACCATAAAATTATGGTTGGGCACTATAAACAATATGCCAACGTTTTTTATGTTTACGCAAATCATTAGATATGAAAACTCTAAAAACACCTTTATTAGCTCTTGCAATAGCTGTTTTAGCTATCACTACCCAAGCCTGCAAAACAAAAAAAGCCGTTGTGCAAACACCGCCTCCGGCACAGCCAGCACAACCTGCAACGCCTCCGCCTGCACCAAAACCAGCGCCAACTCCTCCACCGCCGCCTGCTCCGGCTCCGGAAAAGCCTGATTATAATTTCACCAATATTCAGTTTGAGTTTAACTCGGCAGTGTTAAAAACCGCTTCTTACCAAACTTTAGATCATATTGTTAAAGAGCTGAAATTGGATCCATCGGCTAAGTTTATTTTAAATGGAAATGCATCTGCCGAAGGTTCTGCCGAGCACAATCAGTCTTTATCTGTTGATAGGGCGAACTCTGTGAAATTGTATTTAGTTAACAGTGGTGTTAACGGCGATAACCTGACTGTAAAAGGTTGGGGCGAAAGCAAACCGATTGCTGACAACTCTACCGAAGAAGGCCGTGTGCTTAATCGCCGCGTTGAAGTAAAATTAGCGCAGTAATAGAAAATTTTAATAAAAATATGAAAGGCAGCTCAATCGGGCTGCCTTTTTTGTTGGGTAAAATTATTCGGTGCTATTAACCAACTGAAAAATGGTGAGTAGATGATGGGCCTCATGCAGCACAAAAAACTCGGCCCATTTTAAAATGGTAAGCCTGCCATACTTAGGGTGTATTCCAATACACGACAATTCTATATCGTCAAGTGCAGATAGCTGATTGACTATGATTGTTCTGTCTGCATTGATGATATCAAGCAGTTCGGCCAAAGTCATCAACCTGAATGGTGTAAACTCCGGGTCGAGATCTCCATTGTACCGGTCAAAAACAGGTGTATCTTCATTCAATATCCGGTGTATGCGGGCTATAAATATTTTCTGGTACCGTGCAAGATGGGCTATATTGTCTAACGCGCTCCATTTACCGGGCGCAGAAGGTGTGGTTATCTTATCATTGCTGATGTTAGCAACCAATTGTTCGATAGTAAGATGCTGCGTTTTTAATCTTTCGGAAAGGGAGATGTATAAGCTCATATGCTTGATGGATACAAAGTTCATCACAAAAATGATACGATTTTACCAATAATTGAGCCGTTTTGTGTAAAATGATTGCTTTAATTTGGAGCATGCAAAACTGTTCGCTGTGCTGTATGTTCACCCATAGTAGCCCCGGCCATTTTTAACCTTCCTGCTTTTGTTGAAAACATAAATTTAACCAGCTCTGGTGCAGGTAATATGATCGCCTATGAATAAATGTAAACTATATGCCGGTTTATTTTGTACCGGTGCAATAGCGCTTGTTTCGGGTGCATGGCAGGCTAAACCAGCAAAGCAAGTCAAGCAGGCAAAGAAGCGACCTAATATTATCGTCATCATGGCCGATGACATGGGCTTTTCTGACCTGGGTTGTTATGGCGGGGAGATCAATACACCCAATGTCAATTATCTTGCTCAAAACGGCATCCGTTACCGGCAATTCTATAATACATCACGTTGCTGCCCAACAAGGGCTTCCCTGCTTACTGGTTTATATAATCAGCAGGCTGGCATAGGTAAAATGACCGATGCCGAAGACGAGCCCGGTTACCTTGGCCACATTACTGATAATGCGGTTACCCTGTCCGAAGTGTTGAAATCTGCCGGATATCACACAGCCATGTCGGGCAAATGGCATGTTTCTAATACCAACGGGCAGTCTAACACGCAGGATCAAATGGCCTGGTTAAACCATCATAAAGATTTTGGCGATTTTTCGCCTCTCAGCCAATATCCAACCAGCCGTGGTTTTGAGAAATTTTTCGGCACCATTTGGGGTGTGGTTGATTTTTATGATCCCTTTAGCCTGGTTAGCGGTACCACACCTATTAAAACAGTCCCCAAAAACTACTATCATACAGATGCTATTAATGATACAGCCGTGGCCTACATCAAGGGCTACGCTAAATCGTTAAAGCCGTTCTTTTTGTACGTTGCAGAGAATGCTCCGCACTGGCCATTGATGGCAAAGCCCGAAGATATTGCCAAATACAAGAACACATATAAATGTGGCTGGCAGGCCATCCGCGAAGCGAGGTACAAAAAAATGGTTAAGCTTGGCCTCATCGACCCAACTAAAACTAAACTGTCCGACCGCTGGAAAGGCGACCTGCAATGGGAAAACAACCCTGATAAAGATTGGGACGCCATGGCGATGGCTGTTCATGCTGCCATGATCGATAGGATGGACCAGGGGATAGGCCGCATCATTACAACACTAAAAGAAACCGGTCAGTTGGATAATACGCTTATTGTTTTCCTGTCGGATAACGGTGCCAGCGCCGAAAACTGTGCCGCTTATGGTCCCGGGTTTGATCGCCCCAATGAAACCCGCGATGCACGGAAAATAGTTTATGCTACGAAAAAAGAAGCTTTGCCCGGACCGGAAACTACTTATTCATCTATAGGGGCCCGCTGGGCAAATGTGTCTAATACCCCGTACGAATATTGGAAAGCCGAATCATACGAAGGCGGCATCCATACCCCGATGATCGCTTTCTGGCCGAAGGGTATAACCGCTAACAAAGGTGGCTTTAACGATCATGTAGGTCATGTGATGGATTTCATGAGCACGTTTGTTGAGCTGGCGGGAGCTAAGTATCCTAAAACATATAAAGGACACAACATCCCGCCGACTACGGGCATCAGCCTTGTGTCAAGCTTTAAAGGCAAACAAACTCCCGGTCATGAGGAGCTTTTTAACGAACACTTTGGTGCCCGGTACGCCCGTTCAGGAAACTGGAAGCTGGTATCATTGAGTAATGATACTACGTGGCATCTGTATGATCTGGCGCAAGACAAAACCGAAACAACCGATCTGAAATCAAAATACCCGGAAAAGGTGCACCGGTTAGATAGCCTTTGGCATATCTGGGCAAATACGCACCAGGTTTTTCCGAAACCGGGGCAAATAATGCAAACCAATAAAACACGGATACAATAATTAACTTAAAACCGAACATCAATAATTTATGAATCGCATTTTCAAAAAAACGTATCTGCTCATTTCCGGACTGGCAGCTTCGTTTGTTGCACAAACAGCGTTGGCTCAGGATAAGATGCCATCTTATCCGCTGATCACGCATAACACTTATTTCAGCATCTGGTCAAACACCGATAAACTGAACGAATCGACTACCAAACACTGGACAGGTAAAGACCAATCGCTGTTGGGGCTTATTAAGGTTGATGGCAATTACTACCGTTTTATGGGGGCATCGGCCGTTAATTACAAAACAGTTTTAGCTGCTACCGACGAAAAATCATACAGCAGCCAGTACCAGGCCGAAACAGCGCCTGCCAACGGTTGGGAAAAACCAGGCTTCAATGATCAAAGCTGGAAAAGCGGAGCCGCCCCATTTGGTGATGAGCGCGCAAGCAAAGGCACTGATTGGCGAGGTAAAGATATTTGGGTTCGTCGTAAATTCAATGTTGCGGAATTACCGAAAGGTCGTTTGATGCTGAAGATCTATCATGATGATGAAGCCGAAGTATACCTGAATGGTCAGCAGATTGCAGCTGAAGGGGGCGCTAACGGCGATTTTGAAACGGTTGCATTATCGGCCAGCGCAAAATCAAATTTAAAGGAGGGCGAGAATATTTTGGCTATCCATTGCAAAAACACCGGTGGCGGTTCATTTATTGATGCCGGTCTTGCTGAAGAAGTATTGAGCAAGGATGACGAAGCCGTTAAACTGGCCGAGCAAACCAGCTTTAAAGTTACTGCCACCCAAACGGTATATAACTTTAAAGCTGGTGAGGTTAACCTTAAACTTACTTTCACTTCGCCATTGGTTATGAGCGATCTGAAACTGTTTGCTACCCCGGTATCCTATATCACTTACCAGCTAAAATCAACCGATGGTAAGGCTCATGACGTTCAGATCTACCAGGGGGTATCCAGCAATGTCGCTGTAAATACTCCTTCGCAGGAAGTTATTGCATCAAAATACAGCCAGAATGGGCTTAAACTGTTAAAAGCCGGTACCGTTGAACAACCTGTATTACAGAAAAAAGGCGATAACCTGCGCATTGACTGGGGCTATGTTTATGTTGCTTCATCAACTGCAGGCGCTAAGCAATATATCACTCCGGAAGACGATGCTGTATCTGTCTTTATGGGTGCTCAAACCGGTACTGCTGCTTCAACAGGCAAGCAATTAATGCTGAATACTGTTTTGCCCTTTGGCAAAGTGACAGCAACTCCTGTATCTAAATTTATTTCGGTGGGGTATGATGATATCTATGCTATCCAATACTTCAAAACCAATTTAAGGCCATGGTGGCGTAACACTGCAGGCGCTACTATTGAAGGTGTGTTGAGCGATGCTACAAAAAGCTATGCCAAGGTAATAGGTACTTGTGTAAAAACAGATGCTAAAATATACCAGGATGCGGTTAAAGCAGGCGGTGCGGAATATGCTAAACTGTGTATAATGGCTTATCGCCAGAGTATAGCTGCACATCAGTTGGTTAAAAGTCCGCAGGGCGATCTGTTGTTCCTCTCAAAAGAGAATTTCAGTAACGGCTCAATTAATACAGTTGACGTTACTTATCCTTCGGCACCAATGTATTTGCTTTACAACCCTGAGCTGATGAAGGGCATGCTGACCGGTATCTTCTATTTTAGCGAAAGTGGTAAATGGAGCAAGCCTTACTCATCACATGATTTAGGTACTTACCCGTTGGCTAACGGTCAAACTTACGGCGAAGATATGCCTGTTGAGGAAAGCGGTAACATGATCATCCTTACCGCGGCTATTGCCAAAGTTGAGGGTAATGCTAACTACGCTAAAAAACACTGGAAAACATTAACCATCTGGACTGATTACCTTGCTAAAGCTGGTTTTGATCCGGGTAATCAATTGTGTACCGATGATTTTGCCGGTCACCTGGCGCATAATGCCAATCTATCGGTAAAAGCCATTGTAGCTATTGATGCCTATGGCGAGCTTGCCGGTATGATGGGTGATGCTGCTACCGCAAAAAAATACAAAGCGATGGCTAAAGATATGGCCGCTAAATGGGAAGAAAAAGACAATGCCGGCGATCACTATGCTTTAGTTTTTGATAACAAAAACACCTGGAGCCAGAAATATAACATGGTTTGGGATAAAGTGTTAGGCTTGCACCTGTTCCCACAAAAGGTTTACGATACCGAGGTTAAATACTATTTAGCACATCAAAATCAATTTGGTTTGCCATTGGATAGCCGTAAAACCTACACCAAAAGCGACTGGATCCTTTGGACAGCAACCATGACCGATAACAAAGCTGATTTCAACGCTTTGGTTGCCCCGGTTTACAAATTTGCTACCGAAACGTCATCGCGAGTACCACTAAGCGACTGGCATGAAACTATCAACGGCAAAATGGTAGGTTTCCAGGCCAGAAGTGTGGTTGGTGGTTATTATATGAAAACTTTAAGGGATAAGTTGGCGGCGAAGTAAAGACGAATAATGTTTTACTATTAAATAAAAGGTCTGCCATTTTAAGGCAGGCCTTTTATTTAAATTGCAGACGATAAATAACTATAGCCTGTTTAATCAAATTGCAGCCCAGGTTATTGGACCGACAATACCGTCAGGAACAAGGCCTTTTTCACGTTGAAATGTTCTCACCGCAGCTTCTGTACCTCCTCCAAACACACCATCTGCTGTTGTGCCTATTCTTTGTTGCACCTGTCTTACAAGAGCAGGGTCATTGTTTATCCCCCGGCGAAGTGTAGGCCTCGCAGCTACCGTTGGTTCGAACGCCGGAATAAGAGGACGTGGCGGCACGTTTTGGGCAAGTAAAGCAGCCACAGCAGCCCTAAACGATATCATGTCAAAATCTGGATCAGTTTTGCGGGTTGGAGCCCATTCCTTATGGGCGATACAGTTATCCGCACCTTTTCCAATATGTTTCAGGATAGCTGCAACTCCCCGCTGATAGGCATCTAACTGAATTGCGGGCCATGGTGTGTCATCGTGCCCCCCTGTGTTCTCGGCTTCTATGCCTATAAAATGAGTATTGCCTGCTGTTATTCCTTGCCATTCACCTTTGCCGGCATGATTAGCCCGGCCGGCGGCTACAATATAGTAGGTTCCATCGCGTCCAAGGCCTAATTGCGCCAATGGACCGGAAAGCGGAGTAGGGTCCGTGCGACCATGAATTAGTCCATTAAGAGCTGGCATATTACGACTGCGGTCGGGATTAGCTGTATGATGGCAAATCACACCGATAATGCCACCTACATCGCCAATACCGCGATTTTGCCAGCCATCGCACTCTGCAACCTTAAGCCCTGCTTCCTGCAAAACTATTGGTAACCATGTTAATGAAAATGCCATTATGCTACTCCTCCTTTCGATACAGGTAATTCCGAGTCTTCTGTGGGCTTGCCTGGGGGGCCTCCGCATCCGTCATTAGCGTCAGCTGCTCCAGCTGCCGCAGCTGCTCCTCCGGTACCAGCAGAATTGTTTAGTAAGGTTGTTTCTGCCTGAGTAGTGGCCACAGCAAGTTTACTCTCAAAGAATGATTGTGTTGCTTTGGCTCCAAAAACAAAAGCAATTATACCAGTCCAATATTGGTCAACGCCAATATCTTTGAAGTTTTTAGCTTCCCATCCTAATTTAAGTGCCAAAAGGCAAAATACGTTAATCACCATGAACACAACAATGCGCATGGTGCTTAAACCATTGTTCGCATCCTTTAACAGGTCGGGAAATGCAAATATGATCCCCAGCATTATCGTGAAAAAATCGATGGCTATTACCTCACTGCTTAGATTTGAGAATAATTGCCGGATAAAAAGATAGATGATGCCGGCTATAATCACAATAAAGCCCATGATTTGAAGATAGGAGATGTTTTCGTCCGTTCGATGAATAAGTTTTCTTTTCATAGTGATAAGGGTTTATTTGTTTCTTTACTTATAAAGTTATATAGTAAATATCTTATTATCAATGCGTTAAAACACTGATTTGTAATTGCGGGTTTTACGTATAATAATATGCTATAAGAAATAAGTAGCATCGGGAGTTAAGAAGTTTAATTGAAAGCTATTGTCAGAGATTAAGCAACAACCACGTGTTAATTTTAAAGCTGATTTATTTGCCCCAATTTGTTATATGGCTTTTTATTGTTTTGATCAGAGCTATTAAGGACGCGAGTATTATTGAAACCAGACCTGTTGATTTATAACGTCAATAGTACAATCATCACTTTTCCCTAACATTACAATCATCATAATTTGATATCCAATAATTAGGTTTTATGATTACTTTCATACTTCGTTAGCTATAATAATTTCTATGCCGTTCCCTTTGAAAAAAATATTGGTTAAAACGCTTAAAATAAGCGCCATTACTGTTGTGAGTTTATTGCTGTTAATGTTCCTGCTGCCGTACTTGTTCCCGGAAACGGTAACTCAGAAAATAAAACAATGGGCGGCAGGGAGCGTAAACAGCAAGCTTTCGTTTTCAAGCACGCGCTTGTCATTCTTTAAAAAATTCCCGTCGCTTACCCTAACACTTAATGATTTTGTGCTGAACGGCAGTGTGCCTTTTCAAAATGACACGCTGGTTTCGGCTAAAGAAATTTCATTGGCTATTGACCTTTCATCAGTGTTTAAGAGCAAGATCAACGTAAACAAGATCTATCTTGACCACGCACTGATCAACATCCAGGTTGATAGCGCGGGTAAAGCCAACTATAGCGTTTATAAATCATCACCTCCAAAGCAAGACAATAAAGCTGATACCGCCAGCGCATCGTTAGGAATTGAACAGATCCTGATAGAAAAGAGCCATTTGGTTTATGACGATCGTTCGTTGCCGATGCAGATCAATGCACGTGAACTTAACTACAAGGGCAGCGGCGATTTAAGCAAAGATATTTTTGATCTTTATAGCCACGTAGATGCCGCTTCGGTCGATTTTTATTACGGCAACAAAGCTTACGTACTTAGGAAAAAAGTAAATGCTGACCTGGTTACCAGTATCAATACCAAATCACTGGCCTTTGCATTTCAAAAAAACGATCTGCTTATTAACAAGCTCCCGGTTAAATTTAAGGGCAGGTTTGAGTTTTTGAAGGATGGCTATGATATGGATTTCAAGATCAGGAGTGATCAGAATGATCTTGGCGATGTTTTTACCGCTATCCCGGATGAGTACGCCAAATATGTTGATAACATGGATATCAGCGGTAACGGCATCATTCAGCTTGACCTTAGCGGAAAGTACATC
>NZ_DASVOB010000433.1:0-2777 GCF_036383575.1 Mucilaginibacter sp.
CGTTCCTCCTCGCAATGACATGACTTAATAAAGAAGATTATGTTAGACAAACAAGGCATCGCAAAGCGAATTGCGAAAGAAATAAAAGACGGTTACTATGTTAACCTCGGCATCGGCATTCCTACGCTGGTAGCCAATTATATCCCGGATACCATGGATGTGGTGTTACAGTCTGAGAATGGTTTATTAGGTATGGGCCCCTTCCCTTTTGAGGGTGAGGAAGACCCGGATACCATTAATGCAGGCAAACAAACCATTACCATGCTGCCCGGCTCGGCCATATTTGATTCGGCAATGAGCTTTGGGATGATCAGGGCAAAGAAGGTGAACCTAACTATTTTAGGCGCTATGGAAGTATCCGAAAACGGCGACATAGCCAACTGGAAAATTCCGGGCAAAATGGTTAAAGGCATGGGGGGTGCCATGGATCTCGTAGCGTCTGCCGAAAATATCATTGTAGCCATGCAACATGTAAACAAAGCAGGTGAATCAAAGCTGCTGCCTCAATGCTCACTGCCCCTAACCGGCGTTCACTGCGTTAAAAAAATCGTGACTGAACTGGGCGTGTTTGACGTTTTACCCGAAGGTGGTTTCAGACTTATAGAGCGTGCGCCAGGTGTAAGTGTTGAGGAGATTAAACAGGCTACCGCAGGGAAGCTTATTGTGGAGGGGGATGTGCCGGAAATAGTGGTTTAACCCTTAAATCCCATGTCATTGCGAGGAGCGGCATGGGCAAAAGCATTGGTGCGACGCGGCAATCTCTTAGCTATGCATATCAAATATGTATTGGCTACGAGATTGCCACGCTATCGCTCGCAATGACATGGTTTTAAATTAAATCAACCAATTATCAAATTAAAAAAGCTTCTTCCTTAAATCGGCCGAGATCTCTTCGGTTATCACCATAATATCTTCGGCAACGTGGGTGTTGTTGGTGATCACGCGGTCGCATTCATCTTTGTAGGGCAGCAGGTATTCTTTGTAAGCCGGTACCACGTGGTTGATCCATTTGTACATCACATCATCGTGCGAATAGCCACGCTCTATCAGGTCGCGTTTAAGGCGGCGCTGCAGGGCTACGTCTTCGTCGGCATCAATAAAAACTTTCAGGTCAAGCAGCTCAGAAATATCTTTAAAATGCAGAATAAACAAACCCTCTACTATTAAAATAGGTGCGGGTTTGATCTCTATCATTTTAGGGATAGCATCGGGATTATTAAAAGTATATTCCTGCTTCAGGATAGGTTCCTTATTTAAAAGCTTGCTGATATCCTGCTGAAAATGTTCGTGATCGATAGTAGCAGGGAGATCAAAGTTATATTCTTTGTTCTCCTCCTTGGTCATGTTATGCGCTACCGGGATGTAATAATCATCCTGCGATACGAGGCTCACCTCGTCGGCAGTAAAATGTTCTAAAAAGCACTTTAAAAAAAAGGTTTTGCCGGAGCCGCTTCCGCCGGCAATTCCAATAATATAAGGTTTATTCATTCGGGCTACCGTAGCTGATATTTACCTGGAAACGTTTATCTAAAGCGCCTAAAGCATCGGCTGTATTTTTGGTCATGATGATGAGCACATTTTTATTTACCTCATTATCGGTAAAACGGCCAACCACTTTAGCAAAGGTGGTATGATTGTTCATAGGGTTGGTAATTTTGATTATAGTGCCGATTGGCGCTGTACGGTGCAGTACCAATTCCTTTTTAGGATCTAAGCTGGCATCATCCATCCAGGTGGCTACACCTTTTTCAACTTTTTCATACAGGCCAAAACGGTTTGCTTTGCCATGATCACCGCCGGTTGTATCCTGCTGCGCGGCAACCGAGGTTGAATCACGCTGCATTACAGGTTGTTTTACTTCTTCGGGAGGTAAACCACTGCGTACATTAATTATCTGGTTAGGAGCTAAAGAATCAGAACTTAATTTGTTAAGTGCCCTGATATCTTCAACAGAGGTATTGAAACGCTTGGCGATAGAAAACAAGGTTTCCCCTGCCGATACTTTGTACTGCTGCACGTTAAGCATGCTCACTTTTTTCACGGTATCAATAGCGGCCTGCTGCTGTTTGCTTACTGCAGCTTGTACTACTGGTGCAGGTGAACTAACAGGAGGCTGAACCTGCGGTTTATTTTGCTGAACAGGGGCCTGGGTAACCGGTTTTTGTTGTGCAGGAGCAGGAGTTGTCACTACTTGTTTTGCAGGTGCAGTTACAGCAGGTTGTGCAGCAGCTTCGCCCGAAAAAGGTAATTCGGTAGGTACTTTTACGATACCGCCAATTTTAAGGGGCGCGTTGTTATTAAACTGTATGATGGCTTTAGGGCTAACGTTGTAGCGGCGGCCTATAGAGTAGTAATTATCTTTGGGATCGAGTTTGTGAACGATCACTTTTTTACCGTTAAGGTTTTCAACACCTACTGAATCGACAAGCGGGTTTGCAAAAAGCGATATGGAGAATGAGAGTAAAGGAGTGACCAATAATAAAATCTTAAATTTCATAATAAATTATAATACAGTAATTTACAAGTTCAACACTATTAAGCCCGATCTGTTTTTTAAATAGACGAGCTGATTATTATGTAGTACAAACGCCTCGGGTTGCATTTTTTGTATAGCGTTGTTTAACAAATCGTGATACAAAAGGGTACCCTCCTCGTTAAATACAAACAAGTGCTGTTCAAGATGCTCCTGCAAAAGCGTGTGCAAAGATACAATTCTGAAACTATTGTAACTGATATAATGCACCGCATTTGCATGTACAGTAAGGGGTAAATATAAA
>NZ_DASVOB010000434.1:0-15439 GCF_036383575.1 Mucilaginibacter sp.
CCCGGTCAAAGTTGAGCCTTGCAGTTATTTCGCCTTCTTTGATGTTAAAACGCTCATCATGAGTACCAACCCTTAACTGGGCAATATCGCTGAAATCAAGTGTTTTATCTTCATTAATTGGCACGCCATTTTTAGTATAAAACATTTTAGCCATTTTTAAAGTAGGGCCAAGCAATGGGCGGTTTGCCGATTTAGCAGCATCTGCATTGTTAAAATCATACTGGCCTGCGCACATCGACTGGAAAAATGAATTAAAGTTGATATTATTATCAGCAGTGAGGCCCCATATCAATTCCTCATTCCATTTTTCGCTCATCGCGTTCCTGATGCCCATTTGCGTCATGGTAGTTTGGCTAAGCGGATTGGTTGGTGTAGGAAAAGTATACAAGCGTATATTTTGCGATTCACAGAAATCTATGGCCGCTTTGCAGGCATCGGCCGCACGCTGCCATTTTTCAACGCTAAAAGCAGGATTAAACAATTGTTCACCATCTTTATTCTTAAATGAACTATAATCAGGGTTGCCATTAAACAACGGGCTCGCAGCTGTTACCAACAATTTGGCTTTCATACTCAAAGCCGCTGCTTTGGTAACACGTCCAAGCTCACTTCCCTCATTCCGGATTGTTAAAGGTAGTTTTGCAGCTGCCTGATCATATAATCCGGCTATATAATTCACTACTTCATCAACCGGACGACGTTTTACCCGTATATCATCAATAGATGCGTCAATAGGCAGATTTTTATCAATAATAGGTATCGGTCCATAAGCCCTGAACATCTGAAAATGATAAAAGGCCTTTAAAAACTGTGCTTCAGCTATCCAGCGTTCACGTGTATCGATATCAAGATCCCGTACTTTGGTTAGGTCGCTTACATTTTCAATAAAAACATTACAATCACGTATGGCTTTATAATTTGCAGCCGCATCCCTGGTGCCATTCATATAATTGGCAATAGGATCTGATGAAGTTTGGAAGCCTCTTGGCAACTGCAGCACATTTGTTGACCGTATGTGATTTGCAGGGTCTTCAACCCAAACTTCATCGCCGGCGGTAAGCCCAACGTTGTAAGTAGGATCTGTTTCTGTAGGCAGGTATGAGTAACAGGTAAACAAATACTTTTCGGCCTCGGTTTGTGAAACAAAAGCATTAGCTATTGTTGATACGTTATCAGGAACAACATCCAGAAATGATTTTTTACAGGATGATACCGGCACAATCATTATTAAGGCCATGATCATCAGGGTGATATTCCCTTTAGGCGCGACACTTAATATTGAATGCTTAATTTTTTGTATAAAATTACTTTTCATATAATTAATTTGAAAGCTTTTAAAATTCTACCCTCAGACCTATGTTAAATACTTTTTGAATTGGGTAACCCAGGCCAGACGTTCCCATTTCGGGGTCCCAAAGCTTAAAGCTGCTTAAGGTTAACAGGTTTAAACCGTTTAAATAGATGCGCGCGCTATTCAAATGGATAAATTTGAGCTGGCTCTTGCTGAAATTGTACCCAAGTTCTGCCGACTTCAGGCGCAGGAACGAGCCATTTCTTAACCACCATGTTGATGTTGGAGAATTTGATGTTGCGCTGTTATTTGCTTGTATGGTATTGCTTAAGCGTGGCCAAAACGCGTAAGGGTTACGGTTATCTTCAGACCAGTGATCATCGGCAATTGATTTTAACAAGCCGCTTTGATTACCGGTGTTAAGACCGTTATCCTGCCGACCACTCACTAAATAAAAAGGAGAAATATCTGCCGAATTGATCACAAAAGAAGACCTTGCCGAGCCCTGAAAAAACGCGCTGATATCAAAGTTCTTATACCCGACAGAAAAACCAAAGCCATATATAATTTCCGGAACCTGTGGGTAACCGATCGGCACTATATCCGAGCTGGTTATCTTTCCATCGCCATTCATATCGCGGTATTTAATATCGCCGGCTTTGTAATCGCCAAAGCTTTGTACAGGCGAGTTGGCTACGTCAACATTATCAATAAATAACCGCTCGGCAACGAGGCCATATATCTGGCTTAAGGAGTTACCTACCTTGCTCAGGTACTGCAGATTACTTGGATAAACAGGTTCTTCATTTTTCAACAGCTTGCTTTTAGCATAGGTAAGTGTGCCGCGCGATTGGATCCAGAAAGAGTTATTGAAGTTTTTCTTATAATCCATAGCAATATCCACCCCTGTACTGGATGACTTACCCGCGTTTGCGGATATATCAGCCTGTAACCCCATTGAGGTAGGGATAGTGCTGCGTACCATCAAAATATTATCACGTTTTTGTTGATAGGCATCAACAGTTAAGGTAAAGTTTTTAGCCACAGTTAAATCCATACCTATATTGGTTTGCCTTGATTGCTCCCAGGTAATATTTTGATTTTCATAGCGATTGGTAACTACACCCGGCCTGCTATACAGGTAGTTGGTACCAAACTGACTAAAGTAGTTAGTATTTAAATTATTTAAATTAACATCAGACAGGTAGAAGAAACGGTCTTCCGGCTTTCCTATCTGATCGTTACCTACTAAACCATAGGTAACCCTGAATTTAAGGTTATCAATAGTTGAAAGTAATGGCTCAAAAAACTTCTCGTTAGATACTACCCAACCTGCGCCTACAGACGGAAAAAAACCAAAACGGTGATTACTTGCAAAACGTTCAGACCCGTTGTATCCAAAGTTAAACTCAAACAGGTAGCGGTTATCATAGCCATAAGTAAACCGGCCTGATACACCCTGGTTGCGTGATGGCAGTGATAATTGTAATGTTTTGGCGTTAGCTGCAAGGTAGTTACGCATAGTACCTATTAACAACCCGCTAACGGCATGCTTTTGAGCAAAGGTGCGGTTATAGGTTATCGCCGATTCAACATAAGCTATTGAATTTGAAACATTTAATGTCGGATCATTATTATAAGTCAGATATTCAGTTGGTAAATTGCCAACGGTGCTGCCTACCAATCCGTTATTAAGCAGTGTTAAACCATTAAACGTGCCGTTAATTACATCTGATTGGTAATAATAAGGGCTGTACTGGCGCGAAACGGTGAAGTATGAATAGCGCGTTGTATATGCCATTGCCCTTGCCGATAAACCCGGGGTAATAAAATCAAGCTTTTGACTTAAGTTTAATTGCGCTGTTAGTGTACTGGTGTTGGAACTTTGGAAACCAGACAGGGATTGCGCGTAGGGGTTCATATACAAACCGCCCCCAGGTATAATAGCATTACCAAAAAGCGGATGGTTTACATACGGCAATAAGTTGCCGGGGTAAATAGCCGGAAAAGCTACCGGGTTACTCCACAAGGCGTTCAAAAAAGTGTAACCACCGCCCCCGATAGGACCATGATAACTATCAAACTGACCTTTTAAGCTTACCACCACCTCAGTGGTTTTAGTAAGGTTTAAAGTGGTGTTTGATAAAATAGAATATGATTGCAGCTTAATGTTATTGCTGAAATTATTAAGGCTATTCTCGGCCAGGTTGCCATTGTCAATATTGTAGGTCATGGCCAGGTAGTACTTGGCTTTTTCTGACCCACCGCTGGCGTTCATGTTATACCGCTGGTTATTGGTTTTGGTTTTGATGAGCTGCTTGATCCAGTTATTACTGGGATACAGCAACGGATCATCACCCTTTGCGGTATGATCTATTTTGTTTTGCGAATAAGGCAAAATGCCCAGCGGGTTACGGGTAAGCACTGCTTCATTAGCCAGTGTCATATAACTAATATTATCGGCCAGATCAATATTCTTGACGTTTGATGATGTTGAATTTTCACCGCGGATGTTGAATTTAACAGCACCAACATCGCCGCGTTTGGTAGTTACCAATATTACGCCGTTTGCTCCCCTTGCTCCATATAATGATGACGCTGTAGCATCTTTCAATACCGAAAATCCTGAGATATCATCTGGCTGAAGCCTGGCCAGATCGGTGGTGCCCATTTCAATACCATCAATCAATATCAGCGGATCAACCTTACCCGCACCAAACGTGCCTACGCCCCTTATAAAGAACTGTGCATTATCAGCGCCAGGCTCACCGCTTCTTTGGTAGGAGATCATCCCCGGTACAACACCTGCCAGCATAGTGGTAAGGTTGCTCGACGGCCCTTTGAGCTGTTTAGGGTTTATAGAGGTAATGGAGCTAACAAGGCTCACCTTTTTTTGCGTACCGTAGGCAACTACGGTAACTTCTTCAAGGCCATTTTTATCAGCTCCCATTTGCACGTTAATTTTATAAACGCCGCCTGCTGATGCGGTGTAGTTAGCAAGATCAAACTCCTGCGATTTTGATCCCACAAATGAAAAAACAATAATTGTACTTCCCCCTTCCTTTAAATTAAGGGTATACTTTCCGTCCGCGTCTGACTGTGTACCGTTCATGGTTCCCTTAACCTTAACACTTACACCAGGTAAGGTAAGGCCCTTATCATCAGACACAACGCCTTGTACTTTTTTAGGAATAACGGCTCCCGAGGGTTCTTTTTTTCCCGGGGAGGCGACTGGGGCGGGTTCGCTTTTTTCGATAACAATAAGCTGATCACGCACTACGTAGTTGAGGTTTTTTCCTTTTAAAAGAACACCGAACACTTCTTTTAATTCGGCGCTTTTAAAATCTACGCTAACAAGCTCTTTATCATTCAAAAGATTGTTACTGTAAAAAACGGTTAAGCCTGTTTGCTTTTTAATTGATTTAAACACTTCGGCTAAGCTGATGTTAGCCTTTTTAAGGGTTACCGGCCCCGTATTCTGCGCCTGCACGGCACTATACCGGGTTACCAATAAAAGAAAAATAAAGGGCAGTATAAGCCGCCGGTTGAATAAAATTCTATCCATACTTATTGGGTTTATAATTAGGTTTTCTCTAAGACCTGATCCTGATGAAACGGGTGAACAGAAATAAAAAAAAATGTATTTTTTTTATGGCAATGCCAAACAGCACCCTTAATTATCAATATTTCAACATGTTACCGCCTTGATCTATCCGACTGATAAAGGCAAACGATTCCTGTAAAGCTTAAAAGCCAGGCATAAAATGATCCGGAAAAACAAGTGTGATTTTAATTAATGGCTATTGCTGTTATGACATTACCTGATATGCAGAACCCCCTCCTTCAAAATAGCGTTAACACCAGCCGACGCTTTAATATTTTGAATGAAAACATCAATTGGTTTATTTTTTTGAATAGCTCCACTAAACGCCTCATCGGCTTTCGCCTGGTTGTCAAAAACTACTTTAACATCAAACCAGCGAAGCAGCACATCACTTATATCATGAAGTTTGGTATCATGGAAATAATAAATATCATTCATCCAGGCCAGTTCAATGGCGGGATCAAACGGCTGGGCCTGAAATCCCGCGCCCGAGGTGTAAATAGCCTGGTAACCCGGCTGCAAATGTATACTTTGTTTATCCTGACTACTTGTTGATACCGAGCCTTCCACCAAAGAAGTTACTGTTTCATTGGCCTGGTAAGTATTCACATTAAACTCGGTACCTAAAACTTTTACATCGGTTTGGCCGGTATGTACTATAAACGGATGGGCAGCATTTTTTGCAACTTTAAAAAAAGCTTCGCCTGTTAAGTACACTTCTCTGGTTTTACCTAAAAAGGAAAATGGGAAACGCAGGCTTGATACCGAGTTTAACCAAACCTGGGTACCATCAGAAAGTACTATCCGGTAATTTAATTTTGAAGGAATGACAAGTGTGCTCCACTCTTCATTTTTGCTATTATCAACCTGGTAGCTTAACCCATTGGCACCTTTCTTTAAATGCGCAAACGGCATATTGATCACTCTTTTGCTCGTATCAGACAGGTCGATATGCTGTCCGTTTGCCATCCGGAGTTCGATGGCCGGCGCTTTAACATTTTTTTTAGCAACAACAGGATCATTAACAGGAATTTGTCGCCAGTAATAGCCCGCGGTGAAGGCAATGCATAACAAAGCCGCTACCGAAAGCCATTTTAAAACCTCTTTACGACCAACGGTAATTGATCGTACTGGCTTTATTTCGGGCTCTATTTTATCCCAGGCTTTGTTTTCATCAATGTTATTAAAGAAAGTTTGGGCTTTATGTGAATTTAATGTCTGTTGCATTTCATCCCACAGTTGTTTTGCCCGGGGATCATTTTGTATAGCCTCATCAAGCAAATGGCTTTCTTCATCACTTATCGTGCCCGCAATTTGCTCAATTATTAGTTCCTGAATATACGCTTTATTGTATGTCATTATTAGTAAGACCTCATTATGGATAAAAGGGTGAACTTATTTGGCACTTTTTAACCCTTCTTTTAAAGTTTTTACTGCAAGTTTTAAATGAGTTTTTAAAGAATTTATGCTGATACCCATTTCAAGAGCTGCATCTTTATACTTTTTTTGCTCATAATGTACCAGGGTAAAGGCCTGCATCCGTTGCATGGACAGGTCGGCCAGCATTTTTTCCGGGTAAATTTCCGGCACAGGTACTTCTTCCTCTTCTATTTCGGTAAGTGTATATTTATAATCAACTAATTTTTTTTGTGTTCGTGTTTCGGTTTCAACTTTCTTCAGGCACCTGTTACGGATGGCTGTAGTTAGATAAGCTTTTAATGACGAATTAATGTTGGTATATAATTGTCTCTCCCAAAGATCAACAAAAAAACCCTGAACTGTATCCTCGGCTTCCATTTCATCACGTAAAATGTAGAAAGCAGATACATTAAGCAGCCTGTAGTATTTTTTAAATACTGCTTCAAAGGCCTCCTTGTTCCCCATTTTTAATTGCTCAAGAATATGAGAATCGTTCAAAATCTCCATGAATTGGTCTTAACTGGTTTATAATTAAATAGGTTGGGCTATTTATAGAAAGCTAAATGTAAAAACTTTTATTGTCAAAACAACAATTATTAAAAAAATATTGAAAATCTTCTGTTTATTCAAAACCTCAATCTCTAAAGAGCGTCTTTTAATTAACAGGGTTATTTTAAACACCGACGTTTACAGCAGGAATACACTGGTTTCATCATAACAAATTTAAAACCATCTGATTTTGGCAAAACACGATAACGCAATCGATTTCTTATGATAATTATTGTAATAAAAACAATTAAATAATGAAATAATACTTTTTCTTGCAATCCTTTTTAACTTAGTCGCTCCCGCTCGGGATCAATACGCCCGATTTTTTTTGCAAAAGGGCGAAAACACCGCTTGTATTTCGCATTTCATTTATTCCGGCAATTGTTTTTACTTTTGTTTTGATGATGAACAGCTTACAAATTAAACTTCACAAAGAGCAGCTTGATGAGCTAAGGGATGAACCTGTAAGCTTATTAAAGTTTCTGAATATTTTGTTTGAGCCTTTTTCAGCAAACTACGAGCAGCTTAAATATGCGCTTGAGCGAGAATTTAGACCAGAAGGCTCGCCGGAAGTGACTCGTTTAAACTTCGACCGGATCAAATTTGATGAAAATGCAGGTCATGGAAGTTTCCGTATTGTACTGGATGTCAATTATTCATTTGGATGCGAAGATGTTGTTACCTATAAAAAGGATCAAACATCTGAGTGGACTTTCCTTATTGATCAGCAGCTTTTAATTATCAGCTTTTACAGTTCGCCCTTTATTGATAGCCGCTCAACGGCCGACGAGTTTTAGTTGCTCCCCTCAACTATGCAACAATCCGAAGCTATAGCGCTGATAGAAAAAGGAATAACAGGTGAATACCCACAACACTGGGCCGATCTCGGTTGTGGCACCGGAACATTTACTTTGGCACTTGCAAGCCTCCTTCCTCCGGAAAGCTATATCACCGCTATCGATAAAAACCACCAACATTTGCCCGATTTTAGCAATGGAATCAAGATAGATTTCAGAAAAGCCGATTTCGTAAATGAACCAATAACAGCAAGCCCGTTAGATGAGGTCTTTATGGCAAATTCATTACATTTTGTAGCTAACAAACCCAAACTGATCAGGCAGTTAGAAAGCCTCTTTAGAAACAACCCCAAATTTCTGATCGTTGAATATGATACCACCAGATCCAGCCCATGGATTCCATATCCTATCTCCTTTCAAAAATTAGATGGTGAGTTTGCCGGCTTAGGTTATCAAACCCTTAAACTGGCAGAAAGTCCTTCAAGGTTTGGTGGCGTAATTTATTCGGCACTTGCCTTCTAATAAAACTCATCGGTTATTTCCTTACTTCGGAGCACTGTTACTTTACCTGGTTGTTATAGATCTTGATATCCTTACAGTTCTTTAAGCTGATCAGCTTGTCAATATCTTTAACAGCACCAACCGGGGTTATCTTGTTACCGCTGATCCTTATTCCCGAGGTACTTGATGCATTGATAAACTGTGCATCTTTCAGGATAACTTTATTACCTGTTATTTTGATTCCGGTATGTACCGCACTTGCTGATGCTACTTTATTTTCAGGCAACACGCCTATGACAGGGCCGCCGCATTCAAAAAATGTATTGTTTTGAATGCTAACGTCCTTTACAGCACCTGATTCATACCAGCTCGAAGCATCATCACTGATCATGATAGCGCTGTTGTGCGTGCGATTAATGATATTATTTTCGATAAGCACTTTTCTCCGTGTGGTGACCAATATTCCCCTTGTCGGGATCTTTTCAATAGTATTGTGATGGATCCATACCTCAGGCGTGGCTGTTGTGTTCTCTACCACATCGCCGGTTTGCAGATCTTCAGGCAATGGCTTGCTGAGGTTCAGCAGAAACTCTTTGTCATTCAATTTCTGAACCTTTAACAGCTTATTGTTTTGGTAAGTAAGCAAACTTGCCGGATGCACAAGGCCAATACTGTCACCGGTTGAAAAAGCATCAAAACCATAAGTTTGATCATGCATAAACTTAACCTTAACCTGTGTTGCGGAAAGCTTTTCCGTTATCTTTAAAAAAGTACCATGTACATTAATAGCGTCATCATTTGCACCTGACAGGTATGAACCGGCAACTTCTATTTTACCGCTACAGCCCGAAAAATGCAGGATATCTGCCCATGTAGCGCAGGTGCGCCCTGCTTGGGCTTTAACGCTAACATTAGTAAAGCGAAGGTTTTTACTAAACTGGCTTACCACTCCCATTCCGTGCATAAAGTAAATACGGATATGATCTAAACCGATGTTGTTGCTTTTCTGTATAAATACCCCGGCACAATCGCGGGTAACATCCCGGTTTTGATATATCATACCTTTTTGAAAGCCGGGATTCTGCTTAAAAAATATGCGGACCAGGTGCGGAGTCAGAGCAACATATTTCAGGTTTTGCTGCGGGATATCCAACCGCTCAAGCATGCGAGTTGCGGGGTCATATTGCTGCCAGTATGAATCGGGCTGATAATGCCAGCCTTCACCAATCCAGTTCAATATACTATCCTTAATGCTAAACTCCGAGTCGTGATTAACTACAGCATCTGCATGATTTTCCGTTAGCTCGGTGATCTTAAATTCCGAAACCGTCGGCCGGTGATAGTCGAAACTTAAACCGCTTAACTTGATGTTGCTGCTATGATTAATATAGCTTTCGATCATCTTCCCCCTTAAATTGACCAGGGCGCTGCTACCGGTTACATTTACAAACCGGCTGCTGTCAACCATCAGTGCTATTGCTTTTAAACCATATGGAACATCATTGGTATTGGAGATCTGCAGCTGCGTTTTAAAGGCCCCATCCGGAAAAAAATCATATTTACCCGGCGCAAATTTTATGGTAACCGGTTTTTCTTTTGTTCCATGGGCTACAATGGCCATTGTTTCGTGAAATTCGCCCGGTGATAAAACCATCACATTATCACTCGCAGATAAGATAAGCCTGTTAATCCCCTTAAATGTTTTCCACGATTTGGCAGGAGTCGTTCCGCTATTGCTATCATTACCCTTCGCAGGATCGATATAATATGACCGATTGCCAGGAGAAACGTGCCGGGCCGACAGGGCTAAGTATTCAACCGGTTTATTTTGAGCTTTTAACAAACTGCATATGATTAACAAGCCCGAAAGCAACAGGTATTTTGGGGATAAGTGTCTCATGGTATATATCAGGTTACTAATATATAGTGTAGATAGCATAACACCTACAAACAGCTTTTACAAATTTCTTTAAAAAAAGCCATGTGGTTAAAATCCTCGGGCTCTCCTACTTTGTAACCCGTGGTTAAAATAACTGATTGCCTTTTTCTTCATAAAACCATAGGCTTTCGGAAGAAATAAAAACGTGGGGATTGTGCGGTTCCCTCCCTTGGGAGGGTGTAGGGAGGGGTTTCGCCAACATACTTATCTGCTTTCATGACACATAAACCCCTCCCTGCCAATGCACATCCCAACGCCCCCTCCCCAAGGAGGGAATTAAAAAATCTTCCAAACGGTTGTACTCATAACATCCAATGTATTTAATATATCCGTAAATCGTTCAATAAAGTATTGGTTAACTATTGAGCTTGCACACGAAAGGCGCTGACGTTCAATCGTGGTGATCACTGATTGTTTGTATTATTTTTATCATTATCATTGTTCCCTAAAACCATTAGTGGCGGCGATATCTGTTTTATAATTGATATAGCCCACAGCTAATGAAAATAACTATATGAACGTTTTATCAAGGAAGATCCTGCTTGCTTTTTTAGCCTTTACCATAATTTTAATTATTGCCGCCCTTTTTGTAAGGGATATGATCACCGAAAGACTGGCCCACACAGCCCAGGTATCACACTTGATGGACCTTAACAATTCAAGGCCGCAACAGGCTCTGCTCTTGCTCCATCAGGCAGAAGACCTGTTTCAATCTTCGCTTGTAGACGAGGACGCGGATAAAGCTAAGGCCTATCAAAGTAAACTTTCGCTGGCGTTTGCTGAAATTGATACGTTGCTCAACATGCAGCACGATACTACAAAACTCAACGCAGAACAACGTGCACAGCTTCATACATGGCATAACCAAAAAATAAAATTATCTGCCGACCTCCTCTCGGCCCGGCATGACTTTGATTCATTGTTAACCAATTATTCGGAGCTCAATACAGCCACAGCTCAAAATAAGCTTGCCGTTAAAAGCAGCCAAAAAATTCAAAGCAGCAGCGATACTATAAACCAACCCGGTAAACTAAAAAGAAAAGGCTTTTTTGCGAGGATCAAGGAAGCTATAAAAAATAAAAATGCCTATGCAAGCGGCTCCGGAGGTGTTGTGATCAATCACCGCACGCGGATCTACGTTGACTCGGTTACGCAAAAACTTCGTACTAAAGATAAATCCAACTACCTTAATAAACTCAGGCAGCTACAACAAAGCAACTCTAAACTACAAGAAACGCAAAGACAGCTTATTGCCCTTAATATGCGGATCACCCATAAAATGGAGCAATTGATCATCACCATTAAGGATATCAATTATAGCTTAACCGATGCTTTTAAGGGGATGGCTTTTAACAGCTACCTGGAAACAACAAGCTTATTGAACAAACTTTACCTGGTAGCATTATTATTGTTACTGGCTTTTGCAGTATTACTGATCGTGTTCGTGATCAGGCTGGGGCAATCTGAAGGGCTTTTACTCAAGGAGAACGAGCGTGCGGTAAGGATAGCCCGGCAAAAGCAGGACCTGTTGCTGCACATGAGCCATGAAATTCGCAACCCGCTTACCTCAATAAATGGGTTCCTGTACATTTTCAGCAGAACAACACTTACGCCAAAACAATCGGAAATGCTGGGTACCGTTAGGGCATCATCAGATCTTTTGCTGCAAACACTGAACGATACCCTTGACGCTGCCAAAATGGAAAGCAGTGAACTGAAGATCCATCAGGATCCGTTTTGCCCGGATAAAACATTGAAAGAGGTAATTGAAAGCATGGCATTCAGCGCTGATAAAAAGCAACTGGAATTAAGCTATCATTTTGACGGAGATACGGAAGCTGAAGTTTTGGGCGATAGCTTCAGGCTAAAGCAGATCATCGTAAACCTTGTTAGCAATGCTATTAAATATACTGAAACGGGGAATGTAAAGATCAAAGCAACGCTGAAATTAGCCGATAGCAAAGGAGGGTTAACAGTTGATATTATTGACACAGGCGCTGGTATAAGTCAAGAGCAACAGGTTAGCCTGTTTTCCAAATATTACCAAACCAATTCGGCAAAAGGGAATACGGGTACGGGGCTTGGATTGTACATCTGCAAGCAATTGATCGAACTTCAAAAAGGAAACATCAGCGTAAAAAGTGATACGGGCAAGGGAAGCACATTTAGCTTTGAAATCCCTTATGAGAAGTATGAAATAGATTAATGCGGGTGCTATTGGTTTTGTAAAGGGTTTAGAAGCTTTTTATCTTCCACCCCATAATAAAGCATAAAACGAAGCCTAAGATCACCATGCCCATGCTAAAAGGAAAAATGTATAGCATCCCGAAATGACTTGCTACACCTCCTACCAGCGGCCCGGTAAGTCCAAGCGAAATATCCAGAAATAAACCATAAGCGCCCAAAGCCGCCCCTTTGTTGGAGCCCGGCACTAATTTTACAGCTTCAACCCCAAGCGCAGGGAACACAAGCGAAAACCCAAGGCCGGTTATCCCGGCGCCTATAAGCGCAATCTCGGGCATATTTGCCAGCCAAAGTACCATCAAACCCACCGACTCCAGTACCATACAGGCAATAGCCGTTTTTAGTCCCCCGTAGTTATCAATGGCTCCGGCAAAAATGAGCCTCCCAATAATAAAAAATGTACTAAAAACCGACAGACACAATACGGCATTAGTCCAGTTCAGGTATGCATAATAAAGGGTTATAAAAGTAGATATAGTGCCGAACCCTAAAGCTGCCAACGTAAGGCAAATGCCGTATGGTGCAACAGTTTTAAGTACGGACAAAAAAGATTTTCGCTGTTCGGTGCTTTTGATTAACGCTCCTTCTTTTCTCTTTGCCAACAGATAACCAACAATCCCGAGTACGGAAACCACTACAGCGATACCCAAAATACCATAATTATTATCAATCAATATGCCTACCGGGGCACCAACCGCCAGGCCCCCATAGCTTGCAATTCCATTATAAGATATAGCTCTTGCTGTATTTTGTTCGCCAACGGCATTGATAGACCAATTAATAGGGCTTGATCCGATCAGGCCTTCGGCAAAACCGGTTACAAGCCGCGTAAGTGCGACTAAAAGCAAACACAATTCACGATGCTCTTTAAGTAAAAAGGCTATGCACAAAAATAATCCGCTGATGGCGAAACCTGTCATCCCGGAGAGCACTGCCGGCTTTGGCCCTTTCTTATCGATGATCCCCCCTGCATATCCCCTGAATAAAAAAGTACTCAGGTATTGCAGGCTGATCACCACGCCGGCAATCATAGCGCTATATCCTAACTGATTATGTATAAAAACAGGGAGCACCCCAAGACTGAGCCCAATGGTAAAATAGCCTATAAAGGTAAATTTCACAAAGCCGGCTATTTCTAAAGCCACCGACGACGTAGCACTTTTTATACTTGAACCTGCTTCCATGGCGCAAAGATAGGTAGTTTCGGCGCTCAGTTAAATGTAAATTATACACTTTACTGTCAATTAACATTCCAAATGTCTTAAGTATGAGCGCGCATTATTTCAGGCAAAGAATTATTCCTTCAACAACCCGCTTGGTTTCTTCCGGGTCGCGCACCTGGATACAATCGGCCCCGGTTGTGCGAGCGGGATGGTCATTGCCTCCTTCAAAAAGGGCATCGCCAATAAATATCATTTGTTTGATCCTGATCTCTAAAGTATGCTGCAGTTTATGAATGCCATAGGCCTTATCAATTCCGGGTTTGGTAATATCGATGGAAGTAGCCCCTCCTATTTGTACTGAAAAACCGGTAAGCGATTTATCAAGTACGGCTTTGATCTTTTTACGTTTAGTGTATTTGGGGTCCCACTTTTTCTTGTCATCAAGCGGAGCATGCTGGCCCAGGGCCGAAAATGTGATCTGGCTGCCACGGTCTTCTATTTGTTCGCCCCATATTTTCTTTGCTTTAACGCCCGATGCTTCAACAGCTTCATTTAGTTTGGTAATGATCTCCTGTTTTTCTGCATCAGTAAAATTCTCAGAATACAATTTTTTCCAGCCCGATTTTTTATACTGATAATATTTGGTGCCGCAGGTTGGCAGTATAAATAAGTTTTTAATCGATTTCTTGTCGGGCAGGTTCGATAATACCTGCTTTTCAAACTGCGGCCAGTCGCCGCCGGATATAATGGCCACTTTCGCAACTTTCAGCAAATCCGTTAAAAGCGCGGCCATTTCCTTATCAAGGGCAGCCTTGCTTTCGGCAAGGGTTCCATCCAAATCAAATATGATCAGCTTTTTCATTATGGGCAGTTATCAGATTAATAGCCCAACAGTAATTAACTACCCTTGTTTTATAACAATGCTGTTATAAGTTACACCAATACGTCCACTTTAGGGTTAGCTGCCTGTTTTTTACGGTATAGGGTGATGGCGTGGTATTATCGCCATAAACAATAAACAAGTCGGATGCCGGTTTGTAGCGCCATTGCAGGCGGGTATTAATGTTGATATTATCTATCTGCTGGTTGTATTGTACATAAGTGGTAAAGTACAAGGTATTGGTGAAGGTAACATCAATTTTTGGCCCTACCAGCCAGAAGGTATTATGGCCAAAAGGCTGAGGAAGTCTCAGATCATTGAATGATGTATTGATAGCAATATTTACATAAGGCTGAAAACGATAACCTATTAAGCTTGTGATGCTGTTACGCACGCCGTTGTCATAATAGCCCCCATGCGATGCTTCCAGCAAATAGGTGAACACATTTTGCGGCTTGGATGCAAACTGAACATCAATAGTGTTCCAATTATGCTCCGAACCGGTTGGCAATAAACCTTTGCCGATATTGGTGGGATCATAAGGCTTTAGCAGACGTACATAATCATTGATGCCAGAAACCGACAGTGTTGCCCGATTGCGGAAAGTAATAAGATACGACAGGATACTTTCGTTATCGGTACGGTGAAATGACTCATCAAAAAAGTAATTGGATGTAAGCTGAATGCCGTGGCTCAGGATATTGCCCTGCTTAGGGAAAAAGTTGCGTAACAACAACGGGCTCAGCTTCACATAACCAACACGGGGCACATAACCCACTTCGGCGTTATAGTTTTTGCCTACATATTCTTCCTGCAGATACAGTGTCCAATATTTGCTCAGGTATTGAAAATGGTCGGATACTACGTAATCATGCCCGCTTACACCCGGCGTAAATGATTTCAGAGCAAGCACCTTGCCCGTCCAGATATTGCTGCGCGATGCAAGGTTAAACTCGGCACCTATATTACGGTTATATGTAGTTGAACCCGTATTGGTACCGGGGATATTGGCAGTTGCATCCTTATTCACAAACAGGAAGGCAATGTTTGAG
>NZ_DASVOB010000435.1:0-27376 GCF_036383575.1 Mucilaginibacter sp.
TGTCAGACCGCTTATCGATCATGAAGGATCCTTATGCCCTGCTTGCGGCAGTCCCTTTGGATGACCTGGATATATGGAGGAACCCGGGTGATCAATCCAAGTACCCTAACCCCTACTCGTTTTCAAGGTTCAACCAGATCAGGCCGCTCCGTTCTGATCAGAGTTTGTGGCAGGAAGAAGGCTCATACCTCAAGATCAACACGGTTACGCTATCCTACATGTTCGACAAGAAGTTTGTGCGGCAGTTTGGGTTCAACAATGTGAGGGTTTATTTCTCAACCAATAACCTCGTCACTTTTTCGGGATATAACGGACCTAACCCCGAAAACGTAACCTCGCTGGGCCGGGATATATCAAGCGGTTATCCGGTACCGCGCACTTATAATTTAGGTTTAAATATCGAACTAAATACAAGTAAATAAAACTCAAGATCATGAAAAAAAGTGTTATATACATTTTAGCGGCGGCAGCAAGCTTGTGTTTACCATCCTGTAAAAAGTTTCTGAATGTACAGCCCATAGATAAATTAACGGGTAATAACTTTTACCAGTCGAAAGACGATGTGGTGGCCAATATTTATGATATGTCAAGAACATTTTTTGGCAAGATCAACGAAACACATTTTATCGGCGCAACGGGCGAATATCGCTCGGGTGAAGTTTTGTATGAACCACAGTCAGACAATGGGCCAGCGCGTGCATATGTAGAAGTATTGGGCCGGAATGACCTGATCAGACTATTGGCGGGAAACCAACCCTGGAATTTCTACAACTTTAATAATATTACCGACTGGACGGGATATTACCAGGTGATACAAAGCGCCAATATCCTTATTTCAAAGCTCGAAGCGGGTGTACCCGGTGTAACAGACAGCGAAAAAAAGCAATTTGAAGGCGAAGCCGCTTTTATACGCGGGCTTGCATATTTCTATATGGTGAGGCTTTATGGCGATGTACCTTATTTTACCGATGCCTACCATTCAACAGCATTACCCCGTGAAAACATGGTATCTGTTTTAAACAAAAGTATCGCCGATCTTAAAAAATACAAGGATGGTTTACCATGGACCTATGCCGATCCTGCTTTGAAAGGTGTAAGAGCGAGCAAGGGCAGTCTTATCGCGCTCATCATGAACATGAACATGTGGAACGCCGGCTTCGATAAACCTAACGCGAACAAATACTACCAGGAAACTGCCGATTACGGACAGGAACTCATTAAAAGCAATGCTTACAGGTTGCTGCCTATAACTGAATGGGCAACGGTTATCAAAGGCCGGTCGGACGAGAGTTTGTTTGAGTTTTACCGCAGTATTAACTATGGTGATCAAAACACAAACGTTGCCCCTATAGGTGACATGTTTCTGCACTATCCTTATAAAAGGCCCGAGTACACGCACCGCATAAGCTTTGCCTATTTCAGGGCTGAGTATATGCAAAAACTATATCCGGGCACTGCCGATAAGCGTGCTACTATCTGGTTTAACTCCGATATCTACGCTGATAACGGAAAATTCATGATGCTCAAATTTGCTCAAAATGCTTTTGCAACCGGAGACGAGGATGCCAATCCTGACAACACCTTTATGATATTCAGGTATGCCGGTGAAATACTGCTATGTGCAGAAGCGCTGGCCGAACTGGGCCAGGATGATCAGGCTATTGCCCTGTTGAATAAAGTAAGGGACCGGGCCGAAGCATCACGCTATACCGGTGGTGGCGGGCAGGACCTTAAAGATTTCATTTTCCTGGAAAGATCGCGGGAACTGATGGGCGAAGGGCACCATTATTTTGACCTGGTGCGTACCCGGAGGATCATGAACAGCGAGTGGTCATATAATGTATTGACCCTTGACAAGTTTAACCGCGGTGCCTGGACCTGGCCAATCAATAGTAACGCGCTTGCCAATAACCCATTTATGTCACTAAACATGTATTGGGTAAACGGAGGTAATTAACCTATTCCTAAAAAGTAATGATAAGAAATATGAAAAATATAATTATTGTTTTTGCCGGTTTTTTACTGGTGCTTACCGGCTGTAAACGCGATGAGTACTATAAAGACGGAGGCAAAGCTAAGGCCGATTATCCCGCTGATATGCTTCAATATCTGCAAGATAAAGCAGTGCCGTTTGATACCATTGCCCAGATCGTAAAACTGGCCGGGATGGAAGAAACATTCCGCAAAAGTGATTTTACCTTTTTTGCCCCCGATGATGATGTTATCAAAAGAACCATAGGCAATAATAAAACAAGGGGCTCTTTAAATTATTTTTTGTTTTATTCTGGTCGTGATACCGTGAAAAAGCTATCGGATATCGACTCAGCGATATGGAGAAAATATCTGCAACGGTATATGTTCAAAGGCATTAACCGTCTTAAAGATTATCCGCAAATAGATTTTAACCTGCAAAATCAATACCCGGGAGCCCTTTATTATGCTTACAGTGGCGATGTAGAGAACATTGGTGTGATATATGGCGACGCCAATAACATCAAATATATTGGCCCGCGCACACTGGTAATCAGTTATATCTATGACATTAATGATGCGCAAAACGCTGTTTTTCGAAATAATGTCTCCTCATCGGATATTAAACCCACTAACGGGTTAGTGCATACGCTGCAATATAATGAAGCCTACTTTGGGTTTAGCCAAAACGACTTTTATCAGGAAATATACTTCGCAGGCCTTCATCATTCTGAGTAAAACATTATTAACAATATTATTTCAATGATAATAAATTGAATATGAGAAGACTTAACTATATCATCATGTTTATCCTGCTGGTGCTCACAATAGAGGCATGCAAAAAGGATAAAACAATTTATTCCGATCCCTATGGGGACGGAAAGCCACCATTGGGCGTTACCCTTAGCCGTGATGCTGTACCAGTACCATCTGTTGGTGCAGTGGGCACCGAAGTAACGTTTAAAGCCACCGGCCTTATCCAATATAAAGACAAAATAAAGTTCATGTTTAACGGCGAACCCGGCCAGGTTACCGAGGTTACGGAGTCAAGTATTAAGGTGAAGGTGCCTGCATTTGGCAGCACAGGGATTACATCAATCGCTATTGATGATCAGTTAGTACTTGGGCCCCTGTTTAAGGTAGCCGGGTTAATTAATATCGACCCTTCTTTCAGGGCTACAGCCGGAGCAAACAATGCTGTAAACCAGGTTTATCCACTTGCCGACGGCCGGAACCTGGTACTGGGATGGTTTACCAATTATGATAATAAAGGGATCATCACGCCACTTAACCGTATTGTAAGAACATCAGCAGATGGCGAGTTTGACCGTACTTTCCGGACAGGTAAGGCAGCAAACGGATCATTATCAAAGGTTATTGAACTTGGCGGAAAATACGTTATTGCAGGGGGCTTTACCGGCTACAACCAACGAACCGAAAATATCAGTAATATTACCACTTTAAATGTTGATGGCAGTATTGATACCGTTGGTATAAAAACCTACAGACGTCCATCACAAACAGATACCACCAAATATTTCCCCAAATTTAACGGAGGCACTAATGAGTATATAGCCAAAATATATAAGCATCAGAACAAAATACTGGCAACCGGAAGTTTCAGATACTATGTGAACCGGGTTTACACTGAGCATAATCATGATTTTAGCCGGGATACGGTGATCCTTGATAGTACCGAGATAAGACAGATTGCCCGCTTTAATCTGGATGGATCACTTGACAAAACTTACCGTTTCAACATAGCGACCAATAAAGGCCAGCCTTCGGCAAACGGCCCTGTTGATTCGTACATGCATACCGACGCGGATCAGCTGGAAAAACTGGTGCTGTTTGGAAGTTTTACTACGTTTGACTCCAAGGCCGCGGGCTGCCTGGTTCGTTTAAGTGCCAACGGCACTATTGACGACTCATTTAAAACCGGCAGGGGTACCGATAACAGTATCTCATCCCTAACATATAATCCTGTAACCAAAAAGTATTTGATAACGGGGGTCTTCAGGACATACGATGGCAAACCAGCCATCAGCATGGCGCTGGTTAACCTTGATGGTACGCTTGATCAAACCTTTGTAGCTAAAACATTTGAAGGAGGTTACCCCGGTTTCGCCCGCCAGCTCAATGATGGCTTGATAGTAGTTAGCGGCAGCTTTAAAAAATATGATAATGTTACCCGTAATGGTTTCATGGTGTTAAATACCAAGGGTGAACTTGCCGGCAATTATAATACAACGGGGCCATTTTCAGGTGCCTTGTATGACATCGTTGAAACCAAATCGACAGATGGTAAACGGGCATTATTACTGATCGGCAGCTTTTATCGCTTTGATAATATTCCGGTTAGCAATATCATACGCGTCACTATCGAATAATTTTAAGAGAACCTATAATCTATAAAGAAATGCAGAACAGGAAAAAATATAAACAGGTCATCTTTTCAATTATCTGTGCATTGGCTGTTGCTACAATATCATGTAATAAGGATTTTGTGCGTACCCTGCCCGATAAAAATTATACAGATACAGCCAAAGCAACATCCGGTGAACGTAAGGTTTTGTACCTGATCGTTGACGGGGCAAGGGGTTCGTCTGTAAATAGTGCCAATGTCCCCAACATTAAAGCATTGCTGCCCAGTTCTATTTATAGCTGGGTGGCCTTAAGCGATCCGGATTCAACCCGGGATGTAAGCAATTGGGCCAATATGCTGACCGGTGTAAAAAAAGAAAAACACAAGATCTTATCGGATGATTTTGCGGGGAACAACCTGGCAACTTATCCTGTGTTTTTTGAAAGGATAAAAGAAGAAAAACCAAATGCCAAAATCGCTTCTTTTGCCTCTTCGACTATTTTCAAAAATAAGTTAACGCAAGGCGCTACCGTAAGCGAGTTGTACGATACCGATGAGCAAATTAAAACAGCAGTAGTTAACAGCCTAAATACCGATACGGCACAGCTGATAGTTGGCCACTTCAATGATATTAAGGAAGCCGGCGTCAAATATGGGTTTGATAATTCTTCATCGCAGTATAAAGCTTCTATTGAAAAATTTGACGGGTATGTAGGTGAGATCGTCAATGCCCTGAAAAAAAGGAAAAACTACGCTAATGAAGATTGGCTGGTAGTGATCGCATCAAGCGGAGGCGGTAAATTTAATATCCCGGCTAATGAGAATGATAATACCGTTTTCAGTAACACTGCCGTCAATACGTTTGCCATCTATTACAATCCAAAATATAAACAAAGAGTGATAGGTAAACCATTTACCGGCAACAGGTATCTGGGCCGTACGGTGCGCCTGAAGGATACAGGAGTAAGGGCCGAAATTGATACGGCTGATATTTTTAATATCGACGATACAACCAAGTTCACCATTGAACTGAAAGTTAAAAAGAACGAGGATAAATTCTTTTGGCCAAGTATCCTGGGTAAGAGAGCACAATGGTCAGCAGGTCATCCCGGGGTTGGTTGGGTAATTTACCTGGAAGATGCTTACTGGTATTTTGAATACCGGGGTACCAAGGATGGTGATTATCATCAGTGCCGTGGCGGCGACCTGCAAAAAGGCAGATGGCAAAATCTTTCCGTTAAATGTGAGATACGCGCAGGCAAGCGATACATCAGAACATACACCGACGGAGTTTTTAATAATGAATTGGAAATAACTGCATCGGGTAGTCTCGCTAACAATAGCCCGCTTAAACTGGGTTATTTAAACGGAACAGGGCATGGTACACCCGATGTGTATGTTACCGATATCAGGTTTTTTAAGGTTGATGTGCCCGACGCCGTGATTGGAAATTATGCCTGCGAAACCTCCATCAGCGAAGGCCATCCCTACTATACTTTTCTGGCGGCATACTGGCCGGGTACTGATGGCCAGGGTGATAAGATCAGGGATGTTGGTCCGCAGGCCCGTGATTTTCAATTAAAAGGCAATTACCAATGGGAGGATTTTAATGACCTGATCTGCCCGCCGCCGGCGGGGGCGCTTGCCCAGTTTGTTCCGCAAACGGCAGATATCCCTGCACAGATCATAAACTGGTTCAGAATACCTAACAGGCAGGCTTGGGGGCTTGATGGCCGCGTTTGGCTTGATCAGTAAAATTTAACCATTATAAACTAAATTATTTGATGATGAAAAAATACAGATATGTTTTGCTTATCGGGTTAATGATCCTGGTAGCGGCAGCCTGCAAAAACAATGCCCTTGACGAGCTGAAGCCAATTCAAAACACCGACAGGGATATTGCCGGCGCAGGAGCAAATACAGGTGGTGTAACTGCCGGTAACGAGATAGTTAAAGTACCATTTAAAATATCCTTATCAGGTCCGGCAACCAAAGCTTTCCAGGTGGGTATAACGCTTAATAATGATACCGTGACCAAACTGATCGCCAATGGTACCCTCAAAAATACGGTGGTGTTACCTGCAGGGGCAATTGATTATCCCGGCGTGATCAACGTATTATTCGGAGCCGATACAGCAACATCGGTTGCCAGTATCAGGTTATCAGCCATAGAAGCTAATTACGGCAAAAACGTAGCTTTTGCATTTAAACTTACAGATCCCGGTAAAGGTAACCAGATCAAAGGGGGGCAATCAAATATCCTGGTAGTGCTTGATACCAAAGCGCTTGTTAAAGAAAGTGATATTCATTACCTGTCGCTTTTAAATGGCGGCGGCATTATGAATGTTGATTATCAAAAAAACTATACCACATCGCCGGCGGGGATTACCGTTCCAATAACCATAAACCTGGCAGGTGTGCCAGCAGGTGCGTTTAACGTTAATGTGAAATTGAATATGGATACGATAGCCACTTTGGTAAGTAACAAAGTGTTGCCCGATAACACTATCGCGCTTAACGCCGATCAGTTTTCTATCGATACCCTGATCAGGGTAAACTCCAATTCCAGTACCGCGGTGATACGCTTATCAATTGGCTGGCCTGTTTTTGACGCGAACATAGCTGCTAATAAACGTTTTGGCTTTGTGGTGAGTTTGGCTAATCCGTCAAAACACATCCTGCATCCAACAAAAAGTAAACTAATCGTTTTGGTGCAACCTGAGGTTAATCTTGATAATAACTCTTATATAACCGGTAATGGAACAGGGTTAAAAGCGGAATATTTTTCAAATAATCAACTGCTTGATTTTGATGGTAGGAAGCCCGATCTTGTACAGATAGAACCCACTATTGATTGGCCTAACGATGGCGTTTGGCAGGCCGCGATACCAACTATAAGCCATGATAATTTCTCCACCCGGTGGACCGGCGAGTTCCTTGCACCCGTTCGGGGAGAGTATGTATTCTGGCAAAATGAATGGGACGACGGATCGAGATTATATATAGACGGCAAGGCCATTATTAATGATTTCACCACCGAGTGGGATAAGGACAGCCGTACAGCCAAAATATTCCTGGAACGAGGTAAACGCTACAAAATCGAAGCCGATCATCGTGAAAACGTGGGTGGCCAGCGTGCCCGTTTAACTTTTGAGGTACCATCTGCCGGTATCAACGGAAGAAGGATAATACCACAAAGCCAATTATTTCCGGCCCCTTAAGCCTAAACAGATCAATGAAAAAGACATGAAAAAGATATTGCATATTATATCGGTATTTTCAACAGCAGCCATGTTGTTTGCCGGGTGTAAAAAAGATAAGCCTGCGCCTCAGCCCGAACCGGATGAGCCAAAACCTGTAGTGGGTTTTACGGCTGCGCGAACAGATAGCGTTGATTTTTTAAGTTATCAGTTCAATAGTACAGCCGTCAATTACAAAGATATCCTGTGGCAATTTGGCGATGATAGCACCTCGACAGAAAAAGCGCCTAAGCACAGGTATGCTTTTGATGGTTTATATCACGTAACATTAACGGCCAGAAACTCTCAGGGGTATTCGGCTGCCCGCGAAATAATATTGAACGTTGCCGATCCTAACTTTGACAGAAGCAAGGTTGGTGAAAGCTATTTTGCTACGATAGGCGGTACATTTACCGTATCACGTGATAATGGCGGTGGCCCAAATTCAAATGAGGGTTCACTAAAAGTCGTTGATGGCGATCCGAATACCAAGTTTTTCCAATCGGGATTCTCCGGCGACCTGGTAATGAAATATGAACTTAAAACAGCCGTTGTTGCAGGAGCCTATACCATGACATCGGCAAATGACTCGCCCGATCGTGACCCGAAAGGATGGATCCTACAGGGCTCTGAAGATGGCATACGATGGATAAACCTGCATAGCAAAAACAACGAAGTTTTTGCCAACCGCGCGCAGCGGATCCTATATCACTTTAATAATAATGTAGCTTACAAATTTTATAGAATAAGCATTAAGACCAATAATGGCAGCCGCGATTTCCAGATGGCTGAGTGGACAGTTAATAAAAAGCAGCCGTAAAGGTTGCTTTTTATTAACAATACAAAATTGCTTTAGGAAAAATGGTTTATCAGAAGTAGTCTCAGTTAAAAGGAGCAGCGCTTAGAGTTTAGTTTTATTCGGGTTGACGTTATTGGTAGCAGGGTGCCCTATCGGGAATGATCACCGGCGATTTAAATTCATGACATTTGCGCAATTTCGACAAAACAGTGATTATGCGGCATCACAGGATGATTACCTTTGAATGTTATGAAAAAAATAGGATTTCTATCATTTGGGCACTGGTCTAACCACCCCTCTTATGAAACCCGTACAGCGGGAGATACCTTACTTCAATCCATCGACCTGGCTGTTGCTGCTGAAGAATTAGGCTTAGATGGTGCCTATTTTCGCGTTCATCACTTTGCGCGGCAGTTAGCGTCTCCATTTCCTTTGCTTTCAGCTATTGGTGCAAAAACAAGCAAAATAGAAATAGGTACCGGCGTTATCGATATGCGGTATGAAAACCCCGCCTATATGGTGGAGGATGCGGGCGCTGCGGACCTCATTTCAGGAGGACGTTTACAGTTAGGGATCAGCAGAGGTTCACCGGAGCAGGTGATTGACGGCTGGCGCTATTTTGGTTATGAACCTGCTGAGGGGGAAACCGATGCCGACATGGGACGCAGCAAAGCTTTGGATTTTTTGGACAAATTAAAAGGCACCGGATTTGCCCAACCAAATCCGTACCCGATGTTTCCCAACCCGCCGGGATTGCTACGTTTAGAGCCTCATTCGGGGGGGCTCCGGGAACGTATCTGGTGGGGAGCCGCTTCTAATGCAACTGCAGTGTGGGCAGCCGAGAACGGCATGCACCTGCAAAGTTCTACCTTAAAGTTTGATGAAAGCGGCAAACCTTTTCATATCCAGCAGGCAGAACAGATAAGGTTATATAAAGAAGCATGGAAAAAAGCTGGGCATCAGCGGGAACCAAGGGTTTCGGTAAGCCGGTCTGTATTTGCACTGATAACAGACCAGGACAGGGCTTATTTCGGACAGCAAGCGAAAGCATCTGATAGTTTTGGTTATATTGAAAGTGATAAACGGGCTATCTTCGGAAAGAGTTATGCTGCCGAACCAGAGCAGCTCATTAAGGACCTGGCGAAGGACGAAGCCATCCAGGAAGCGGATACAGTGCTCCTGACCATTCCTAATACGCTGGGCGTTGATTACAATATCCATGTGCTCTCCGCTATATTAGAACATATTGCACCTGCATTGGGCTGGCGATAGCTAATTAAAAAAGCATGAAACTATCCTCGTGGATATAAACACCTAAGACGGCAGCTTTTGAGGAAATAAAAAAGAGGATGAGCTCACTTGCTGAGCTCATCCTCTTTTCCACGATGATCGGTTTATTGTTTAAGGATTCGGACATCGGTGACCGGAGCGGTACTCAGGCCATTAGTCGCAATAAATTCAACAAGAAAACGCTCGTCATTGCCTGCCGCAGCGGCCGGGAGTGGATATTCCATATTTTTGGCAATCCCGGCAGTTGTGCCTCCAGTTTTAACCTGTCCTACCCTGCTCTTGTTCACCAGGATATCAAAGGAACGGGCATCGGCCGTGGTAAAATATGTAATCCGTAAATACTTTGCTTCGGCGGTGTGGCGCAGTTGATAACTGAAATAGCCCGTTGCAAACCTGAAATGGACATTATTCAAAATCCCTGTTTGCGAATCTTTGAAATCCAGCTTGTGATCGTTCTCGGGCTGCTGCTCCCCAGGTGATACCCGGTCAACGGTTCTCGGCGCAAGTTTGATATAATTCTCATCAAGTGCGGCAAATGACGCCTCCAATTGTGTTAAGCTATCCCTTGTAGAAATTGGCCAGTACAGCATATAGCGGGTGTCATGAACAGCATAGAAGGGAATAAGTTTCTGTTGCCTGCTCTGTCCGCCAACCTGCGCATTGAGCTCGTACTCCAGGCTATCGGTTTTAATACGGTGTAAAGCCAGCGCCGGGTTCCCGCCGTTGCTTACCAACACCGGCGCTTTAACGAGCGGATACATCGGGCCGCCTGCGATATGTGCCCAGCGGCTTCCATCGGCAAACAAGCCGGGGGTATTGGCGCTATCCGTCGGCGCAGCTAAAACGATCGGACCGTGAATGAAAGACACCCATTGAGACTGATCCGGCAGGCGCTCTGCATAATCCTGCATAGGTAATGAAACCTGTATTTGATCACCTGACTGCCAGGTACGCTCTATCCGGGCATATCCGTTTGCCGATAATGTTGCCTGAATTATTTTGCCGTTCAGCTTGATCACGTACCCTGCGGGCTTTACCCAGGCGGGCTTTCGGATATTAAGCGCAAATTTCCCGGCCGGTGCTTTTGTGATCCTGAAATTGCTCGTTTCCTTTTGCGGAAATTTATTCTCCTGGACCATTGCAAACCCTCTTTCCTTCCAGTTCAATACCGAAGGAATAAAAAGGTTAACGTAGATATCATTCGCCTGATGCGTATAGATCAGTTCGCCATATTTGCCATGGTTTTCCATACCGGTGCCTACGCAGCACCAGAAACTCTCCTGCGGCGTGGAATACACCCTGTAATGCTGCGGATGGATGGGGGTAAAATATACAAACCCGCCTTTAACCGGATGCTGGGAAGATAAAATATGATTGTAAAGCAACCGCTCATAAAAACCGATCTGCTCCGGCCGCTGATCCTGTAAAAAAATCATTTTGCTCAGCTTCAGCATATTGTTGCTATTGCAGGTTTCCGGCCCCTGTTCCGATTCGAGCATCGATTCAAAATTGTCGGCCGGGTTGAAGTGCTCCGCAGCGCTGTTGCCGCCAATGGATATACTCCGGTTTTTCACTACTGTTTGCCAGAAAAACCGCGCTGCATTTGCTATAGACATATCGTTTGTCAACTCCGCGATCCGCTCAAAACCTATCACTTTCGGAATCTGGGTATTGGCATGCAAGCCGGTTAGGCGGTCTTCCCGGTTTTCAAGCGGCAACAGTATCCGGTTATGTGAAAACCTTTTGGCAAGATCAAGGTACTTTTTATCCCCCGTGATCGCATAGGCGTCCGCAATTACCTCATTCATTCCGCCATGTTCCATATTAAGCATCGTTTGCATCTGGGCATCGCTTAAACCGGCAGTTTCATTTGCCGCCCAATCCGTCAACTGAAGGAACACGGTCTTTGCCTGCTGGTTACCTGCTAATAAGTATGCATCACGCAAACCGGCAAACAGTTTATGAAGGTTATACCATGGGACCCACTCCTTATTAAATTCCGAGAAATCGCCGTTTTTAAATGCAGCCCACATGTGCCTGCCGTTGGGAACGCCACCAACATAGCCATTACCATTCGCTTTCTGGCAAAGTGCCAGTTCACTAACCATATAGTCAAGCCTCTTTTTACATTCCACCGAACCCGCCGAGGCATACATCTGCGCCAGGGCGGTGAGGTAATGACCTGCGGTATGACCATCCAACCCGCTGCTTTCCCAGTTTCCGTAACTTTCGGCTTTTGGCTTAAGGCCTGACTCGCGTAAAAATGGAGCAAGCAACCTGTCCTGATCAAGGGCGAGCATATACTTCAGATCGGTTTGCTGTGCCTGGTAAAAGGGACTGTTCAATAAGCGAATGTCGTTTAGGGGAAAGAGCGAGATCCCTGCCTTTTGGCCAAAAACGCTATCGGTACAACTAAGAAACAAAATCGCGTATGCCAAACTGCATATTAAAGGCTTCTTCATTTAATAAGGTTATATAACTTAAGTTTAAAATTTCACCACTCTCCAGAAAGCTGGCTTGGGCTGAAGCTCCCTGTCAAACAATAACGGATAATTTTTCCTGCCCCGTACCGGGAAATCATTCAACCAGGATTTAGCATCTGAAACGTTCCAAAAAGTAACGCCTGTTATCACGTCCCTGTACTTGCGAAACACCTGAAACACCATTTCATATTGTTCACTTTGCCTTTCGGCAGCCTCTTTGGTATACAATTCCCTTTCTCCTGGCTCTTTTTTCCTGTTGTTTTTTTCCCATGGATAAACAGACATATCAAGTTCGGTTATTTGAATTTTTAGCCCAAGCGATGCGAAGCGTTCGATCGTTTCTTCAAGTTCATGCCTGGAGGGCTCAAATATCGACCAGTGCGCCTGGAGACCAACGCCGTTTATTGGAATTTTTGCATCGATCATCTGTTTTAAAAGTTTATAAAGCCGTTCTCTTTTACCCGGACGTTCCGTGTTATAATCATTATAAAACAGCTGGGCGTCAGGATCTGCCTCATGCGCAAATTGGAAAGCTTTATATATGAAATCTTCACCGCATATTTTATACCACATTGAATTTCGGAGAAATTGTGTGCTATCATCACTGACGGCCTCATTTACAACATCCCAGGCATAAATTCGTCCTTTATACCGGCCGACAACATGTTGAATATGTTCCTTGAGGCGATTCAACAAGACTTCTTTGCTTACAACATTACCGCTCTTATCATAGAAAATCCATTTCGGCGCCTGGTTATGCCAGCAGAGGTTGTGGCCCCTGATGCGCATGTGGTTTTTTTGTGCAAAATTTACTACAGCATCCGCGTTCTTCCAATTATACCTATCTTCTTCCGGATGGATAGGCCCCATCTTCATCGCATTTTCAGGTGTTAAACTATTGAACTGTTTAATTATCAAATTCGATATCCTTTGGGATGAAAAGTTGATATCATTAGGCGAAACTGCAACACCAATAGGGAAATAATCCCGGTAGCTTTCTTTGAGCGTAATTGCGGTATCCAACTGCTGCCCAAAAGCCCTATCTAAAATTCCAAACAAAAAGAAAAGTGTAAAGCAGTAAAATTTAATGATATGCATTTTTTGAGTATTAGAGGAATCGTTTCGCTTAAGGCTACCTGACATTTGGTTTATAACTTATTTTATTGGATTTAATTCGACCAGCCTCCTCAACAAAAGGAAAATCGAAAAAATAGGCTTTCTTATGCCTAAGCTAAAAATTCCGGCTTTTGATTAAGATCCGGATATTTCTCCTTCCCTGTTATTTGCGAAAATCCGACCAGCGCATATTTAAGCCCGCCAAAAATAGAATAAGCACAAAGAACAGGATACAATAAAAATCCAAATAAATAGCAGAAATGTTGAATACCCCAAGCAGGGAATGGGTACGAAACTCTTTTAAATGGAGATCAAATCATATCAAAATTTGATCCTTTAAAACTATCATTTTCTCCCACTATTTAGCGGAAGAAAATGATAGTTTATCAATCAGAATACTGCCATTATCCGAGGTGGTTGATCTGAGGGTGATCTTATGGATACCTGCCAAAGGTTTGATTGCTGCAGTATAAGTATCCGCCTGGTTACCAGCACCCGACGGAATTGTAATCACCGCCAGCGGCGTTTCAAGATCGTCATCCACAAACAATCCAACGGTGGCGCCTGCGGCCTGGCTGCTTGCTTTTAATTTCCAGTACCTGCATTCCCGACTGAAAGAAACACGGTTAAAGGTTACCGTAGATCCGTTAGGCGCTTCAACAACTACCTTCTTATCATTAGCCGGTCCTTTTGCCATTATAGTTTTAGCCAACAAAGCTTCGTCATAGTACCTTGCTTCGACAGCCGTTTGCGCGTTAAAAAGATTTGGAGGTCCTTTCCTCGTCCTCATTCTAAACCAATTGCAGTCTACATATCCGCCGGTATGCCGGGTTGCATAATTGAATATTGCAAAACGGTTACCGGTAAACATTTTGAGGTCGAACTTCATATAAAGGGTATCACCCAGTCGATGGAATTTTTTATTGTCAAAACTGTAATAAAATGTAGCCTTATCACTGGTAGTATTGACCGATGACCTGAAATAAAGCTGGGTTGCATTTACTGACGGAATACTGTCAACTACCTTGCCGTTATTCACCATTAATAATGTTTTCTTATTTGGCCCCGAAGCCTTAACCCCGATAAATGCATATGGCAGTTGCAGCACGCCGAGGCCCGCAATATCACCTGTTTGCATATGGGCAATATCAAAAGCTGCCGTGCCTACAGAAAACGGCCCGAATAAACGTTGGGTTAGCGTGTTTCTTGCCAGGGTAAGATCCTTTGCAACATTGGCTGTCGACAATCGCAAATATCCTTTGCGGCTTGTTAAAGACCAGGAATTATCATCAGGGTTATGGTTCCATGCCCATTGCCCCCCCAAACTGTCAGTGTTAAATTCATCACTTGTCGGCAATATCTCTACCGGCCATTTCTTACCAACATTGGGTTTACGGTAGGTAACAACTGCCCGGCCGTTTTCGCCTACAATTGGCCAGTTATCTGTCCAGGTAACAGGTTGCAACGTGGGCACCCGTCCTACCCCATCGCGATCCTGGAAAATAACACTCCACCATTCCCCTTTTTGCGTTTCGATAAGGGCTCCCTGATGTACTCCTTTCCCCGGTTGGTTCATATCGTCCCTCAGAACGATTTTTTCTTCGTAGGGGCCATATATGCTACGCGACCTTAGGCAAACCTGGAAGCCATCGCCACCACCATAAGTAGCATAAATGTAATAATACTCATTGATCTTATACATATGACTGCCTTCCAGCCCCTTGCGCAGGACCTTGCTCACAATAACGCTATCCTTGCTCACCGGCGCGATATTCTTGTCGACTTCGGTGAGCGAAAGCTTTGAAAACCCGGAAACCACGTAATTTCTTCCATCGTCGTCGAAAAAGAGGCCTGAATCATAAAATGCCTTTGGCAGCTTTTGCAATTTCCATGGCCCTTCGGCGCGGTCGGCGGTGCACAGAAAGCCGCCTTCGTCTAATGTTAGAAACAAAATATAGAATTTACCATCGTGGTACCGGATACTGCTGGCCCATTGACCGTGGCCATAACGGGTGCCGCCGGACATATCATAAGCAGGATCTTGTTTGAAACTTTTCACGGCATTTGTTACATACTGCCAGTTGACCAGGTCTTTTGATTTAAGAACCGGTACGCCGGGAAAAAAGTACATTGTTGTACAAACCATATAATAGGTATCGCCAACCCTGATAACATCATTATCCGGAAAGTCGGACCAGATAATTGGGTTGGTAAAAGTGCCGTCTTCGTTATCGGATTGCTGAGCGCGGCAATACGATGACCAAAAGGATGCAAGTAATAAGGTTAAAAAAATAGTCTTTTTCACTTTTTGAGTTTATTTGAATGTGATCGGTAGATCTCCCAGCGCTCATTTCGAAAAATCAGCACCAGAAATTATAATTGGTATTCAGGTTTCAAAATTGGCCAAACCCCAAATACCGAACTACAACTATTAGGCTCATTTATACAACTTTTCCCCAATGAAATACGGGTTGGGAGCCAGTATTTCCCTGTGTTACCCTATAACTATGGTTTAATACATAGATTTTTGCCGGTCAAGTAAAGATGTATTATCAGTGATTTCCATCGGGACAGGCCACCGTTTTTAGTGCCTGTCTGAAATAATCAGCAGCGGCCTCAAACAAGTATTGGGAGACTATTCATTTTCAATAAAATTCCGAAAGAAACATATAAGTATCATCGGGGCGCTTGTTATTGGAAGTATTAGCATTAAACACTTTCCCGGGTCAATTGACTTTCAGCTCCTCCCTTTTCATAGCCCGGAACTCAGAAGGCAACATATTAAATTTAGCCTTGAAGGTTTTGGTAAAATAATGAGGGGTACCAAAACCTACTTTGTAAGCGATCTCCGTTATGGTGAAATCACTTTCGGCCAGCAATACCGCGGCACGGTCAAGCTTATAGGAACGAATAAATTCAACCGGCGGCTTCCCGGTAATTTCAAGCATGCGATTATAAAAAGTACCCCGGCTCATATCAAAATTACTGGCCAGGTCCTCTATGGAAACATTCTCCTTATTTAACCGCTCGTCAATATAAACGACTACATTATTAAGGAACTTTTCACTGCTCGATTCAATATCAACAGGCATAGGCGTAATCTTGATCTGCTTAGAATAGGCACTTTTGGAGTTCATATTAAGGGCAAGCAGGTTCCTCACCTTAGCCTGAAGTATTTCGAAGCTGAATGGCTTTGTAAGGTAATCGTTAGCACCTGATTCCAAACCGGTCAGCTGCTGATCAAATCCATTAAGCGCTGTTAACAGGATAACAGGGATATGGCTGGTCCTTTTATCATTCTTCAATTTCCGGCTAAACTGAAGTCCATCCATCTGCGGCATATTGACATCGCTAACAATAATGTCTGGGTGGCAGGAAAGCGCTTTGTTCCATCCTTCAAGGCCATTAGCCGCATCTACAACTTTATAAAAGGTCTTCAAGTTGTCTTTCAGGTAGAACCTGAAATCGTCATTGTCTTCCACGATCAATAAGGTGGGCAGATCGCCATTTTTTGACTTTCTGCCAGAAACCGTTACCGAAAGATCTGGCTGTGCTGTTGGCAAATTTGCTAAACCGGATGTTTGTGCGATACCTTCAGTATTCTGGATAACGGCGTTTGGAAGAGGGAGATTTACCGTAAAGGAAGCTCCTTGTTCTGGTTTGCTCGCTACGGAGATGGTTCCACCATGCATTTGCACAAACTCTTTTGTGATGGACAATCCAATACCGCTACCCTGGCTTGCAGTTCCGTTTTCCTGCAGTGCCTGGAAAAATCGATCGAATATTTTATCCAGCTTTTCAGCTGGAATACCTATCCCCGTATCAGTCACTTTGATCCTTATGCAGGTAATATCCGGATCACTTTCTGCCGACATGACCTCGACGCTGACAGAAACGTTGCCGCCGGCGGTGGTAAACTTGAAAGCGTTCGACAAAAGGTTAAAAAAGATCCTTTCTATTTTATCATGATCAAATTTTACAGCCAACGGTTCCGACGGGAAGTTAACATTCAGATTGATTGCTTTTGATGCTGCAAGGTCCTGAAAAGAGGAAACTACATCTTTCAGGAAGCGGCAAATGTTGCCATCAGTTAAATTAAGTGTCAGTTCATGTTCCTCCATTTTACGAAAATCAAGCAGTTGATTAACCAGGTGGAGCAGTCTTTTAGCATTTCGTTTGATGACGGTTAATTGTGACGCGATGTGGCTGTCTTTCTGAAGCGCTAAAAGGTTATCAGCCGGGGCCAGGATCAGCGAGATCGGGGTGCGGAACTCATGACTTAAATTGGTCAGGAATTTAATTTTCATCGTATCCAGCTCGTGCTGACGCTCCGCGTTATAACGCTCTTGCTGCACTTCAAATTTTCTTTGTAGCTTTTTAACGCCACCTCGCCAAATGAAATATAGTGACAGGCCAACTAAAACTATATAAAATATATAGGCAACTGTAGTACGATAAAATGGCGGGCGAATGATCACGGTGATCCTGGCCCCCTCGTTATTCCATACACCATTGTTATTCGCCGCCCGCACTTCGAATGTATAAGTACCCGGATCGATGTTTGTGTAATTGGCTGTAGTGATGTTACCTACGTTATTCCAGCTATTCTCAAACCCCTTTAACCTGTAGGCATACCGGTTTTGATTTGGCAGGGTATAATTTAACGCACTGAAGCTGATCGCGAAGTTCTGCCCGAAAGCGAGTTGAATGCTCCTGGCTACCTGTAGATTCTCCTGCAATACAGATCCCTCGCCAGGTACAACAGGTTTGTTATCTACTTTTAGGGAGGTTAACTGAACGGCAGGAATGTTTTTATTTATCTTAATATCCGAAGGTTTGAAAAAGTTAAACCCTTCCACCCCGCCAAAATAGAGCGTACGGTTCGATGCGAGAAAACCCGCCCCAAGAAGAAAAGCATTATTTTGTAAACCGTTATCTGAATTATAACAAACAATTTTTTGCGTGTTCCAGTTAAGGCAACCAATGCCGTTATTGGTACTGATCCAGATATTTCCTTCACCGTCACCCAAAACCTTTCTGACAACTGGATTAGGCAGGCCCTTGTCGCCACCATAAGCAGTAATTTTTTTTGTTTGTTCATTATAGCAAAAAAGCCCTTCGCCACCTGTTCCGATCCACATATTGCCCCTCCGGTCTTCATACAGGGAAAGGATCTTGTTGATCGGAAATCCGGTACTGCCCATATCCAGCACGGCGAAGGTTTGTAAACGCGGGTTGTAAACCGCAATACCTGATCCAAATGACCCGATCCAGATATTACCTTGCCGGTCCTCTTCTATAGCCCGGATATAGCCGTTCACAGGCAAAGTTTTATCTCTTTCCAGTCGTTGTTCCGGGGCAATTTTTAAAAATCGTTTCGTTTCTGGATTGTACATGTCCACGCCGGCACCGTTAGTCCCGATCCACATGTTGCCGGCCCGGTCCTCCCTGGTACAAAAGATCTCATTGCTGTTGATATGAAATGGGCCTTCATCCTGCAACATCTGCCGGTAAGCGCCGGTGCGCGTATCGTAAACAAACAACCCGTTTCGGAAGGTGCCGATCCAAAGCTGCTCATGCCGGTCCATGGTCATATTCAATATTGGTAAACCGTCGGCGTTTATACCGTTCCGGGAAACGATGTTTGGGTGGCTGAACAGCCCTGTTGATGGATTGAAAATATTAAGTCCGCCGCCGTCGGTCCCCACGTAAATGATCCCGTCACGCCCTTCGGCAAAGGAAGTAACGAGCGGCGCGTTCAAACCTTCGGGGTCAAATTCACTGTATTTTTTTACGTTGAACAACGTGAGGTTCTTATCAAACTTATTGATCCCTCCGGGATAAGTACCTATCCAGTAAATGCCATTCTTATCAATATAAACGCACCTGATCGCCCTGCTATTGATGCTAAACCGCTCACGTCCGTTCCGAACATATTGGGTGATCGCACCTGTATGAATGTTCAAAACATCCAACCCGCCCTCCGTACCGATCCAAATATGCTCATCCGTGTCACTCACTACCTGATAAATGATATTACCGCTTACTGACCTTGCATCGCCCCGTACATATTTATAATTTGCAAAACTGTTCTGATCTTCTGATAAACGGCTGAGGCCATTGTTTGTGCCGATCCAGATCCCCCCATCCTTATCTTGTGCGATGGTTTTGACTGTATCATTAACAAGGCTTCTGGCATCGCTGTTATTATGCCTGTATAAGCGGATCTGACGAGTGTTAAAATCATATTGATATAAACCAAAGAGTGTCCCTATCCACATTTTTTTAGTTTTGTCTTCGAAAACGCAAAGCGTATTTTCAGACCGGCTCCCCCCTTCCCGGCGCGGGTCAATATCAAGCTTTTCGATCCTGCCGGTTTTGTGATCCACTATATTTACACCACCCATTGTAGCCACCCAAAGCTTTCCCAAATGGTCACTACAGATGGCAGTGATAAACCTGTTTGTAAGTTGCGCTTTGGCACCCTTTTGCGGGTACATGTCGAAAGAATCCGTCTTTCTGTTATATAGATAAAGGGAACTACCAGGGGTACCTGCCCACAAATCGCCGACGGCATCTTCATGTAGTGCAAACACCTCTTTAGACTGAAAGACCGACATATCCGGTGAACGGGGAATATAGGTTTTGAAATTATTCCCGTTATAGGAACTCAGCCCTTCTTCGGTGGCAATCCAAAGTAAGCCGTAACGGTCTTTAAGAATGGCATTCACTGTATTGGCAGATAGCCCGTCCTTCGTGGTCAGCGTTGTAAATTTAACATCTGTGTTTTGAGCCTGTGCCTTACCGGGAATCAACGTGACGCTGAGGCAGCACAATAAAAGGAGGCAAACCGATGAACATTTAGAAAAAAGCAAATTTACTCGCAGCGGTATCATCTTCTCAACAATTGGTTGCTGAAACGCCCGGTTGAACTGAGTCAGAAAAGCGCTAATTCAGTTGGCAGAACGTCACAATAATTTTTAATTAATAATTGGATGTGCAAAGCAGTCGAATCAAATTTTCTGCGCAGCATCTTCCAAAGATATAGCACGTATCAAGAAAAAAAGCAAACATTTGTGTAAGCCTACACCACTACTGTACAATTTCCACTATCAAAAAGCTAAATTCCGCTTTTTCTTATCCGTTTGCATAATTTGATGAAGACACTTTCTTTGAACACCCCTTCTACAAAATTGTCAAAACCTTCCATCAATTGCATTCTTAATCTCATAAAACTCCGCCCAATCTGAGCAACTATTTTAAGTAAGTAAGATGTGCCTTCCATAGAAATTTCAGAAGAAATTACGGTTAAACAATTGTTGTGTTTTTTTAATAAAACCTTTGTTACCATTCACACTCATATCTCTACTTTAGCAACATTATAAACCGCGCATAATTTTTATTGGCATAGCTATGCAAAGCTGCTGAATACCCATTGTCATTAGAATCCTGCATGATAAACTTTATTTAATATAATAGACTTCAACCATTAATCCTAAAATGAATCTCGCCAAAAAAATCACGTTCCGTGCCTGCGTGGCTACCTGTGGCCTGCTGCCGCTAATTGCTGTTGCCCAAAACAAACCGAAACTTACGCTCAACTTAAAACAACCTATCGCAAAGGTCAGTCCCCGCCTTTACGGGCTGATGACCGAAGAAATCAACTATTCCTATGACGGAGGAATTTACGGAGAACTGATCCGTAACAGGTCTTTTAAAGATAATCACGAAAAACCAGATCACTGGACAATTGTTAAAGCAGCAAACGACAGTTCATCTATCAGCCTGGATGCCGATCACCCCGTAAACAGCGCTTTGCCGGTAAGCCTTAAGCTTAAGGCATTAGGATCCGATGTTATTGCCGGGATAGCTAACGACGGATTCTGGGGGATCCCGGTTAAACCGTCGACCACCTACCGCGGCAGCTTTTACGCATTCACAGAGAACCAGGAAAAAGCTACGATAAACTTATCGATTGAATCTAAAGATGGCAAAAAGGTTTATGCAAGATCCGTTGTTTCCGGACTTGGAAAAAGCTGGCAAAAATTTGAATATACCTTCAGCACACCGGCAGACGCAGTGCCTACAGCAGACACGCGGCTGGTTCTAAGACCTCAAAGCCCCGGTAATTATTATTTCTCGCTGGTTTCCCTGTTTCCGCCAACTTTTAACAGCAGACCGAATGGAAACCGCCAGGATATTATGCAGTTGCTTTCGGATATGCGTCCTTCATTTCTTCGCTTACCAGGTGGAAATTACCTGGAAGGCGGCTTGTTTTCCACCCGTTTCGATTGGAAGAAAACGCTGGGCCCTATTGATCACAGGCCAGGCCATATGGGTACCTGGGGCTATAGGTCTTCTGACGGACTTGGTTTATTGGAGTATCTTGAATGGTGCGAAGACCTGCACATGGAACCTCTGCTGGCAGTGTTTGCAGGTTACGCCCTGAACGGGGATTACCTGGAAGAAGGCCCATTACTTAAACCATTTGTTGACGACGCGCTGGAAGAAATAGAGTATGTAATAGGCGACACAACCACTAAATGGGGTAAAAAGAGGGCACAGGACGGCCATCCGCAACCATTTAAGCTTCATTATGTGGAAGTAGGTAACGAGGACGGCTTCGATAAATCAAAGAGTTACAACGGCCGCTTTAATCAATTTGCTGATGGCATTAAAGCAAAGTATCCAAACCTCCAGGTTATTGCAACAATGGGAGGAAAAGATTGGCTGGGAACCCGCTACCAATTTGACGCTAAGAAAGCGGATGTTGTGGATGAGCACTACTACAGGAACGCATTTGATATGGAAAGCGATGCCGATCATTACGACAAATACGACCGCAACGGACCCAAAGTTTTTGTGGGGGAATGGGCGACCCGCGAAGGTTCTCCGACACCCAACTTTAACTCGGCCCTGGGAGATGCAGCATGGATGACAGGAATGGAACGTAACTCTGATATCGTTGTGATGTCATGTTCTGCTCCCCTGTTTGTAAACGTGAACCCAGGTGGTATGCAATGGGAATCCGATCTGATAGGTTACAATACACTGAACAGTTACGGCTCACCGTCCTATTATGCCCAGCAACTGTTCAACATTTACAAGGGTGATGAAATTATTGGCATTGAAGGATCGAATATTCCAACCCAGATTCAAAAACTCAATCACAAAGATTCACTTGCATCAGTAAAACCGAAAAACTATCCGGGTTTATTTTATGTAGCAACCCGTAACAGCAAAACCGGAACAATCTTTTTAAAGCTCGTTAATTGCCTTCCATCGGTACAAAATATTGATTTAGAATTGAGCGGAATTGGAAACGTTAAAGCCGTAGCCAAGGTAATTGCTCTGAAAGCAGAAAAACCGGAAGATACCAATACAATTACTGATCCCCGAAAGATCGTGCCGCAAAATTCTACTTTTAAGGGGGTAAAAAAATCGTTCTCATATCCTCTTTCAGCATACTCGATCACTGTTTTACAAATAGAAACCCGTTAGTTATAAGTTCGCTGTGCCTCAGTGCAATGGCAGTTTAGCTTTTATTGGGTAACAAATAATCCACCTAACCTTTCGCCACCCGTGCTTTGTTTGAAGCACGGGTTTTTTAGTTTGTTTGCCATATAAATAGAATAAGCTACATGATAGCCAGCTGAACTATTAAATAATTAAAACGATAAGGCTTACCAGGAATGCTAACTGCATCTCCCTTGATCGGATTACAAAAAACACCACAGAAGTAATACTATGCACACAAATTACTTTCCTGCAAAGCCATCGGGATGCTTAAGCGCGACACACCACATCGTATTTGTTTTGCTGATGACTTCTCCAGGATGTGCAAAAACAAGGCACAGGTATAGAAAGCAAAAAGGCACAGTGCATTTTAAATGCGCTGTGCCTTTCTTTTCCGGTATCAAACCTACTATTTCCCCGTCAACCCATCCGCTACCCCAACGTATGCCGGCTTTCTTACATAACCCTCAGTCCATAAACCGATTGGCTCCCCTGCCCGCCAAAACGAGTTTTCCGGGCTGTCTAAAGGGCTCCAGAGTGTAATACCATATTGCTGTGCCTTCGGAATGATTTGCAGGTAAGTTTGAATCACATATTTATAGGTATCCTTTTGCTCATTATAATCAGCTGGTGTTGCCTGGGCGGTCTTTTTTCCGGATAAGCCCATATCAAGTTCTGATACCCTGATCAGCTTACCGGTAGCGGCAAGCAATCTGAACATTTCTGCAACCTTCGAGCGGTCGGTATTGGCGTCAATATGCATCTGTGTGCCTATGCCGTTCACCTTGGCACCTTTACTTTCAATGTATGCTACATAAGCAATTAACCCTTTGCATTTATCAAGATTCGACTCCAGTCCATAATCATTTATAAAGTGAAGATCATCCGTATTACCATAAGCCCTGGCCAGCTGAAATGCTTTGACCGCGTAGTCCTTGCCTAAATAATCTTGCCAATAAAACTCGTCTGCCGTTAAAGTACGGCCAACACCTGTTTTTAATTCAGATGGCTTGCCGTCATCCATCGGCTCGTTAACCACGTCCCAGGCTTTTACGTAATCCTTGGTTGCAGTGACCATTCCTTTGATCCATTTGTCCATGGCGTTGGTGATCAGGGTTTTCTTTTCTTCCGGTGTCTTTTGAATCTCGGTCTGCCCACCCTTTTCATTGTATTTTTTCAATGTAATATTATCGAAATAGTAATTCGTGGCGTTTTTCCCAAGGTTAAATGCGATGGCCCCGCAGTCCGCCATTTCAGGAGTGACCGTTATTTGTTTAGTATATGTAGTCCATGCCGGCGTTGACGAAAGCTGACCAAAAAAATCCCAATGCTTGTACTGGAATGGTACAACATGGGCCTGCGTACTAAAGGAAGCATTGACATCTGAACGGATATTCATGCTCAATTCATATTTCTCTCCTACGGCAACGGCCGGAGAAAACTTTAAAAAGAACTGTGCTTGCCAGTCATTGTCGTATACGGTGGTGTTGGTCAGCTTTAAAGCCCTCCCGGTTCCGTTAAATCCGGTACCCGGAGCAGTGAATGAGCTCTCTAAACCCGCTACCTGGTAATTTGACGCGTTGGTTGTTTCAAAATCAGCCTTGGTGACGATATCCCAGGTGGGCCCGGAACCGGCTATGATCGTCGGGGCGATCAGGCTGTTGAGATAAGCTGCATTTTGGTTGGCATGCCAAACCAGGGTATGTCCGTACACGGTAATACCTGCCTGTTTTGCTGTGGCGATCAGGTTTTGGACACTTTTCAACGAAAGGTCTCCGTTGGCCTGTACCACTGCTCCATGTTTCATTTCGTAGCCAAGCGCTATCTCATCAAAGTTGCTGTTAATTAAACGGTACATAAGGCCTTTACTGACATAATCGCTTAAGGACGCGCCTGCTCCCAGTTTAAAATTGGGATTACCCTGCCGGTCCAGGTAGGTTTTCAGGGGTTGATAGGCATCAATTTGTTCCTGCGCGGCAACGGATACCGGTTTTTCAACCTTGTAATCAAGTACTTCATGCTTTGAACAGGATGCTAAAAACGCGGCAACGAATAGCGTAAAAGTTATTTTAAGAAGTTGTTTCATTGTTAACGATCTAAATAGGTTTGAAATTTATTTTGTCGGATTAAATGTTTCCATCTTAACTCCCCGGTCGCGCAGTACCAGCGTATCGGTACAAGCTATTTTCATCTCATTTGATTCTATTTTATAGTTCAGGTAGATCGCGTCGCGGTCCTGGGCACCCCAGCTATTCTTCTCGCCTCTTTTTGCAAACTTGCCGGTACCCGAGGCGATAAAACCTGTCGCCCCGGCAGATACTGAACAATTGCCGTTTTCATCAAAAGAAAGTTGCAGCGGAAAGTCCTCGTTCACGTTCCCTACGCCCTTAAAAACCAGCGGTAACAATGCCCGTGTAAGCGAGATAGTGTTTACCGCTTTGACCTCATCTTTCTCTACATACTGATTATGACGTACGATGGTGTTGGTCAATTCCGAATGCCCGTCTTTGCCCTGGATAATATCTTTTCCCCTCCGCAGGTAATTACCTGTCCACATATTGATGTACTTGATGGCGTACAGGGTGTAATTCTTCTCCTTTAAAATAGAATCGCCATTGCTGACATTTGTCATACTTACCGGGAGCACATAAGTTACTTTAGTAGCAAGGGGATCAGCAAAGTAAGCGTCGGTAAGCTGAACTTCTACACCACCTACGATTTTTCCTTTGGGTATGACGATCTTGTCGGATGCGAGACGATAATAGGAAGCTGGCATCGGCAAAACTTCGCCGTTATAATCAGGCGGGTTAAACTGAAGCCCCTGGGTTAGGGTGTTATCTACTTTGATACCGATTGTGATATCTTTGGTATTTGAGTAAACGCCACTGATTGTTGCCATGACCTGGCATTTGTGCTGATTATCAAGATCAGTATTGTAAATATCCTCACCCAATGTAATGGTGCGAATGGGGTATTGATAAGCGAAGTACACTGCCTGGACCTTATAGTCGGGAAAGACAACATCAGAGTTTTTGCAGGAGCTGAGTGTTACCGACAAAAACAGTATTGCAAAAGCATATATTAATCTTTTCATTTTTTTAGTTTTAAGTACATGTTTGATAAAAAGCGTCCTGGTACTACCACCCGGTGTTTTGCTGAAGTGCGTTATATTTTAAAACTTCGCTGTAAGGAATAGGGCCATAGGTCATATAGTCCTTGAAGGACCTGTTTTCTGCGGTGATAGGCGAATAGGTGTTCTGAACAATGCTGACACCCCTGGCCGCCTCGGTAAGATTTGTGGCCCACCTGCGCAGGTCCCAGAACCTGAAACCTTCAAAACAAAGCTCCAACCTTCTTTCATTCCTTATTAAAGTACGCATGGCGTTCTTGTCGCCCTTAACAGATTCAAGATAGGCATCGCCGTTATTTAGCCCTATCCCCGCGCGTTGACGGATCTTTTTAATTACGTCATAAGCTGAATAAGCATGTGTACCAGCTACCAGTGGCCCCCATGCCTCATTTGCGGCTTCTGCATAATCCAGGTAAATTTCCGTGTACCGGATATGGGGCTTATAATGTTTTTGATTGGTAATAGAACTTGAATTTCGGTTCACGTCCTGCCGTAGCAGTTTCCGCATGTAATACCCGGTGCGGGTGGAAGTCTCAACCTTGTTGAGCCCATCATTCGTATTTCTGTCGGTTGCCGTATAGACAGGTGAAGATGAAGGCCCCGCTGAACTTCCGTTAACCACGATATAGGCCGCCAAACGGGGATCACGGTTAACGTATGGCGATGCAGGATCATAGCCACTGGCTGCATTTGTAACCGGATATCCGTTTACTGCGGGGAAAGCATCTACAAGGTTCTGGCTGGGATTTAGGCGTCCCTGGCCTGACAGGCTTGGAGGAAAATGATCAGCCTCCAGGTCACTGTTTTGTACAATACCGGTGCGCCATAAAATTTCTGCGGGATTAGCTCCCGATCCGAGCCCATCAATCTGGTTACCACCCCCTCCGGCGTACCAGGTAAGTCCATTGGCTGCAAGGCCGCTGAGTCCGCCGTTCAGATCGATCACCGTAGCCGCCGCATTTGCTGCCTTTTCCCAGGTTGTTGTCGACCCTTCGGCGTACGCTGGGCTTGCCGCCATCAATGCTGCTTTGGCGCGAATTGCTTTAGCGATCCTGCCCGTCATCCGCTGACTGAATAACTTTCCAAATACCCGGTTGTAAGTTTCCACAACCACACCTTTATATTTTGCGGGGATCTCCGACGCGGAGATGATGTCTTTATAGTCAAGGGGCAACAATTCCTCGGCCTTGTCCAGGTCGCCATAAATCTGCTGCATGCAGTCTTCAAATTTTGCGCGCGGCTGATTAAAATTAGAATTTGACGATTCCGGGTCCAGTATAATCGGGTAACCAAATATCCCACCATTGGTTTTGCCCGCATGTGCCTGCAACATGTAGAAGCTTAATAACGCCCGCAGACCGTACGCTTCACCCTTTAGGCGGTCATCAAACATCGTGTTCAGGATTGGGTTGTCCTTGTCAAACACAACTTTGTCGGCTTCTTTTAAGAACATATTCAAGTATTGGA
>NZ_DASVOB010000436.1:0-4360 GCF_036383575.1 Mucilaginibacter sp.
TTAAAAGTCAATAAAGACAATTGTTACTCAGCTTATGCCGAAAGCTTAAACACCAATATATTATTCAATAACAACAGTACTCTTTTGGCAATCTGCCTCGATGAATCATTTATTGAAAGATTATCAGCCCAGGGAACTTTGCCGGCTGATGTAAAAAAACATTTTAACCAGTTCATCAAAAAAGAACTGAGTGCAAAGGCACAATCCATCAGCAAAAATATTTTAGACGATAACCAAACCCCTTATATAAAACGCCTGTTCCTTGAAGCCGGCATAGTAGATTTATTGATCAAACTGTATCAGCCAGAGGAAATGACATCCAAACCGATTTTTAATGATGCTGACAAAATGCGTTTACTGGAAGCCAGGAATATCGTAGAGCAAAATCTAAAACATCCCTGCTCTTTGATCGAGTTATCACGCAAAACCGGGCTTAACGATTTTAAATTAAAGAAGGGATTTAAAGCCTTATTCGGCAATACCGTTTTTGGTTACCTGGCCGAACTCCGGATGAACACGGCCTATAAACTGCTTAAAGATGGCCGCACCGTTAGCGAAGTTGCCGAAACCGTGGGTTATAAAAACGCGCATCACTTTACAGCCGCGTTTAAAAAACACTTTGATATGCTGCCAAGCAAGGTTAGCAAACTGATGATGCTATTGATGGGATGCCTGGCCTGGATGTAATATCGAGTTATACTTCCATCTTTTTGGCTGTAGAGACGCATCACATGCGTCTCCCGCATACAGATTAAATTCTCCGATATTGTGCATATCGGCTTTTCCTAAAGGAGACGCATGTGATGCGTCTCTACATAAGATCTTCACGAATCATTCCTTAAACAACTTCAAAATCCCTGTCTGACTATTCTGCTCTGCCAGTTTCTTAGCTGATATTCCCTGATTGTTCTCTTTGCTGAAATCGGCTCCAAACCTCAGCAGCAACCTGACCTGATCCTGCTTATACTTCCGTTTCACGGCATAAAAGAGCGCGGTATTACCATCTTTATCGGCAAAGTTTACATCTGCGCCGTTCTTTAAAAGCCACTCCGCAATTTCAAAGCGTTTCCAGTTGTATGCAGCCATGAACGGGGTGTCATTACCTATACCATTATCTGTTTGTGCCCCGTAACTTTTAAACAGATCCGCTGCTTCAACATCATTATACCAGGTTATGGCATACATGCAATGTTCGGGATTGGCCCCATTGGCTAACAGGTATTTATATAACAACTCATTTCTTCCCCGGGTATAAGCGTACCAAAGTGGTGTGGCCGGAAAAAATCCGCAGTCCTCTTTTATCCGGTGAACAGCATTAATATCCATGCCGTTTGCCAGCAATAATTTAAGCATGGTCAAGCTATCTCCGACTTGTGCAGGGCGTTTGGCAATTTCAATACCGCACAGGTAATGAAGGGCGTTTTTACCGTTGTCCTCAGCCCAGGCAAGCCATTTGTGATCCTTTTCGATCATCGCTTTAACAGCTTCAACGTTCAGATCTTTTACGTGCTGAATAAATTTGATCATGGCTTTCTCCTTTTATTTATCCAGCAAGGTCAACCAGGTTTTCACAGCATTTCGTAAAGCGTCTTCTTTCGCTGCTACTTCGTCCATATTGTGAAAAAAAGCAAGCCGACGGCCATCTGCATAGTCGCCGGTAAGCAACCCGGAAGTATCATTAATTTTGACACCCGAAGGGAATACCAGCCTGATACAATCTTTTTGGTATACGTTTGAAACAATAAGATATCTTTTATACTCTTTAGGGTCAAAAGGCTGCATCTCGCCGATATATAAAAAGCTTGGTGCATTCCATTTGATATGTTCACCTATTTCACTATCAACGCTAAGGATGATCTTCCTTAATGCCTCCAATACGTCCTTAAGCGGGTGATCCAACTTTTGCATATAGGCATCCACACCTGCCGAATCGGCAAGGACAATTGTTTTAACATTCTTGGCTTTCATCACAAAAGGAAATAAACTGGTTATAAGGCTTATCTAAAATTAAAAAAAACATACTTAATACCAAAGGAACCTTAAATAGTACCACAAAATGAGCCTCCATGATCTTAACTTTGGTACATCAAATCAGATTATTACCATCATGGAACAAAAGCTGCCACTACCTCCATTTAATTTTGAAACAGCCACTCAAAAAGTACAATTAGCCGAAGATGCCTGGAACAGCCAGGACCCGGCAAGGGTGTCATTAGCTTATACCATTGATACCGAATGGCGTAACCGCTCGGAATTTGTGAACGGACGCCAACAGGTGGTTGAATTTTTAACCCGTAAATGGCAAAAAGAGCTCGACTATAAATTAAAGAAGGAACTGTGGGCTTTTACAGACAACCGCATCGCCGTACGCTTCGAGTACGAATACCACAATGCCGAAGGCCAATGGTTCCGTGCCTATGGCAACGAGAACTGGGAGTTTGACGAAAACGGCCTGATGCAAAAACGCTATGCCAGCATCAACGACTTACCCATCAAAGAAGAAGACACGCGACTATAAAAATAAATAACCCATTATAAGAGCCGGCGGCTTTTACAATGGGTTAAACATCAATGTTAAAATAATTAAGTAAAAAGGTTTAGGGCTTCTCCTTAGTTTAGGTTTATATTTTTGAGCTAATTTTCTACATTCTTAAGCCTTTTCATGGCTATTGAATACTTCAACATTTTTATTTTTATCAGGGGTACAAATTTTAAAACCGGGAGTATTTCTTTAATATCTCAAATTTCGTTTAAGTGCAAAAAACTATAAAGGGTGTTTTCACCCTTTTTTAGCTTCAAAACAGGTAATAAAATAAAATAGAAGTATATTATTTTTCCTACTTTGCATTACAGTTAACACCAGTTAACAGATATAACCTATAATTAATGCAGACTTTAACATCAACCCCGCTTATTCAAATTGCCATTATTGATAACCATACATTGTTCAGGCAGGGGATGATCAGTTTGCTTGATGATTTTAAAGAGATCAGCATAGTTTTCGATGCCGAAAACGGCGAAGATATGATCAGCAAGCTTAAAAAATTCCCTTTGCCCGATATTATCCTGATGGACATTACTATGCCTGTGATGGATGGCTACCAGGCCACAGTCTGGTTACGCGAAAACCATCCAACTGTAAAAGTACTGGCGCTAAGCATGTCTGATGAGGATAAACCGATCATCAACATGCTCAAAAGCGGGGCCGTTGGCTATATGCTTAAGGAATCGAAGATTCGGGATGTAGTGTATGCGATGCAAACTATCCAAAAACATGGTTATTACCTTAATGAGCTGGTAAGCGGCAAATTACTGTACACCATGCAAAATAAAAATACACCCGCCGATAAATCGAAAGAGCTTACCTCCAATGAACTTACCTTTCTGAAGCTAAGTTGCTCGGAACTTACCTACAGGCAAATTGCCGACGAAATGAACTTAAGCCCTCATACTATCGATAACTACCGCGAATCATTATTTCAAAAGTTCGGGCTCAAATCCCGAACAGGCATGGTGCTTTTTGCTATAAAAAATCAGATCATAAGCGTTTGACAGCAATGAGATTGTCTCTTATTAGGTAACTGACACTTGCTACATTCCGTTACAAATGACAAATCGTTACGATATTTCGTCATTTCAAAGTCACATAAAAAAATATAACAAACTCATAATCAATAATATAAAAAACAGGCATTAGTATTGGTTAATCCCCGGTGTTTGCAAGCAGATCACCTTAAAAATATCATTAACCTTAAAATCACTATTATGCCAAATCATTTATCAACGTTCGGAGTTATTCATACGGCAATAAGCCTTGTGGGAGTTGCAATTGGTTTTATTGCCTTGTTTCAGGATGGAAAAATCAATCCTAAAACAACAAACGGCAGGCTTTATGGCATCTTCACCGTGCTGGCTTGTTTATCATCGTTCCTGGTCATGAAAACCGGTCACCTGAGCAGCGCCCACAACCTTTCATTCCTTATTTTAATATTGCTGCCTATAGTTTACTACGCCCCTTCCCTGCGCATTTTTGGTGGAAAGGCAGATTATGTACAAACCATAGGTATGACGGCCACGCTATTCTTTTCCTTGGTACCTGCCGTGGTTGAAACGCTCACAAGGCTCCCTGTTGAACAGCCCCTGGCCGAAGGGCCTGATTCCCCCGTTGTAAAAACGGGGCTTTTGATCATGTTGGTATTATTTGTAGCAGGTATGATATACCAGGCAATTAAACTGAAGAGCCAGCGTAAGGGTCTTACCCCTGCAATGTAAATTGTACCTGCCGATACTTATTAATATATTAACTGTCTGGGGCCTGCCTGTTTTTTACGGGCAGGAATTTTTTCTTGTTTCTGTAGTA
>NZ_DASVOB010000437.1:0-13704 GCF_036383575.1 Mucilaginibacter sp.
TTATCCGAACCCCAGAGGGGTTCAACTCACGCAGATCAATCAATTGGCAATAATCATTTTGTGGATTAACTTAAATCTGCAAGAAACCCTGATGGTACGTTGGCAATACGTTTAATCAAAAAGGAAAAATCGCTTTAAAGCTGATGTTTCGACCAATGTTATAAATGCCAAGGTGCCCGTTTGGTGACGACCGATAATATTCAAAATATTTTAAACGGTTAAGGTTAGATTGGTAAGCCTTATCAAACAAATTATCTACCTGCAAAAAAAGCTCACAAATGGTTTTGTCCGATTTATTTTTGACGGTAGTACCTGCCCCGATATTAAACAGGGCATAGCCGGGTGTTGCGGTCTCCGTATTATCCAAAGCATAAAAGCGGTTTTGCGCGGTGTAGGCATCCATCTCGGCCTTGAAATAAATTTTTGAAAAAGCACCATAAGCCTTCTGCAAGCTTGCCTTAAACTCCGACCGGATATGCAGCGGCGGGATAAAAGGCAAATATTTAGCGGCACCGTTAGATTCATCAATGAGCTGTTTGTTGCCGTTGATCCCTGTTACATACGCCAGGCTATTGTTAAAAGCCAGCCACTTAACATCTTGCGGATGTATATTAACTGTAAACTCGGCGCCATATAAACGGGCGCTGCTTTGCTGGTACTGATAGGTGCTGTTACCCGGCACAATTACTACGGGGTTGCCATTGGCATCGGTTAGCTTAGCCTGGTAAATGTAATTGTTGATATGGTTATTAAACAATTCGGCAATCAGGTCGACATCTTTCAGGTAAGCGATGAAACCCAGATCCTCCTGCAGGCTAAATTCGGGGTTGAAGCTGCGGTTGCCTAAATATACGATATGCGCACCGGGGTCAAGCCCGTTGGAGCCAATTTCGGTGATATTAGGGGCACGGTATCCCCGCGCAATGTTAGCCTTGAACAATAAGCGTTCGCTGATATTGTAGGTTATCCCCAAACTACCCGAAACGCCCTGATAAACATGCCTGAAGGCTGGGAACTGCAAATGTGCACCTAATGTATCCGGCAATTTCACATGCTGTTCAAACCCATTTTTAGGGTTCGGCCCTACGTAAAAATCATTCCAATGGATGTGCCGGTTATCATACCTTACGCCGCCCGAGATATCAACTTTCCCAATAGTTTTTTTGGCAAAGAGGAAAGTCCCGGCATCAAACAGGTTATAATCCGGGATCGGAAAATCTGTTGCTGCCTTGTTGCGGTTGGTCTGGTACATACCATTTACGCCGATTGTACCCTCTATGCCTGCAATGGTGGGCAAATTATATTTCAGATCGTAATTAAGTGTGTTAAGCACCACATACAATCCCGGCTGATCCGTCAATGTAGGATGGTTGTATTCCCTGCGGATGCTTTGCTGCAAGCCGAGCGAAGCATTGATGCTACTGCCTTCACCCAGTTTAAACTCGTTGTGCGAATAGATCCGGTAATGCTGAATGCGCTGGTGCAGCGGAGTTATACTGTACGATCTTAACTCATTATCACTAACAATTGGCCTGTTCCTGATATTATCGATACTACTTTCGGCTATCTGCTTGGTAAACTGCCTCGTAAGCGAATCCCTGCTACCATCGGGAATTTCCTGCCGGTTATCATAAACAGTTGCTGCAATTTGCGAGTAACCCCAGTTTTTATCAACCCTGGCCATCCCCGATAGGTTGTATTCGCGAAAACCGGTGTTGTAAACGTAGCTGTCAATGCTGTTTTGATAATCATGTGCAGCTTTCGCTGTGGCCCTAAAGGCATACCGCCAATCGTTCTTTTTGTACGATAAACCCAGCGAGGTACCTATCATACCGTTATTGGTATGATAATCGGCAATATAATCTCCCCGTAAAACATTGTTTTCGCCAACCGGCAGGTATGGGATCATGTTGATCACTCCCGCCAATGCATCCGAGCCATAGGTTAAACTCGCCGGCCCTTTAACCACTTCCGCGCGACCAATACCATATTGGTCTATCTCAATACCATGTTCATCGCCCCATTGCTGCCCTTCCTGGCGCACGCCATCATATAGGGTTAAAACGCGGTTGTAGCCTAATCCCCTGATAAACGGCTTAGAAATATTAGGTCCCGTAGTAACCGCGTTAACCCCTGGTACTCCTTTCACAATGGCATCAATAACATTGTTGTTTACATTCTGATCCATCTCCTTCTTCGTCATCACCGCAATGGGTATCGGGTTACTCCGCAGTTCGGTTTTCCGTGAAACGCCGGTCACTGTTACCTCACTCAATTTGGAACTGCTTTCTTTAAGGTTCCCGTTCAATAAGGTTGCCTCATCGGGTTTTACACTCACATTATAACGCTCGGTAACATAACCAATATTTGAGAATACTATGGTATATGTACCTGCCGGCACATTTTTTAAATGGTAATAGCCTTTATCATTTGTAGTGCCTCCAATTGAGGTCCCTGTAAGGGCAACGGTAGCAAAAGAGAGCGGTTCGCTGCCGGCTGTTAACTTCCCCTTAAGAGAACCCTGCTGCGCCGAAATGGTTATTGAGATCAGTAAAAAGTATAGTAAAGGTAATAATTTCATTTTATTCGCTTTAGCACATTATAAATAACATACAAAACAAATAAAAAAAATTAGTCTTACCTAATTTTAATGATAAAGTCTATAAAATTTCTATCGATGTAATTCCTAATAATGCCAAAACTACAAATTGATAACTACCTGGTAACTAAACAACATTCTTATGCTGTGTTATAGATGGATGTTGCGGAGAAAAGGCCAGCATAAAATCTTCTGCCCGCTTAACCATGTTTTCCGAGCCGATCAAAATGGCCGAACGCTGGTGAAGTTCATTAACATCCAGATCAAGGATCCGTTCATAACCTGTAGATGCTGTACCACCCGCCTGTTCAACAATAAAGGCCATCGGGTTACATTCATATACCAATCTCAATTTTCCGTTTGAATGTTGTGATGTAGTTGGATATAAAAAGATGCCACCTTTAATCAGGTTACGGTGAATATCGGCGATCATTGAGCCCGTATATCGTGAAGTGTAAGGACGATTGGTTGCCACATCCTCAACCTGGCAGTATTTGATGTATTTTTTTACCCCCAACGGAAAATGTGTATAATAGCCCTCATTTATCGAATAGATGCAACCATCTTTAGGCATTTTAATATCAGGGAGCGACAGGCAAAACTCCCCTATTGATGGATCAAGCGTAAAGCCGTTAACCCCTTTGCCCGTGGTATAAACCAGCATGGTTGATGAACCATAGATCACATAGCCTGCTGCAACCTGTTCGGTACCTTTTTGCAGTACATCTTCCAGCGTAGCTTTGCCTTCAACAGATTTACGGCGATAGATGGAAAATATAGTCCCCACGCTCACATTCACATCAATATTTGATGAGCCATCCAACGGATCAATGGCCACGATATATTTAGCGTACTTTGAGATCTCCGATTCTATCAGGATGGGTTCGTCATTCTCTTCAGAGGCTACAACACAACACTCACCTCCACTCCTCAAGGCTGAAATGAATTGCTCATTAGCATAAACGTCCATCCTTTTCTGCCGCTCCCCATGCGAGTTTACCGAGTCGGTTTCGCCGATGATATCAATAAGCCCTGCTTTGCTGATCTCACGGTTTACAATTTTTGCGGCAATGCCTATATCACGTAAAAGCCTTGACAGCTCGCCTTTGGCAAACGGGAAATCTGCTTGTTTCTCTATAATAAATTGTCCTAACGTTTTTACTACTTTCATGGGCGTGTGTATTTATTGGTTAACAGAAATATTAAAAATGTACCGGTATCTGGCCGGGTGGTTTATAATTATAATTTGATGATTTGATCAATCGTAAGTCAGAGCGTTAGTAGCCATTCAAAGCACTAAAACTTTGCCCTATTCTCTCATAATCACCTTTTTGCTAAGTTACCGGCCTTTTGTTACCGAACTGTCATGCCCCGTCTCCCCGCATTTCGGTGATCATTTACCACCATTGCTATCCATAAAACCCAATTACAGGCAGATCATATCCTAATAACGCATCGACGGATATACCTTTTGATAATATCGTACAATAATTTGATAACGGTTGGATGAAAAAGGGAGGTGGCATTATCCATCTTTGTTTTATATCAAAACCAATTAATAAAGCCTGTTACCATAATATAAATATATGCCGCAAACTGAACACCCTTATCGCGACATCACTATCCGGTTTCCGGGCCAGGTAATAGTTGGCAAAAACTCGCTTTTTAAATTAATCGATGAGATTGTTAACAGCGGGTATAAATCGGCTTTGATCATTACCATCAGTCCGTTATTAGCAAAGCTTGAACCGCTTTTAGCTCAGCTTAAAGAAACCGGGGTTGCTGTTCACATTGATACCTCAATAGTACGGGAGCCTTCATTTAAAGATTTTGAAGATCTGCTTGCATCGGTAAGAGATACCGCGGCTGATGCGATCATAGGCATTGGCGGAGGCAGCGTACTTGATGTAGCCAAACTCATAGCCGCGCAAATTAATAACAACCAAACACTGGCGGAGATAACAGGCATCAACCTGCTTAAAAGCCGGACTAAAAAACTGATCTGTATACCTACAACAGCGGGTACAGGTAGTGAGGCATCTCCTAACGCCATATTGATTGATGATTCCGATAACCAGAAAAAGGGTATTATCAGTACCTACCTGGTTCCGGATGTGGTGATCATCGACCCGGCTTTGATGGTCAGTCTCCCGGCAGAGGTTACCGCCGCGACCGGTCTTGACGCCCTAACGCATTGCCTTGAGGCTTATACCAATTTACATGCTCATCCGCTTATTGATATGTATGCGCTTGAGGGAATCAGGCTCATAGCCGCTAATTTGGTTAAAGCAGTAAACGATGGTACAAATGAGGATGCCCGCACACAATTAGCTATCGGCAGTTTAATGGGTGGCTTTTGTTTGGGTCCGGTCAACACGGCAGGTGTGCATGCCCTTTCCTACCCATTAGGCAGCCTGTATCATATTGCCCATGGCTTATCAAACGCTTTATTGCTTCCTTTTGTAATGGAGTATAGCATTCCGGCAGCGCCGGAACGGTACGCCGCCGTTGCCCGCGCCTTAGGCTGTAATAGTAGTATCAATGATTTTGAAACGGCTCAGGCCGGAGTAGAAAAGATCCGCCAGTTGATTAAAGACTGTGGCATTCCGGCAAGTTTAAAAGAAATAGATATAGATAAAAACACCATACCGCAAATGGCTGCCGACGCCATGAAAATTACGCGCTTGCTTAAAAACAACCCGCGACCGATAAACATAGATGACGCGGTTAACATTTACGAGGCTGCTTATTAATACATCCTAATGAAACTAAAAAAGAAATATAATGGCCTGGTAGTGCCATCAATTACGCCACTTACCGACAGCTACAAACTTGATCACGAAGCGGTTGAAAAAATATTCGACAATATTTTCAACTACGGTGGGGTACCTTTTATCCTGGGTACCACCGGCGAATCTGCCTCATTACCCAATGACCTCAAGCTTGATTTTGTTAAATTGGTAACGTCGGTAAGGCAACCAGGCCGGCTGCTTTATGCAGGCATCTCATCAAATTGCCTGGCCGATTCTATTGAGCTGGCTAAACGCTGTGCAGATGAGGGTATTGATGTTGCGGTTGCCCATTTGCCTGCCTATTTCACTTTAACCGAATACGAAATTAAAACATACTTTGAAACGCTGGCTAACGAAATACCTATCCCGCTGATAGTTTACAACATCCCGGCTACAACCAATGTATCGATAAACCTAAACCTTCTCGACGAATTAAGTTATCACGATAATATCGTAGGCACCAAGGACTCGGAACGCAACCATGACCGCTTAAGGGACTCGCTTAAGCTATGGGCTGGCCGCGCCGATTTCAGCCATTTTTTGGGCTGGGGAGCACAATCTGCCCATGCCCTGTTTACCGGTAGTGACGGCCTGGTGCCAAGCACCGGCAACCTGTTCCCAGATATCTATTATAAAATGATTGTCGCGGCCGACAACAACGACGAAGCTGCCGCCCTGCAACTGCAAAGGCATTCCAACCTGATAGGTGATATTTACCAAGGCAAACGTTTGCTGGGCGAGTCATTGGCGGCATTAAAATCATTAATGCAAAGCGCAGGACTATGCCGTCCGTATATGATGCCGCCATTGTTGAAAGTTAGTGATACCGAAGCGGCCGACCTGCAAAAGAAATTGCAAAGAATGCTCAATGTTGAAAACCTTAGCCTGCCGATATACCAATGACAGCCGAAAAACCGATCATAGCAATAACCATGGGCGACCCGGCCAGTATTGGCCCCGAGATAGCCGTTAAAGCATTGTTAACGGAAAGACTGTATGAGATTTGCCGTCCGGTAATTATAGGAGATACCGGTGTATTTTTTGATATAGTAAAGCGCCTGGGTTTAGATGCGCGCATTAACTCCATCAAAGATATCCGTAATGCAAACTTTGAGTTTGGCAAGCCCGATGTTTATGATCTGCAAAATGTAGATATGGAACAGCTGCGTTTTGGCGAGATCTCGGCTATGGCAGGCAATGCCTCATTTGAAGCCGTTAAAAAAGCTATTGAGCTGGCAATTGACGGCGAGGTTGACGCTACAGTAACAGGCCCCATCAACAAAAAATCAATTAATGAAGCCGGGCACCACTTTGCCGGGCATACCGAAATTTACGCGCATTACACCGGCACAAAAAAATACGCTATGCTGCTGGTTGAGCATAACATGAAGGTGATCCACGTATCAACCCATGTATCATTAAGGCAAGCCTGCGATCTGGTAAAAAAAGACCGGATAGTGGAAGTAGTTGAACTGTTGCAGGATGGTCTCATCTCGCTCGGCGAAAAAAACCTGAAGATCGGCATTGCCGGACTTAACCCTCATGCCGGTGATTCGGGCTTATTTGGTACCGAAGATGATTTGGAGATCCAGCCTGCCGTACAGGAAGCTTTAAAATTAGGTTATGATGTGGAAGGCCCCGTACCTGCCGATACTTTATTTTCAAAGGCATCAACCGGGTATTATGGTGGTGTAGTGGCTATGTACCACGACCAGGGCCACATCCCCTTTAAGCTTACAGGATTTAAATGGAATGCCGAAAAACAGCAAATGGATAGCGTAAAAGGCGTTAACATTACTATGGGTTTGCCTATCATCCGCACTTCGGTTGATCATGGAACTGCTTTTGAAATTGCAGGTAAAGGCGTTGCCAGCAGTGATGCCATGATCCTGGCGATTGAGTCGGCGGTGCAGTTGAGCAAAAACAGGATAAAAGCATAAGCTATGATCGCTGTAATTGCAGATGATTTAACAGGGGCAGCCGAGCTTGCCGGAATTGGCCTCAACCACGGGTTAAGAACCGAGGTGAGCACCACTGTTGATGAACGCTGCGATGCTGACCTGTTGATTATCGCTACTGATACCCGCTCGCTTCCTGTGGCGACGGCAAGGGAGGTCATGCGCGATCTCTCGGTTCAACTTTTGCAATTACAGCCACGGTTTATCTTCAAGAAAATAGATTCCGTTTTACGGGGGCACATTGTTGAGGAATTGCAAAGCCAGCTAACAGCATCTGGATTAAAAACGGCGCTGATCGTACCCGGCAATCCTCATCATTCAAAAAAACTCATCGGCGATACCTTTTATTATAATGGCGCGCCTATCCATCTCAGTGATTTTGCTTACGATCCAACCTTCCCCGCCTTAAGCTCGAATGTTGTTGAATTATTAAGGGCTGATGAAAAGATCCACATTGTTAAAAAGGATGATAAACTGCCATCAACAGGAATTAGTATAGGAGCTGCCGGTACCGAGGACGACCTGAAATATTGGATTGAAAAAACAGACAAGGATACTCTGCTGGCAGGTTCGGCCAATTTGTTTACTACTCTGCTTCAACACCTAACATCACCGCAAAAGATTGAAACGCCCGACCCTGAAACCACCGGCAGGCGGCTGTTTGTATTTGGCAGTACCTTTTACCAGGGCAAGCTAAACCTTAACGATGGTAAGCACAACAACATCCCGGTGCATTACGTGCCTGCGGCAACCATCTGTGCCGAAACCAGCGGCGATCATGTGCATGGCCTTTTTGCCAGCCACGTCGCATCCAGTATTGTAGCGGAAAACAATGCCATCATCGCTATAAACCCCGATTTTATTAAGGACATTAAAGTCGACCCGGTATTGCTGAGCCACAAAATGGCGGCTATTGTAAAACAGGTTATTGAGCACACCTCTCTTCACGAATTGTTAATTGAGGGCGGCGCGACCGCCTGGGCCATACTCGAGCGTTTAAACATCGAAAAATTATATCCCTCAAAACTAATAGCTCCCGGAGTTATTCATATGCGCGTAGCGGGCAATAACCAATTATGTTTAACTTTAAAACCAGGCAGCTACCCCTGGCCCGCTCCCGTTTGGGAATCCAATAACTATACCTGCATATGAAACATGAAACCCTGCACCTGGCAGATTATATCATCATAGCCCTTGCACTGGCTATTTCATTAACCATTGGTCTCAGGTTTTCAAAAGGACAAAACTCCACCAAAAAATATTTCGTATCGCGCGGCTCTATCCCCGCATGGGCAATAGGCATGTCGTTAATGGCAACACTTATCAGCAGCGTAACTTTCCTGGCCTACCCCGGCGAAGGTTTTGCATCTAACTGGATCTTGCTTGTGCAAGGTTTGATGGTACCAATAGTTTTACTCCTGATGGTATGGTTTATAGTGCCGCTTTACCGCGAAGTGATAGGCGTAAGCACTTACGAATACTTTGAAAAACGCTTTGGCTTGTTTGCCCGGTTTTATAGCTCCATCAGCTTTGTATTAACCCATTTTTCAAAAATGGGTACTGTATTTTTCCTGCTGGCGCTGGCACTATCCAATATGACCAACACCAATACTTTTCTTATCATCTGGATAATCGGTGTGGTGATCATCGTTATCACCCTCATAGGTGGTATTGAAGCTGTGATCTGGGCCGATGTGGTACAGGGTTTTTTGCTGATAGCCGGCGGGATTGCTTCGTTCATTATCCTCATTTGTTCTATCAAAGGCGGCTTCCCCGAACTTTGGCATATCGCCAGCGTGAACCATAAAAACAATTTTGGGCCCTACTCCTGGAATTTCAAGAAGCTCACATTTATCGTGATGGCTATTAACGGTGTTTTTTATGCCATCCAGAAATACGGTACGGATCAAACTATGGTTCAGCGCTACCTCACCGCCAAAACAGATAAGGCTGCCATCAGGGCATCGATATTAGGCGTTGCGCTTACCGTACCGCTTTGGGCATTGTTTATGTTTATTGGCACCGCTTTGTTTGCCTTTTACCAGCAGAACCCATTGCCTGAAGGTATCAAAGCAGATGCTGTGTTCCCTTATTTTATTATGAGCAAACTGCCTACAGGAGTTGTAGGGTTGATACTGGCGGCACTGATCTCTGCAGCAATTTCCAGCCTCGGTGCCGACCTCAATTGCCTTTCGGCTATTGGCGTGGAGGATTATTACAAAAAGTTCAAACCCAACAGATCGGATAAAGAATATCTAAAGGCAGGCCGATGGATTGTCGTGTTGGCCGGCTTAGGGGCGATGGGTATAGCTACTTTATATCTACTTGCCGGTGATGAAGGTGCATTGGGCATTGTTTTTACCTTGTACGCTATCTTTTCGGGTGGCATAGCGGGCATCTTTTTGCTGGGCTTGTTCAGCAGTAGGGCTAACCGGCAGGGCTTAAATATCGGCATCATAGCCTGTATTCTTTTTACGGGTTATGCCTTTTTAACTTCTGCCAAAATTGGCCTGGGTGCTGATAAACATATTCTGCTCGATCTGGGTAAATATAATTTCACCCAACATAAATACATGCTTGGTGTGTACAGCCATTTGGTGGTGATCGTAGTTGGCTCCCTGGCCAGCCTGTTTTTCCCAAAACCCGAATTGAATAAAAACCTCCTTTTCAGCGGATGGCTTGAGGCTAAGCGCGCCGGAAAGCTTACCAAATAAATTTACAGCAATGAAAAAGTTACTGGCATCAGGCCTTGGTTTGTTCCTGTTCATATCGTCGCAGGCGCAGGTGAAGCCGGCATCCATTTTTACCGATAACATGGTACTGCAGCAACAAAGTGAAGCCCCGATCTGGGGATGGGACAAAGCAGGCTCAACGGTTACCATCAACACCTCGTGGAATAAGAAAAACTACAAAGTCAAAGTAAATGCCGCCGGCAAATGGCTTGTTAAAGTTGCTACGCCGGTATACGGAGGCCCGTACACGGTAACCATCAGCGATGGTAATACCATTAAACTAAACAACGTGCTTATTGGCGAAGTTTGGCTTTGCACCGGGCAATCAAATATGGAGATTCCGATGAAAGGCTATAAAAGTCAGCCGATAACCGGTTCTGTTAATGCTATACTAAAATCGGCCAATAGCAATATCCATATTTATACAGTTCCCCACTCATCACTAACCAAGGTACAGGAAAACAGTAAACTTTCCGAATGGCATGTTGCTTCACCCGAGTTTGTTTCTAACTTTAGTGCTACCGGTTACTATTTTGGCAGGTTACTGAACGAAGTGCTGCATGTGCCCATCGGCCTCATCAGTGATTGTTATGCCGGATCAAACGCCGAAGCCTGGTTGGACGCTGATGGCCTGAAAGATTTTCCGGAGATCAAAATCCCGGCTAAAACCGATTCTATAAAAGCGGTATCTCGCACGCCCACCACCCTGTTCAACGGTATGCTGAACCCCGTGATCGGCTACGGCATTAAAGGCTGTATCTGGTACCAGGGTGAATCAAATTACGACCGGCCCGATCAATACGAAAAACTTTTCCCGGCCCTGGTAAAACGCTGGCGCGAGTTATGGCAACAGGGCGACTTCCCGTTTTACTATGCGCAGATCGCCCCTTACGATTATGCCCAGTTACCGCCATACAATACGGGCGGCAAATACAATTCGGCCTACCTTCGCGATGCACAGCGTAAATCGTTAAAAGTGATACCTAACAGCGGTATGGCGGTATTGCTTGATGTTGGAGAACAGGCATTTATCCACCCTCCCCGTAAAGAACCTGTTGGTACGCGGTTGGCTTACCTGGCTTTAGCGCAAACTTATGGCATTAAGGGGTTTGACTATGCGAGTCCGCTTTATAAGGAAATGACTATTGAAGGTGACCGGGCTACCATCAGGTTTGAACATGCCGAAAATGGGTTGACCTCCTTCAACAAGCCTATTCAGAACTTTGAGGTCGCCGGTAAAGACAAAATGTTTTACCCGGCGCAAGCCATGATATCGGGCAGTGTAATTATTGTATCTTCACCTTCGGTAAAAGAGCCTGTAGCCGTACGTTATGCCTTTAAAGATTTTGTTGTAGGCGATCTGTTCGGCACCAACGGGCTCCCCGTTTCCTCATTCAGAACCGACGATTGGTAATTATGAAAAAACTCCTGCTGCTCTGCTTCCTGTACTGCAATATCGCGTTAGCCCAAAACAAAGGCATTGAACAATACAATGAAGTGTGGATTGGCCAGAGTCAAAACTCAGGCCAATCCATGCCCTGCGGCGGCGGAGATATTGGGTTGAATGTTTGGGTTGAAAAGGGTGAACTGCTTTTTTATATCGCCAGAAGCGGCACTTTCGATGAAAACAACGCCATGCTCAAAGCCGGCCGGATAAGGGTTAAACTATCGCCCAACCCTTTTGATGGCAACGATTTTAAACAGGAACTAAAACTCCAAAATGGGTCTGTACTCATCAGCGGAAAAAACGGCGATTTGAAAACTGAAGTAAAGCTTTGGGTTGATGTTTACCACCCGGTGATCCATGTTAACATCACCAGTAATAAAGCCATTAAAACCGAAGCCATTTTTGAAAGCTGGCGTTACCGCGACAGGGAGGTTAAAGGCCTCGAAAAAAATGAAGGCTCCTGGAAATTTGCCCCGCGCAATGATGTAAAAACACTGAAGGATAACATCGCTTTTAAAGGCAACGCCATTCAGTTCTGTCACCACAATCTCGATTCCACCATATTTGATATTACGGTAAAGCAGCAGGGCATGGACGCAGTGAAAGATCAGATGTACAATCCACTCAAAAACCTAACCTTCGGCGGGTTGATGCAGGGCAAAAATCTAAAATCAGCCGGTACTACAAAAGGGCAATATCTTAATACAGATTTTGAAAGCTGGGTTTTAAAAAGTATCAAACCGGCTACAAGCCAGGATCTTGAGATCTTCCTCAACACACAACAAACTACATCTGTAAATGAATGGCAACAAGGTCTGCAAAAAGTAGTTCAAGAAGCAGAAGCCAACACCAAAACTGCATGGCAAAAAACAGCCGACTGGTGGAAACAATACTGGGACAGAAGTTTTATCTACATCAACACTGATAAGCCAACCAATGATACTTCAGCATGGCAAAGCGGTAAAAATTACCAATTGTTCAGGTACATGCTTGGCTGTAATGCCTACGGGCAATCCCCCACTAAATTTAACGGCGGGTTGTTCACCTACGATCCCGTTTTCGTAAACCCCCAATACGCCTTTACACCCGATTTCCGCAACTGGGGCGGTGGTTTGATGACGGCTCAAAACCAGCGGTTGGTTTATTTCCCAATGCTCAAAAGCGGCGATATTGACATGATGAAACCGGAGTTCGATTTCTATCTCCGCTCCTTAAAAAATGCAGAGTTACGCAGCAAAGTTTATTGGGGTCACAACGGTGCTTGTTTTACTGAGCAGGTTGAGAATTTTGGTTTGCCGAATAGTGCCGAGTACACCTGGAAGCGCCCTGCCGATTTTGACAAGGGGCTGGAATATAACGCATGGCTGGAGTACACCTGGGATACCGTTTTTGAATTTTGCCTCATGATGTTGGAAACTGAACGGTATAAAGGCGATGACATCCATCAATACATTCCTTTCATTGAAAGCTGTCTTACTTTTTTTGACGAGCATTACCAATACCTGTCGCGCAAGCGAAGCGCCAAAGCGCTTGACGGCAACGGGCAGCTTGTTTTATACCCTGGTTCATCCGCCGAAACTTTCAAGATGGCTTATAACTCCAACTCAACTATAGCTGCCCTGCAAACCATCACCAAACGAATGCTGGCGTTGCCGGACAATTATTTAACGGGCGACGAGCGCTTGAAACTGACCGGCTTACTGAAACGCATCCCTCCTATTACCTTTGCCGAGATTGATGGTCACAAAACCCTCACTCCTGCCAAATCATGGGAGCGGGTTAATAACGAAGAAAACACCCAGTTTTACCCGGTATTTCCATGGGGCATATTTGGCTTGGGCAAACCGGGATTGGATACTGCTTTAAACACCTGGAAACTGGATACCCTCGTAGCCAAATTCAGGAGCGGCATAGGCTGGAAACAGGATAATATTTTTGCGGCCCGTTTAGGGCTTACCAGTGAAGCGGCGAAATTAACCACCTTCAAACTCAAAAACTCCGGCAGGCGCTTCCCGGCCTTCTGGGGCCCAGGTTTCGACTGGACACCTGATCATAACTGGGGAGGATCGGGCATGATCGGTTTACAGGAAATGCTGATGCAGATTGATGACAAAAAGATCATGCTATTCCCGGCCTGGCCGAAGGACTGGGATGTTCATTTTAAACTTCATGCGCC
>NZ_DASVOB010000438.1:0-5904 GCF_036383575.1 Mucilaginibacter sp.
GTTAAACCAGCAATCACCTCACACCCTACGTACTTACCGGCTTTCATGGCATCAATGGCCTGCGAGTGATGAAACTGCCATGGTGTGGCAATAATTACGGCGTCGATATCCTTATGATCCAGCACTTTTTTGTAGGCATCCAATCCGCCGGTATATTCCTTTACAGGTGCATGGCCTTTTTTGGCGATGTATTCGCGGCAAATTTTCAATGAGCTTTCCTGGGTATCGCAAATTGCTACGATCTCCACATCATCGCGTAGCAAGCCTTCGGCAATGTGACTCATGCCGCGGGCACCTACACCAATGTAACCTAAACGTACTTTTGCAGGTGCTGATGCGAACAGCCGTCCTGACGGTAAAATGCTAAAACCTGCTGCGGCTATTGCGCTGGTTTTCAAAAATTGTCTTCTTTCCATATATGATTTTTGGTTTTGGGGCTTATTTATTGGGGAGTTTCTCAAAGTCAATTACAGGCTTCAGCCCGGTAGCCTGGCGGTCATACGGGGTTTTGAGCTGGATATAATTATTAAAGAAACCTCCATTTTGCAGGTAAAACTTGTTGCCTTCTTTTCCGCCGGCATAGTCCTTACGATAGTTGGCGTTAGCTGTAGCATCGCCGGTATAAATAGCATGCGTAAGCTCCAGCCAGTTATTCTCGCTGTCACCTATCCATTGGTTAGTAAAATATGCCTTGCGGGTCTTATCACCGTTTTCGGGTTCAAAATTTTCCACAAACGAATATAAATGCGTTAAATAAGTAGCTTTTTGCGGACGCGTGAAGCTGGCTATCAGAAACCATTTATCTGCAACTACATCTTTGAAATAGGCAGTATAAGTAGTGCTATGTTTTGCGTTATCAGGCTCGGCGCTTAGCAGGAACGCATAGGCCTGTCCTGCTTTCCATGGAAAACGCATATAGCTTTGTCCGCCCGAGCCTTCGTTACCAAATTCACCTATATGAACATTACCACCGTTTTTTTCCCGTTTTATACGCATACTGTCGGGGATGCTTTTCGGGTCTTCAGTATTGAATGGGCTCCATACCGAAAATAATACCCTACGCTCTGTAGCAGAGTTTACCTGCATACCAAAGTAGCCCTCGCCAAACCCGTCGGCCATAAAATAGGATCCCACTACGTCCTGCCCTTTCGGTACTATGATCTCATTATAAAACCATTTTACTTTATCCTCTTTATCGGCAGCCACCGGATAGCGCACATGTACAGAAGGCCCCCTCCTGCCAAAATGAAACGAGCTGCCTTTAGTAACATAGGCTATATCATTATCTGCCTTTTGCAGTGTAACTACCAGATCAGATATGTCGGCATAAACAGCACCCGTTTTACTGATCCCTTTTAAGCTTACCTTTATATAGCCGGGTTCGGTGATATGAAGCTTTCCAAAACTGATGGTATCAAACGTGGTATTATTTAGTTTTTTAACAAAAGTGTTCTTTCCTGCCGATAGCTGTATGGTGCTGCTACCTTGCGGCACACGTACCACCAGCGCAAGCTGAAGATCCTGCGCAACACTAACCCTGAAATAAATATTGGCTGTTGATTTAGCGCTTTTCAGCCCTATTAAACCTTCGTCAGTAATAGTATCAGGTGCACTTACCCAGGCATTACCGCCAAGCGGGATCACGTGGCGCAGTTTTGAAGCGTCGATGTGTGCAGTTTGCGCGCTGGCAAACCTGTTGCTTATAATAATAAATAATAGCGAGAGGCAAATTATAATGGTTTTCTTCATCATCAGATTATAATACAAGTATCGGTTCATAAATGTAGTCGCATTAGTGGCTTTCGTAAAGAATTAAATGTTTCAATTTCAACGCAAACGTTTGAAAAATGGCTGTAATTATCCTATAACTGGCATTAATTGAAAAACACGCTTTTATCAAACTTACTGACGTTTATTCTTTTCAGTTAAAAAATGAAGATAAACGGCTCTGCCAACCGGTTATTTCTCTCAATATTTTCATTGCAGAGGCAGGCCACCGGTTTTTAATCCGGATAATATCAATACTTAAAATTGCAACACGGCAAATGCTAAAATCTCCATTATACCAATCAGTTAACATTTGCAAACCGGTGATTAGGACTAACAAAGGCTACGCAAACGTTTGCAATACAGCCACAACAAGCCATAATTTCATAATAATCGCTTAACTTTAACTATATAAACACTATTAGCCCATCATTAATGCAAACAAAGCCAACTACTATAAAAGAGATAGCGCAAATATTAGGTATCTCGGTGTCTACAGTCTCCAGGGCCTTGCATGACCATCCAAGCATTGGGCTAACAACAAGGGCAAAAGTTAAAAAGCTGGCAGGTGAACTAAACTACGAACCAAACCAAACCGCCATTTTTTTGCAAAAGGGTAAAACCCATACTATCGGGGTTATTTTACCAGAACTTTCAGAAGCTTTTTTCTCATCGGCCATAAGCGCTATTGAAGATACCGCCTACAAAAAAAACTATACCGTACTCCTGGCGCAATCGCATGATGATGAGCAGAAAGAAAAACAACTTGTTGAAAAAATGAAAAATCACCGGGTTGATGGTTTATTGGTATCGGTGGGCAAAAACACGTCCTCCTATCTGCATTTTGAAAACTTAAAGAAATACAATATCCCCGTAGTTTATTTCGACAGGATCCCATCCATACCAAACATCCACTATGTGGCATGCAACATGGAAATCGGCACAATCGAAGCGGTAAGCTATCTGCTAAAAAAAGGACATCGGGCAATAGGCATGATCAACGGCCCCCAAACCATGGTAGCCACCGGCGAACGCAAAGAAGGTTATATCAAAGCCATGACCAAAAACAGGCTTAAGTATGATCCTTCACTCATTGTTTCATGCGATTTGACAGAAGAAGGTACCCAAAAAGCGCTAAATGAATTATTAGCCAGCAAACGTAAACCAACCGCAATAGTAACCTTTAATGACTATGTGGCGCTTTTTGCCATTAAACATGCCAGCAAATTAAACATCAGGATAAACAAAGACCTTGAGTTTGTAAGTTATGCCAATTTACCGCTGATCCATTATATGGAGAATATCCCGGCTGCTTCGGTTGAGCAATTCCCTTATTTACAGGGGCAAAAAGCAACCGATATTTTGATGGACCTGCTGCACCATCAGGGTACAGGCGGCAACGAACCAAGTGCCTTTTATAAGGTGATCATCGAATCGCAACTGGTCGAAAACAAAAAATAGATCTCAACAAAAAACACTCAAACGTTTGCGCATGGCTATCGTTTACCAATTAGCTATGTTTGATGAGTTAACGCCTATAATATGTTTGATGATATCCTTATAAATTTTGGATTAAACGTTTCTGAATACACAGTCCGGCCTTTTGGTTCGGGCTTAATAAACTATACTTTTAAAATAAACGGTGTTAACCGGGCTTATATCCTTCAGCAAATCAACAACTCGGTTTTCAAATATCCAGATCATATTGATAACAACCTGGCGTTGATCAAACAATACCTTGATGAAACCAACCCGGGATATTTGTTTGTAGCCCCATTAAAGAATCAAACAGGAAAATCGATCATTCAAGCAGCCGACGGTAAATTTTACAGGCTGTTTCCATTCATTGATGGATCGCATACAGTAAACTTTTTGCAGGATACCAAAGCAGCCTATAGCGCCGCTGTACAATTTGGCAGGTTTACCCGCTTGCTAAACCGTTTTGACAGCAGCAAACTCGAATATACACTTATCGATTTTCATAACCTGAAATTACGTTTCGAGCAGTTTGAACAAGCCCTTCAAACGGCCTCTGATGAAAAATTGAAACAGGCTGATCACGAAATAGAGAAAGCACGAGGTTATATCGAAATACTGCACACCTACAACCAGTTTACTACTAACAAGGATATTAAACTGCGGGTGATACATCACGATACCAAAATAAACAATGTGCTATTTGATGACGCACAAAACGCGCTTTGCCTTGTCGACCTGGATACCGTAATGCCCGGCTATTATTTAAGCGATGTCGGCGATATGATGCGTACCTACTTGTCGCCCGCCAACGAGGAGGAAAAAGATCTGGATAAGATTATCATCAGGACAGATTTTTTCGGGGCGATATATAAAGGGTATATGAGCGAAATGGGGAGTATCCTCACTGAAACCGAAAAACAGTTTTTCATTTTTTCGGGCAAAATGATGATCTACATGCAAGGCCTCCGTTTTTTAACCGATTTCTTAAACAACGATGTTTACTACGGCGCGCAATACGAAGGGCATAATTTGATCAGGGCAAAAAACCAGTTTAAATTGCTTGAAGGTTATACCAATGCGGAGCCAATATTTAAAGAAATAATTGCCGGGGTAGATAAGGAATTACTGGCTACTACGAACGGTATTTAACCGGGCATTAGATATACGGGGCGGCACAATGTTACCAACAAACCTTGCACAGCCCTCGTTAAATTCATACTTTCGACGCCCGTATCAGCAGGCACCGGTATAAACCGGCGCATTGGGACCAGCATTTATGAAAGTAATTATAGCCGAAAAACCATCTGTAGCCCGTGAAATTGCCAAAGTTTTTGGGGCGACCACTAAAAAGGATGGTTATATTGAAGGCAAAGGGTTCACCTTTACCTGGGCTTTCGGTCACCTGTTGCAGCTTGCAGCGCCGCAGGAATACGGCTATTATGGCTGGAGCGTTCAGCACCTGCCTATGCTACCACCAAAGTTTAAGCTTTCTATCCGTAAGGTAAAAACCAAAGATGGGCTGGTAGATGATCCTTCGGTAAAAAAACAACTGGATACTATCCAAAAGCTATTTGATGAATCCACCGAGATCATCGTAGCAACGGATGCCGGGCGCGAGGGAGAACTCATCTTTCGTTACATTTACTATTATTTAAAATGTAAAAAGCCCTTTAAAAGGCTTTGGATCTCATCCCAAACAGATGAGGCTATCAAAGAGGGCTTCCGCAACCTGAAACCAGGCAGTGATTATGATACGCTGTTTAATTCGGCCCATTGCCGTTCACAGTCGGACTGGCTGGTGGGTATGAACGCTACACAGGCGCTTAGTCTTTCATCGGGCATTCGCGGTGCCGTACTTTCATTGGGTCGGGTGCAAACCCCTACCCTTGCTATGATCTGTTCGCGGTATCTCGAAAATAAAAACTTCGTACCCGAAACATTCTTCCAGGTAAGTATCCATCCAGATAAAGATGGACAGGTATTTAAAGCGATATCTGCCGAAAATTATAAAACAAGAGAAGAAGCACAAGCCGTAGTCGACCAGGTGCAGGATGTTGAAGGCGGTTTTCCGCAGGGCGGTCATATTTTGCAAGTGGAAGCCAAACCACGTAAAGAACCACCACCACTATTGCACGACTTGAGCAGCCTGCAGCAGGAAGCCAACAAACGCAAAGGTTTTACTGCCGATCAGACACTTAATATCCTCCAAAACCTGTACGAAAACAAGCTGGTCACCTACCCCCGTACCGGCAGCCGTTATATTGGCGATGATGTTTTTGCAGGTGTACCTGTACTTATTGAAAAGCTGGAACAACACCCGCTTTTTGGCAAACAAGCCATTGCGCTGGGCACTGCCACATTGAATAAACGCAGTGTGAATGCCAAGAAAGTAACAGATCACCATGCCGTACTCACAACCGGCGAAACACCGCACCAGCTTTCGGCCGATCAGCAGGCTATTTACGATATGGTGGCGGGCCGCATGCTTGAAGCTTTTCACCAGGACTGTATCAAGGAAGTCACCAAAATTGTGGTGCAATCAGGCGCCAAATTTAACGCCAGCGGAACAGTGATCCACACCGCCGGATGGCGCGCCGTTTTCAATGATAAGGAAGACGATAAAAAAGACGAAGAGAACGCCACCCTACCAAAAGTTGT
>NZ_DASVOB010000439.1:0-11087 GCF_036383575.1 Mucilaginibacter sp.
CCTCTGGCCGCCGTAGTTAATGCAGGCCAGAGGCCTGGGAATAAAAGCCACTCGGCTGGAGCCGAGCGGCGGCGATGTTTTTGTTGGTTTAATCCCTAATCAACCATCCTCTTTTCTTCCTCCCTAAACCTGCTAAAGAAAACAATAGCCAGCAAGCAAAGTATACAGCCGCAAATACCATTCAAACGCAGGCCATAATCATTACCCGGATCTTTACCGTAAACGGTTAAAAAAGCAAACAATTCAATCCCCAGTGTTTGGCCAAGTTTTACAAACAGGTATTTAACCGCGAAGAACATACCCTCCCGATTTTCGCCGGTGCGTTTGGCATCGTTTTGGGCAATTTCGGCAAGAATGGCATTAGGCAGGATCCCCAGCGAAGCCAGCGGGAACGAGGCGCTGATAACCAGTGTATAGATCTGCGCCTGCGGTGCCAGCGGAAGTTTGCCCAGGAAAAATATCGCCACAAAGATCAAACTCAATAACCCGAACGAAAAAAGCACAATTGGTTTTTTGCCGATCTTTTGTGACAGGTAATTAACCAGCGGATAAAACAATAACGATACCAGTACCATAGTAGCCATAAGCTCCCCTCCCATAGATTCGGGCAGGTTTAACAACGATTTTAAAAAAAACAATAAGCCGCTTGATATGATGCTTAATGCCATATAGTACGAAAAATCGGATATCAGGTAATATTTAAAATTCCGGTTCTGAAAAGTTTTTTGAATAGCTGGCAATAGCGACAGGTGCGATGGATGGCCGTTGGAATAACGTTTTTCGTCAAGGGCAAATACGGGTACCAGCATTACCAGGCCGGCAAATACAGCAAGCCCCCAAATAGTATACTGCACGGCGGTATCGCGATTGGCTATCCCGGCAAAGCACTGTACCCAGTCGGCAAAGTTATTGACCATTGCCGATAGGATAATACCGATCACAAAACCCACCTGCTGTAATGACGAAAGTTTAACCCGCTCGCGGCCTGTGCGGGTAAGTTCGGGCAGCAGCGCATTGTATGGGATAATATAGGCTGTAGCGCCCATAAAAAAACAAATGAGCGTAAAGGTAAGCCAGTAAGCATTATGGATACTTTCGCCTTTTACCATTGGGTAAAAAGTTAAGCCGCAAAATAAAACGGCGGGCAAAACAGCCCATTGCATGTAGGGGATGCGCCTCCCGCGCCGGTTTTCGCTCTTATCGCTCAGCGAGGCAATAAAGGGGTCAAAAAAAGCATCCACCAAACGGCCGGAAGCTGTAATTACAGACATGATGTTGAACAGACCAAAAAGTAACAGTTGAGGTACCAGCGGGGTAAGCCCGGCGTTGTTTGGCGGCAGGTAAAAATAAGGCAGCATCACGATGATAATATTGGTCATGATGCTCCACCCTATCATTCCGCAGGCATAAGCAAGCTGTTTGGAAAGTGGTAGTTTATTGGCCGGCATTGAATTGCAATATGCAAATATTACCTTACATATAACGCTGTTCTCAACCTCAATTTTTACAATCCTGCATAATAGTCATAACCCTGCTCGGCCCAGTAATCGCGGGGGCGGTTATTGCTGAAGTTGATGCTCCCTATCCGCTTTAAATTCTTAATTCCGTATTTAACCGGGATGATAAGCCGCAGCGGCGCGCCGTGTTTTGGCGGCAAAGGCTTTTCATTTACTTCATAAGCCAACAGGGTTTGCGGGTGCATGGCGCTTGGCATATCAACACCTACGTAATATTCTTTATCCGGGGTCTCCATGCCCACGTATCCAAATTCCGTCTCGGCATCGAGCTTAAAGTGGGCAATAAAATCGCTGAATTTTACGCCCCCCCAATGCGAGATCTGATCCCAGCCCTCTACACACTTAAAATCATAAATGATCTCCGTTTTAGGGAGTTTCCTTATTTCATCGATACCAATGTTCAGTACTTCCCCACTGCTTTTTTTGACCGACAGCTTCCAGGCGTCTACATCAACCAATCCCTCCGAACCGATATCACTGTTATGGCGCACCACTTTGGCGGCCATTTCCTTTGGATAGGTTTTTACCAGGTTTTTATTGCTGTATAACTGGCGTACCACCTTTTCATTGGCATTTAGCACGGCACGTAAGGGTTTGTGTGCCTCTCCCGTGATACCCGCCACTTCCTCCGGCGAGGTATAAAGCCATCGCCATCCGCCATAAGCTGCACTTCCCAATACAAGGAAACTGCCGAAGGAGATAAAATTGCGGCGACTGATCTTCTGCTCAACGGTAAGCTCCCTTTTGGGGCCTTTATTTTTACTGAAAACCTTACTCAGCTTTTTGGTTAGTTTCATCATTTTGAATTTGAATAACAGGCTGCGGTTTTTCATCAATTACCTCAAACCCAGAGATCACCGATCTGAAATTATTCCAGCCTGCAAGTACAACCTGAACAACATGAACCAGGAAAAACAGCACATAGCCAATGGTGAGCACAAAATGCCAGATCCGGGCCAGGTGGTACCCGCCGCAGATCCATGCCAGGTAATTAAACTGTACCGGTTTGTAAATAGCCAGCCCGGTTATCAGCGAGCCAAAGCCCATTACTATAATGGCGGTATAAGCAATACGCTGGGCCGCGTTATATTTATTTTGAGGAGGTGCCATTTTGCGGATATGCAGATCATGCAGCACCACGAGCCAGGCTTCCTTAAACGAATGCCTGTTTGGTACCAGCTCCCGCCACTGGCCTGATATAATGGTGTACATTACATATAAAAAGCCATTGAGCGCAAAAAACCACATGAACAGAAAGTGGAAGGCCATGCCCTCGGCCAGCCGTTTGGGGATATGCAGGGCATCATAAAAGCCCTGCGGAAAAAACCGGATAAAAGTAACCCCGAAGAGCGTGAATGTATAAGTATCATTAGCCCAGTAGATGAGCAGCCCGCTCCAGATCATGATGGTCAGGATAGGAAAATTTACCCAGTGCGTCCAGCGCATTAACAGGGGGTGTTTTTCTTTGATTACTTTCATTTGATCTGCTGTTTGGTACTATCGGTGTTTAACTATTGTATGCCTTTGGCTTCCTGTTGACCGCCAGTTTCAGCCGGGACCCTAAATGAAGTCCTTGCAGCTCCTAAAACAGCACCGTTGGTTGTGTTTTGTACAAAACCGATTACTTCCCAACCTTCAGTATCAAACCCCTTGGGCAGGGCAATTGTTGCGTTACCATTGTTTTTGCTCAATGACAAGGTTTGCAGGTTGCGAACGATTTGGGCATGGGTAAGTGTGCGACCGCCATTTTCGCCACGTTCAACTTTTATTACGGCTTGCTTTTGCACCAATGCCAATGATAAAACACTACCAGAATTTCCGGCTTTCCCTTCAACTTTGTATTGTACCGAAGCGGTGTTATTGGCATTGCTGGCAACGCTAATAATTAACTGCACCTTGCTGCTTCCCTCCAAGCCATTTTTGATGGCCTTACGCAAGGCTCCTTCCTGCGAGCCTACAAACTCTGTTTTACCATTAACTATAACCTGCGGCGTGTAAACCTGCGACAGGTTAAGCCACCGGGCATATTCATTTTGCCGTTTTGAATAATCGGCATTGCTAAAAGCATCTTTCCAGCCAAGTCGGTCCCAGTAATCAACGTGATAGGCTAAAATGTAAATAGGTTTATCGCCAACTTCTTTCTGAACTTTAGCTACCAGTTCATCAGCAGGAGGACAACTTGAGCAGCCTTCGGATGTAAATAGCTCAACTAATGCGAAGCCCTTACCACTATATTTAAAATCATCCTTTCTACTGTTTTTAGCCGCACTTTGACAGCTGATAAAAGCAGCCGAAATCATAATCGTACCTATAAAAAACGGCACAAGCGCCAATACCTTGATCTTTCTCATTTTATCCGGATTGAATGATATACGTTTTAATGACTTTGTCGGGTTTATGGGGAGAACCTTACAACAAATTTTACTTTTTTTTGGCTGATATAAATATCGGCATAATAAGCTCATTATCAATACATGTAATGTAACTTAGCAATAAACAGGACGGGCTGATTTAAAATAAAATCACATTGGCGTTTATTTTTGTAAGGATTAAGGCCTCTGCCCGACTAACACAGCTATTATAATAGCATATCACATTTCATGATAACCGAAACTACTGTATTAAACCCTCATAAATGGGTTGCCACCTATGCCGATTACCTGTATGCGTACGCCATTGTGCGTATTAATGACCAGGATACGGCTAAAGACCTGGTGCAGGAGACTTTTTTGGCGGCCCTTGAAAAGGTTGACAGGTTTGAGGGCAAAAGCACCGAACGAACGTGGCTTACCGCCATCCTTAAAAACAAAATTGTTGATGTATACCGCAAAAAGTCATCGGGTTTGGCTATAGCTTCGGCCAGTAAAGCTGCACAGGAGCAGGATGAGTTTTTTGAGGAAGATAATGGCCACTGGAAAGCAGCGTATGCCCCTCAACCTATTGCAGGAATGGATGATCAGGATCCCTTGTTAAAAAAAGAGCTGAACAGTATACTGCAAAAATGCCTGCAAAAGCTGCCCGCCCTGTGGAACGCCGTTTTTACCATGAAACATATTGATGATGCCGCTACCGAAAATATCTGTGCCGAACTGCATGTTACCCCGGCCAACTTCTGGGTTATCATTCACCGGGCAAAAGTTAACCTGAGGGCCTGCCTTCAAAAAAACTGGAATTAAAATGAGCTACTTAAATAAAATCATATATAACTGCAAGCAGGCCACTTTCCTGATCGAAAAAAAGCAGCTTGGCCGGCTTAGCTTTCGCGAGGAAATTGAGCTGAGGATTCACCTGGCGGGTTGTGGCATGTGCGTGCTATACAATAAACAAAGCCGTGTTATTAATCATATGGTACAGCAGCTATTTCAGGATTCGTTGAAGAATGAGTTGAAATTGGATGATGCTTTTAAAGCGGACTTGCAAGCGAGGATTGAAGAGGGATTGGGTAATAAATAGATTTTATCACGAATGGCTTGCAAAGCGAATAAAATTTAAGCGAATTACACGAATCGATGTTTGACACGAATCCTTGCTTGGCGTAGATAATTATATCGAATTTCACGAATTATTTTTTTGATGGACGCTTCATTCAATTAATAATTGATGAAATTAAAATCATTCTATATTTTGGTCATCAATTCTATTAATTGTGACTGAAATTTTATTTAAGGAAGAATCTTACAAAATTATCGGGGCATGCTTTGAGGTTCATAACATATTGGGGCACGGGTTTAAAGAAGCGGTTTATAAGGATGCTCTGGAATTTGAGTTCGCCAAGTTAAATATCCCATTTGTACGAGAAAAACCATTTACTATTACATATAAAGAACAAAAGCTTAAGCATTTCTTTGTTGCTGATTTCGTAGTTTACGACGGCATCATTCTCGAAGTAAAAATAGGCAATTACATCGGCGATCCATATATCAAGCAAACTCTTAACTACCTAAAAGCCTCTGGCCTCAAATTGGGCCTTGTAATAAATTTCGGAAAACCTTCACTTGAATATCAACGGGTCATTTTCTGAAAAACGAATCCAGCTATCTAAAATCATACACGCCAATTCGTGTAATTCGATCTAATCATCTACACCAAGCAAGGATTCGTGTCAAACATAGATTCGTGTAATTCGATCTAATTGTAACCGACACGCAAATATTCGTGTTAAAATTCCCTATCCTTCGTATCCATTATAATAGTTACCGGACCATCATTTAACAAGCTAATTTTCATATCGGCACCAAAAATGCCTGTAGCTACTTTTTTGCCCGTTAATGTTTCAAGCATCTGGATCATTTGCTCGTATATCGGGATAGCCTTATCAGGCTTGGCAGCCCTTAAAAACGACGGGCGGTTGCCCTTTTTAGTTTGCGCGAAAAGGGTAAACTGCGAAATCAGCAGTATATTCCCGTCAATATCGGCAAGGGCTTTGTTCATAAGGCCGTTCTCATCTCCAAAAACACGCATGCCAACTATCTTATTGGCCAGCCATTGCAGGTCTTCGGTAGTGTCGGCATCTTCAATTCCTAATAACACCAAAAATCCGGCGGCTATTTCGCCTGTAACATTTCCATCAACAGTACAGCTTGCCTGGGTAACACGTTGTAGTACAGCTCTCATAATTTTTACACGAATTAATTTATGTTGGCCACAATTTAGGCGAATTTCACTAATCATCTACCTTATATAAAGTAATTCGTGTAATTCGATCAAATTCAAGCCATCATAAAAGCATTCGTGTCAAATCGTTATCATTAGTGCAATTAGTGTTAATTCCATTCGTGTAATTAGTGTGTAATTAATTAAGTTCGCAACCGCTATTATGTATATCTAATTAATAGGATAAAAAATGAGTACCAAAAAAGGCTTCACTACCACCATATTACATGCCGACCGTCTTGGCAAACCCGAGCATGGTTCATTACACAAACCCATCCACACCTCGGTAACCTACGGGCACGAAGATGTACAGGATCTGGTTGATATTTTCCAGAACAAAAAGAGCGGGTATGCATACTCGCGCCAGGGTAACCCTACTATTACCGCATTGGAGCAAAAGGTAACCCAGATGGAACATGGTGTATCAAGCATCGCCTTCTCAACCGGTATGGCCGCTATTTCGGCAACGGTAATGGCGCTTATTAAAGGTACCGACCATATTGTAGCCAGCTCGTTCCTGTTTGGTAACAGCCGCAGCATTTTCCAAACGTTTATTGATATGGGGATCAGCATTGATTTTGTTGATGCCACCGTTGTTGATAATGTACGCGCAGCAATAAAAGAAAACACCCGCATGGTGTTTGTTGAAACCATTGCCAACCCCGCCACTCAAATTGCCGATCTTAAAAACATTGGTGATCTGTGCGAAGAAAAAGGCATTTTGTACGTGGTTGATAACACCATGACCTCACCATACCTGTTTAATCCGGTTAACGTGAAGGCCAGTTTGGTTGTTAACTCGTTAACTAAATATATCGGCGGTCACGGCAACGCCCTTGGTGGTGCTGTTACGAATACCGGCTTGTTTGATTGGTCAAACTATCCAAACATTTTCCCCGGCTTTAAAACAACCGTTAAACCCGACGCGCTGGGCATGACCCAGATCCGCAAGAAAGGTTTGCGCGATGCAGGCGGTACTTTGTCGCCAGAAGCTGCGCACAGTATTTCCGTTGGAGCCGAAACATTAGCCCTGCGCCTTGACCGCGCTTGCAGCAACGCATTGGCACTTGCTAAATATTTCGATAATCATCCAAAAGTTAAAAAAGTATTTTATCCTGGTATTGAATCGCACCCGCAGCATGCATTGGCGGGCGAGTTGTTTTCACGTTATGGCGGTCTCATGAGCATCGAGCTTGACGAAAGTATCGACTGCCTGGCATTTTTAAACAAGCTGAAACTGGTTGTAAAATCAAGCAACCTTGGTGATACCCGTACATTGGCTATCCCGGTTGCGCAAACCATTTTCTTTGAGCTTGGTGCCGAGCGTCGCGCTGAAATGGGGATTCCTGAAAGCATGATCCGCCTGTCGGTAGGCATTGAAGACCTTGAGGATTTGCTTGAGGATTTCAAGACCGCCTTAGGCGAATAAATACCAGGGCCTTGTGAATATCACAAGGCCTCTTTTATTTGAAGGAACTTAAAGGCATAATTTTCATTGATCAATAGGGGTTTATATACTCTTTGTTGTAATATAGATATATGAAAACCTTGAAAACACTTCTTTTAACCGTAACCTTCGCACTGTTATCAAACGCCATTAAAGCGCAAACCAACCCGGATTCATTAACCATTAAACTTCAGCAGGCATTTACACAGGATAGCCTGCCCGGCATGTATGTGATCATGACCAATGCCGGCAAAACAACCTATTCGCATGGCTTTGGCTATGCCGATATTGCAAATCAAACCCCCTATTCGGCCAATACCGTTCAGAATATCGGCTCGGTGAGTAAAACGTTTATTGCTGTGGCGCTAATGAAAGCCATCGAACTAAAGTACTTTACTTTAGAAACAGACATTAACGATGTATTACCCTTTAAGGTAACTAACCCCAACGATCCGAATGGCAAAATAACCATCAGGGAGTTAACCAACCACACTTCGGGCATTATTGATAACCCCCCAATTTATCATTACAGCTATCATTTTTATCCCAAACTAAGGGCGTACGATAGTATTTCGGTAAGCATCCTGAACCAGATGGGCTTTGGAGATAAGCTAAAGGATACTTCTTTAGTTCAATTCTTTTATAATTATTTATCGCCACAGGGGAAATATTACGGCAAAGCTAATTTTGGTGAGGGGCCGGCAGGGAGCACCTCATCATACTGTAACATAGGTTCGGCGCTGGTGGCCTATCTCATCGAAATTAAATCGGGCCTGTCATATGCCCAATTTACAAAAAAGTATATCCTGAAACCATTGAAAATGGACCATTCCGGCTGGCACGTGTCTGATATGGATTTAAAAAATCACGCCTATCTATATCTTGATCTAAAAAACCGGTTTCCATTATATGACCTGGTTACCTACCCCGATGGCGGCTTGAAAACTTCGCCCGGAGATTTGAGCAAGTATTTGATGGCGATCAGCAAACATGATAAAAAACTGCTGACCGAAGCATCGTACCAGGCCATGTTCACCCCGCAGTTCAGCAAAGAACATCCGCCTAAAAATATCAATTTAACCTACCGCAATAAAGGCATTTTCTGGAATTTGTACACCAATGGTACTATAGGTCATGACGGCGATGACCCGGGCGTTGGGACTTATCTATTCTTTAACGCGGCCACGGGTAAAGGTGGCTTGTTTTTATGCAATAAGTATTTGCCCAATAAACAGGCAATTGTTGATGTATTGGTGAAAGAAGCGGCAAAGAAGTAAGAAAAGAAGTGGTGCGATGACAACACCGGCCGCAGGCTGAATCTAAAAACATGTCATTGCGAGCGTAGCGCGGCAATCTCGTAGCTATACAGAGTAAACATTCATAGCGGTTGGCATGGCTACGGGATTGCCACGTCGCTCCACAGCACATACCCTTGCTGCTCCTCGCAATGACATAATTAATAAAATTCTACGCTTATAAAGGCTACTTTTTTGTTGGTTCTTGATTCTAACGGTCTTGCTTCTCTCCCCCTAAGCTCTCGTATCATTACCATGATAAATGCTCAGGTAGCTTTCATAGCGGGATAGGGTTATCTCGCCTTCTTCCAAAGCTTCGAGAACGGCGCAGCCGGGTTCATTGATATGGCGGCAATTATTAAAACGGCATTGATTCATACGTTCGCGCATTTCAGGGAAGAAATGACTGAGCTCCTGTTTTTCAATGTCGATAACACCCAGTTCGCGAATACCGGGGGTATCGATAATGAAGCCGCCTTGCGGTAATTCAAACATTTCGGCAAAGGTGGTGGTGTGCATGCCTTTGTCGCTCCAGTCGGATACCATATTGGTGCGCAATTCCAGTTCGGGCAACAGCGCGTTGATCAGACTCGATTTGCCTACACCTGAGTGCCCGGAGAATAGGGTTACTTTATCTTTCAACAGATCCTGAACCTGGCTAATATTAGTGCCTTCGATAGCGGAAACCTCGAAGCAGGGATAACCGATATCTTCATAAATAGCTTTATAATCGGCCAATACTTCCAGGCCTTCGTCGCTGAACAGGTCAAGTTTATTGAATACCAGTCGCGCAGGGATATCGTAGGCCTCGGCAGTAACCAAAAAACGGTCGATAAAGCCAAGAGAAGTACGTGGGGATGCCAGTGTAACTACCAGAATAGCCTGATCAAGATTGGCGGCAATGATCTGTGCTTGTTTGCTCAGGTTAATAGCCTTACGGATGATATAATTTTTACGCTGACGCAGGTTGGTGATCACACCATCTTCGCGGTCGGGCTCCATTTCAAAATCAACGATATCGCCAACCGCAATAGGGTTGGTGGTGGTGATACCTTTTATACGAAACTTGCCCTTGATGCGGCAATCTATCTTTTGCCCATCGGGTGTTTGTACCTGGTACCAGCTTCCTGTTGATTTTGTTATTAGTCCGTGCATATTATCAAGGTTCAAAAGTAGCAAATTTAAATTTGACACTAATTTTTTCGAATTGATGCGAATTACCGATATGATGTATAAAGAATTCCCACACAAATTTTAGCGAATTAGCCGAATTGCACGAATTGATTCTCTACTCCATGATTCGGCTAATATTACTTCCTACTCTACGATCTGTGCTATTCGTTTAGATTGTATCTCTCCGGCAAAGCATTTGAAGTTTTTGAAACTTCGTACTTGTCTTACACCGCTTATAGACTACGTAAGTGACACTTGTCAATCTTCAACAATATGTGATTTTGATAAAACCTTTTATCTATTAGCCTCATTATCAAATCTATCATTTACCCACCAGTTAGTCTGATAATTATTGCGAAAATCATAATTTGTAAAATAATCCTTGCGTATTCAAAAATAATCTACTTACTTTACAGACATTATATATGACAATTAACAACACCATTATTACAACTATTATTACCACCGGCATAAACCTCGGAGGAAGATAATCGTATGGTGTAAAAACATAAAAAATGAAAACCAGATGAAAGCCTTCCTCCGCAAAGAGGAAGGCTTTTTTGTTATAGCTTGATACTAAACCCATAAATGAAAGTTTTAAAATTCGGAGGCACTTCCGTTGGATCTGTAAGAAGCATCCAAACCCTGTTAAGCATCCTGAAGGATGAAGTAAAAAATGATGAAAAGCCGGTGGTGGTATTATCTGCCATGGGCGGCGTAACCAATCTGCTCTCGGCCATGGCCGAAGATGCGGCCAACGGTATTGAATTTACCGCCGGGCTTGCCGAACTTGAAAAACGCCACTTTGATGCGGTGAAAGCCCTTTTGGATGTGCAGAATCAGAACCCTGCCCTCACCCGCTTAAAAATTCACTTCAACCAACTGGAAGAATTGCTGCAGGGCGTACTTACCCTTCGCGAACTTACCCCGAAAACACGCGACCAGGTGCTGGCCTTTGGCGAGCGTTGCTCAACCCTGATGGTGAGCAAAATTGCGGCCCAG
>NZ_DASVOB010000440.1:0-4382 GCF_036383575.1 Mucilaginibacter sp.
GGCCATAGTCCCCACTCGTAAAGTTTGTCGCGTACTTCCTGCTGGGCACGCTCCTGGTAAGCACAAAAGTGTTCGGCTTTAGCAAGGGCAACTTTCTCGTCGGTAATTTTAATTGATTTGGGCTGATCCATTTAGAAATCAAAATTCGTTAAAAATTATTCTTTTTGTTTTAATATCTCCAAATTAGCATCATGCGCAATAACACGTACACTATAACCGCTATAAAAAAGATCATCAAGGCAGATGGCAACATCGTTGAAGAACATACTATCAGTGCGCTTTTTACTGATAGCCGCAGGATCAGCAACCCTGCCGAAGGTTTGTTTTTTGCCCTGAGCGGCAGGCGCAACGGGCACGAGTTTGTTGCCGAAGCTTATGCAGGCGGTGTACGTAATTTTGTGGTGGAGCATGGGCCGGAATTTAACCTGCCCGGTGCCAACTTTTTAATAGTGCCCGATCCGCTGGCTGCCCTGCAAATGCTGGCCGCTTATCATCGCAGTCGGTTTAAGCTGCAGGTAATTGGCATTACGGGGAGTAACGGGAAAACTATAGTTAAAGAGTGGCTTTATCAATTGCTTTCGGCCGATAGAAACATTGTACGCAACCCTAAAAGTTATAATTCCCAAATTGGTGTCCCATTATCGGTATGGCAAATCAACGACCGGAACGACCTTGGCATTTTTGAAGCGGGTATTTCCACTGTAAATGAGATGACTAAGCTGGAGGCTATTATCAAACCCGAAATAGGGGTACTTACGCATATTGGCCCGGCGCACGATGAAGGATTTGAATCGCCCAAACAAAAACTCCTGGAAAAACTGGGGCTTTTTAAAAATAGCAGGCTGCTGATCCATAATTACGACCAGCTCATCGGTTATGAAAAAGACATCAAAGCCCAGGAAACTTTTACCTGGAGCCGCAAATTCCGGGAGGCCGATCTTTATGTTTTCAGCGAGACAGTGATCTCTAAAAATTATTACTTCCGTGCCCGTTACCAAACTAAGGAGATTGAATGCCTCATTCCTTTTACCGATCAGGCATCGATAGAAAACGCTATTACCTGCTGGGCTACTATGCTGGCTTTAGGCTATAGCGCAGTGGAGGCCGATAAACGCATTGAACGCCTTGCCCCGGTAAGCATGCGGCTCGAATTAAAAAATGGTGTAAACAACTGCTCGGTTATTGACGATTCATATAATTCAGATCTGCAATCACTTGAAATAGCGCTTAACTTTTTATCGCAGCAAAATCAGCATCAAAAAAAGACGCTGATCCTGTCGGATATTTATCAATCTGGTTTGCATCAGGATGTATTGTACAAACAGGTAGCTGAACTTATCCAGGCCAAAAAGATAGATAAATTTATTGGTGTGGGTGAAGCGCTGCTTAGCCATCAGCAATATTTTAACGTGCCGGAACAGCATTTTTATGCCGATACTACAACGCTGCTTCAGCAGCTAAAAGTGCTCAACTTTAAAGATGAAACCATCCTGATCAAAGGCTCCCGCAGTTTTGAATTTGAGCAGATCAGCCGTGCATTGGCTCAAAAAGCACACGAAACCGTAATGGAGATCAACCTGAACTCCTTGCTTAATAATCTGAACTTTTATAAATCAAAACTTAAGCCGGGCGTAAAAGTAATGGCCATGGTAAAGGCATTCAGCTATGGTAGTGGTACTTTTGAAGTAGCTAATATGCTGCAATACAATAAGGTTGATTACCTGGCGGTGGCTTATATAGATGAAGGGGTAGCGTTAAGACAGGCCGGGATCATCCTGCCCATCAAAGTTCTTAACCCCGAAGCCTCGGCATTTGACAAACTCACCGAATACAAGCTCGAACCGGTAATTTATAGCTTTGGCCTGCTTGATGATTTTGTGGGCTATGCTTCGGCACAAGGGATTACCGGTTACCCGGTGCACCTTAAAATTGATACGGGCATGCACCGCCTCGGTTTTGAAAACTATGAGATAGAAACCCTTTGTGATATGCTGGAGGCTAATCGTTATGTACGCATACAATCAGTATTTTCACATCTTGCTGCAAGCGAAGCCCCGGAGCATGATGAGTTTACCAAAAAGCAGATCAAGCGTTTTGAAAAAGCTTTTAAGGAGATTGAACGTACGCTGGGTTATAAAGTGATCAAGCATATCTGCAACACAGCCGGGATCATCCGCTGGCCCTCGGCACATTATGATATGGTGCGTTTGGGAATAGGATTATATGGAATAGATTCATCTGTGCCAGCCTCAGATGCCGGTTTGCAGCCCATTGCGAGCTTAAAAACAAGTGTTGCCCAGGTTAAAAAGATAGGGGCGGGGGATACCATCAGTTATGGCCGAAGCGGCAGTTTATTGAAGGATGGTAAAATAGCCACCATCCGCATAGGTTATGCCGATGGTTATTTACGTGCATTTGGCAAGGGCGTAGGCAAAATGCTGGTGAAAGGCACATTGGTGCCTACTGTGGGCAATATCACTATGGATATGTGTATGCTGGATGTGAGCGGGCTGGATGTGCGCGAAGGTGACGAGGTGATCATATTTGATGAGCACCAGCGTATTGAAGAACTGGCAAAGCAAATAGGCACTATTCCTTATGAAATACTAACCAATATTTCGCAAAGGGTAAAACGGGTTTACTTTTATGAGTAGTGCCTTAGGGTTAGCATTGAATATGAAAGACATTAATCGCGAAGAATACAAATATCAGCCAAAGAATAACTGGGGAAAGAAAACCAACGAGAACCTTGCCGGATGCAGATTGTGTGAACGTCCGAAAAGAAGAATCAGGAAGTAAACTGAATAAAAAAACTATAGTTCTGTAAGTTGCAAAAATTAGTACAACTACAATAATCAACATTATTATCGGCGAATCCATAACGACAATTTATAAATTTCAACTCCATTAACAAAATCCTGTCGGCTAATATTTATCAATGTGAAAATAGATAAAGCCGCGTGGGTTTTATAGCGAAGCATAAAAGCGTCGCTTTACATACCTATCCTGTCGGTTTTTGATTTCAATTTTGTATCAATTTAAAAGAGTGTACTTTTACGAGTAGAAATCAGGGGTTAAAATGAACAGGTTAGCGCGGGTATTATTCAGGTATTTTGTAAAGGGGATGTTGGTGGTTGTACCGGTTGGGGCCGCCATTTTCCTGATGTACTGGGCAGTGGCCAGCATTGATAAGGCTCTTAACCTGAGCGATCTTTTGACTGATAAAACCGGCAAACATATGTATATCCCCGGGTTGGGGATCCTGAATGTGGTAGTGGTTATCATGATCATGGGGGTGTTGGTTACCAATGTGATCACCGAACCCATTAAAGGCTGGTTCAGGCGCTGGTTTGCGCGTTTGCCCATCTTCGCTTTCCTGTATTCATCAATAAAAGATTTGACCGAAGCCTTTGTTGGCGAAGAGAAAAAGTTCAATGAACCGGTACTGGTTGAGGTTAATGAGTTTGGTTTAAAAAAGATAGGCTTTCTTGTACAGAAGGATCTGGCCAAAATAGGTTTACCCGGAGAGGTGGCTGTGTATTTTCCATACTCCTATTCATTTGCCGGCCAGGTAGTCATCATTGCTGCCGATAAAGTAAAACCGATGGATAAGAGCGCCGCTGATGTGATGAAGTTTGTGATATCGGGCGGCGTAAGCGGGTTAGATTAATTTTTTTGCTTCAACAGACGCATGTGATGCGTCTCTACGTAATTACTTCTACTTCCTTTGACTCCGCCAACCTTGCTTTCTTAAAACTCCTGATCGCTAAAAAAACAGCTATCAACATTAAAACAGCACCCAAAATATAAGGAGCTCCCGGAAAATAGGCCGAAGTATTACGATGGGTGAACAAATGAAACACCGAACTCATCAACAGCGGCCCTATGATTACCGCCAAACTGCTGATACTGGTTAAGGAGCCCTGCAATTCACCCTGTTCTTTGGCAGATACAGTACTGGTGATCATGCCCTGCAATGATGGCCCGGAAATACCTCCGAGGCAGTAAGGGACCATGAATACATACATCATCCAGCCCTGATTGGCAAAAGCTATAAGCGTTAAACCGATGGTATAGAACAGCAGTCCGGCTACAATATTTTTCTCCTGCCCAAATTTAGGGATGGTATATCTGATAAGCCCGCCTTGTATGGCTACCAGCACAATACCAATAAAAAAACCTAAAAAGCCTATGCTTTTGAGCGCCCAGTCAAATTTTTCAGTTACGTAAAATGATAATACATATTCAACGGATTTTTGGGCGATATATACCAACGAGAACGCGCCGATCAATCCGGTTAAAGAGGGATAACGCGACAGGTTGCGTAGCGAGCTGATAGGATTAGCCTTTTTCCATTCAAAGCGCCTGCGGTTTTTGATGTT